>CALWTI010000022.1 GCA_944384425.1 uncultured Clostridia bacterium | reverse complement strand
AAATAGTTATAGACTTTTAAAATTAAGCAAAAAAATGCTAAAAAGTTTGATTTACGAACAATATTCGTATATACTAATATACGAAATAAATTATTACTTTATAGCAAACATCACAAATGATATGTCAAGGAGTTATAATATGAATAGAAAATTCAAACTGTTTTTTAGTTTAGCATCACTTTGTTTAAGCGTGGCAATGCTATGCTTTGGCGTTTATAGTGCAATGAGTGTAAACTATTCTGTCAGTGGCACTGTTAGCTACGAGGTGACAGATGTATTTGTTAGAATAGATTTAAGTGTGTATAGGTCAATGTCAACTGCGCCAATTGGGAGCACCGAGAATAGCACAAATGCAAGCAAAATTCAAAGTGCAGAAGATATAGCTTCACTTGGCTTTGAAAAACTTGATGATTTTTATAATAGCGTTTCATCATATAACCCAGATAACCCAGAAACAGGGGAAGTTGAACATCCAGGACAAGATTGGACAGAGCCAAGTTATGACGGACTTAACTTCACCTATGGCACGCCAAGTGCAGAAGACAGTAATGCCTATGCTTTTTACATAGTACTTGACATAACAAACTACGGTAGTGAGATAATAAACGCAACAGTGACAAACAACACAGAAAGCACAACGGCAAACACTCGTTTTGCACAAACTGACGATGTTGAAATAGAGGCATCAAATGGTCAGCCATATTCAACAAACAGGATAGTTTTGGGACTTGCTCTTGAAGATGCAACACAAAGCATATCTGACGCGATGGGTGATTTTAGTTACACAGTAAATGTTCAACGGGGAAATCTTGAATATCAAGTGATAAACGATATGATGTTTGCATTTGATGACATAAACAAAACTGCTAGTTTGGGTGCTTATACCGGCTCAGCAACCGAAGTTGAAATTCCATCGTCAGTGTCTAGCATAACAGTTGAGCCAAAAGAAGTTGTGCTTGAAGCTGGCTGGACAGAAGAGAAAGTAATGACTATGATGACATCTGATATGGGATTATATCTCTCACTTATGTTGCCAAGCACAATAACTTTTGAAGATGCTAGTACAATAAAATCTTTAGGGCCAGGTAATGACATTATGGCTTATGAAGGAACAGCGATGACAATAACTCCATTATATGTTGAAAATGGTGGCAGTTATACAATAAATGAGGAATTTTTTGGAGAAAATGGTTTTGCTATTCCATCAAACGCTGACGAGCTTTTGTATCCAATTCAATTTATTTCATTTGGTGTAGTTTCCTCAGCAACATACAAAGTAGGAAATGGTGAAGAAGGTGAAGAAGTTGTTGTAACTGCTGATAATCTCGGCGAAGCAGTAACTAAATTGACTGACATTTGCCAATCATGGGTAGACTATATTAACGAGGCAAGTTCGGAAGTTGTTCCACTAGCAATAACATTTAGCAATATTCATATTTTCCAAACAGTTGAAGGAAATGAGTATACGGTTACTGAAATAGAAGAATTTGGAAACAATAATATACAAAAAGTCACCATACCAGAGGGTGTAATGAGTATAGGAGATAGTGTCTTTTCTGGTTGCACTCAATTAAGTGACATAACTTTACCAGCAAGTTTGGAAAGTATAGGGTATAATGCCTTTTTAGGCACGCCATGGCTTGAAACTCTACAAAGTAAAAATAATGGTATAGCGACGGCAAGTGATAAAGCAACAAGATTTGTAATAGATGCTCCAACCACAATACAGAGTGTGAATTTAAAAAATGTCAAAGTTATTGCAGCCAAAGCTTTTGAGAATTGCAACCAATTAAATAGCATCACCACACTAGACAGTGTGATAAGTATAGGAGATTATGCCTTTGATGGTTGCACAAGTTTAACTAGCATCACAATACCAGATAGTGTGAAAAGTATAGGAAGTAATGCCTTTTGGGGTTGCGACAATCTCAACACTGTGTATATTGATAGTCAAGATGTTGTCACCTCTTTGACAAGGGAGGCCAGTGCGGAATATTTGATATATAATCTCCAATCGGGGACGGGGCGTGTGTATATCAATGAGAATATAAAAAATATTCCAGACACTTACTTGAACTCGACCAATTTTGACATTGCAACTGAGGCTGTCGATGGATACATCTGCTACACGAAGAAATAATTATGATATGATTTTTATGCAGTTGGGCTGTGGGTTGTCACAGCCCTTTTTTTATAGTGGTGTTGGGGGATTTATTTTTGTGCTTTTCTCTTTTTGTTGACATATGGCGCTCTCGTATTGTAATATTTTATTATACTGATGAAATTTAAAAAAGATTTTGATATTGTAAGATACACACCACTAGTAGAAAGTGGGCTATCTAGCGAACAAATCAAAGAAAGACAAGAACATAAGCTTTATAACAAGGTGAAACAAAAGACGGGCAAGTCTTACTTTCGCATTTTTTTTGATAATATTTTTACCTTTTTCAATTTAATATGGATACTCATATTTGCAGCACTTGTTGCAGTTGAAAGTTATAACGACCTTTTGTTTATTGTTGTTATATTTTTAAACACCCTCATTTCAATAATTCAAGAGTGCAAAGCCAAAAGTGCAGTTGACAAACTTTCACTTCTTACAATGCCCAAAGTCACAGTTGTGAGAGACGGCACTGATATTGAAATTGCTGCCGACAAACTTGTTTTGGACGATGTAATTAAACTTGCAATTGGAAATTCAATACCTGCTGACTGCATAATTTTGAGTGGAAAGATTGAAGTAAACGAGAGTTTACTTACAGGTGAAAGTGACGCCGTCAAAAAGAATGAGGGTGATTCAATACTTTCTGGAAGTTTCATAATCAGCGGTAGTTGTATTGCAAAAGTCAACAAAATTGGAAATCAAAGCTACATTCAGTCCATTGCGCACGAAGCAAAGAAGTTCAAAAATCCAAACAGCAACTTAAACAAAGACCTAAAAACAATGATAAAATACATCGGCTTTGGAATTATACCAATCGGCGGGCTGATGTTTATTAGCAATTATTTTTCATATAATCACAGTTTAACATATGCCGTCACCAAAACTGGTGGGGCGCTTATTGGAATGATTCCAGCTGGTATGTTTTTGCTTGTAACAATTGCGTTGTCGGTTGGCGTTGTTAAACTTAGCAAGAAAAAGGCAATGGTAAAAGACCCATATTCAATTGAAATGCTTGCAAGAAGCAATGTGCTGTGTCTTGACAAAACGGGGACAATCACTGACGGAACAATGCAGGTGAGTGAGATTATTCAGCTTAAAAGCCTTGAAAAACTTAAAAACGAAGACATAATTTCAAACATACTTTATGCACAAAA
This sequence comes from uncultured Clostridia bacterium, assembly GCA_944384425.1. Classification (GTDB taxonomy): domain Bacteria; phylum Bacillota; class Clostridia; order Christensenellales; family UBA1242; genus UBA5893. The sequence continues at coordinate 12,711 of CALWTI010000022.1, read as the reverse complement.
GACGAGCAATGCAACTTCAAATGCACTTATTCAGTATCTAGGCAAGAAAAACAAATTGAAGTGTATTTACAATATGGAATTTTCTTCTCAACGAAAGTGCACCGCCACAAGTTTTGAAGATATTGGAACTTTTGTTTTGGGCGCTCCTGAGTTTGTCAAATGCTCATTAACAAAGAAAATTAAAAACCAAATATTCAATTATTCAAACCAAGGTATGCGCGTTTTAATGCTTGCATATAAAGAAAATTACTTTTTGGACGAAAACGAAAAATTGCCACGAGCTACTACGCCACTTGCTCTTATTGTCATTGAAGACACAATTCGTGAAGACGCAAAAGAGACGATTGCGTGGTTCAAACAAAATGGTGTTGAAATAAAAATTATCTCAGGTGACAATCCAATCACCGTTTCAAACATAGCAAAGCGTGTCGGCGTTGAGAATGCCGAGAACAACATCTCGCTTGAAGGGATGAGTTTGCAAGAAGTTGAAAAAGTTGCATCTTCGTTCACAGTTTTTGGAAGGGTTAGCCCTGAGCAAAAGCACACTCTAATAAAGACACTGAAAAAACAAGGGCATGTCGTTGCTATGACTGGTGATGGCGTGAATGACACTCTTGCACTCAAAGAATCAGATTGTTCAATCGCAATGGCCGACGGAAGTGAGGTCGCAAGAAGTTTGTCTAACCTTGTCCTTCGTGATTCAAAATTTTCAAGCTTGCCAGCCGTCGTCAAAGAGGGCAGACAGGTGATAAACAATGTTCAACAGTCAAGCACACTGTTTTTGATGAAGACGCTATTTACAATACTTTTGTCACTTTTCACCATTGTGACGGTGACGGGATATCCATTCCAGCCAGCACAGATGTTTTTACTTGAACTTTTTGTCATAGGTCTTCCTTCGGTGATTTTGGCACTTCAACCAAACACAAGCTTGATAAAAGGCGAGTTTATTCCCGTCGTTTTGAAGCGAAGTATTCCTAGCGGACTTTTAATTTTCATAAATGTCCTTGCGACAATAATATTGTCACGATTTGGACTTGTAAACGCAGAAGAATTTGCCACACTTTCAACACTCGTCTTGATTTTTACTGGATACATCAACTTAGTGTTTTTGTGTGTGCCATTTAGTAAAATCAGAATATTTTGTTGCACGCTGTCACTTGTGTGCTTGATTGTGGCTATTGTTGCAATGGGTGACTTCTTTGGTATGACAACAATAAATCTAAAAGTTGCACTACTACTTGTTGCCTTTATGGCGTTTTCTATTCCACTTCACATACTCATTCCAAAGGTGATTAAGAAGATAGAACAAAAAATTCAAAAAACAAAGCAGCAAAAACTTGAAAAAAAACCAAAATATAACAAAAAAACAAAGCACGAAGCTTTGTCAGAAACTGAAAACGGCGAAGAGAAAGTTGATATAAAGGAAATAAATATTGAGTAGCATTTTACTACTCAATTTTTTTAATTTTCCAAAAGTTCTTTTTCAATCAGTCTTTTTTGTTTGAAAGAGAACATTCCGTCTTCGCCAATTATGACATTGTCAACATATGTGATGCCCAGTGAAGCGAAAAATGTACACAAACTTGTAAAACTATCATAGTCGGCAGAACTTGGACTTGCACTGCCGTATGGGTGGTTGTGTGCAGTGACAATTGCTACAGCTTTGTTGAGAACAACAGCTTTTGTCATATCAACTTTATTTAGTTTAACTTGTGTTGTGTCACCATGTGCCAATACTTCATAATTTTGAAAAACTGAGTTTTTGCTGACATACGCAACAACAAACACTTCGTGATTAAAGTTTTTAAAAATGTTTAAAAAATATTTGTATATATCGCCTATGGTTTTGCATGAATATGAGCGTTTGTTTTTGTCTTTGATGTAGATATCGAAAATTTGAGGAAGATATGTTATCATTTTTGCAGTGACTTCACCAATGCCGTCAACTTGCAAAAGCGCCATGTAGTCAGCGTCCAAGATTTTGGATATAGAACCAAATTTTGTGAGAAGAGCATGTGCAAGTTCATTTGTGTCTTTTCTTGCGTTGGACATTGTTAATATTTGCTCAACTATTTGCACATCGCTCAAATTTGCAAGTCCAACTTTATCTATTAGTGCACGCAATCTTGTTCTGTGTCCACTATGTAAGTTTTGGTTTTTCATATTTGAAATTATACCAAGCCTTGAAAAATGTTGCAACTATTTGACAACATTAAAAATATATGTGATACTAAGCCTAGGAGAAGAAGTATGAAAATAGCTATTTCCAGCGATTCAACTTGCGACATACCAAAAGATTTAATTGAAAAATACGACATTCATCTTATGCCAATAACAATTTTGCTTGGTAGTGACGAGCGAAAAGACGGGATAGATGTTACCCCACAAGACGTCTTTGACTATGCCGAGAAAAGCGGGCAGCTAGCCAGAACAAGTGCAGTCAATGTATATGAGTATTCTGAGTTTTTTAAAAAGCTTAGGGAAAGTTATGACGCAGTCATTCACTTTTCGTTGTCGTTTGGGATATCTTCAACAGGCTCAAACGCACTCACTGCAAGCCATGATGTTGACAATGTCCATGTGATTGACACAAAAAGTTTATCATCGGGCAGTGGGCTTTTGGTGCTAAGCTGTGTTGACAAAATAAAAGAGGATAAAGACATTGACACAATTGTTAGCGAACTAAGAGTTGAAGCTGACAAAGTTCAAGCATCATTTTTGGTGGACACACTAAAATTCTTGCACAAGGGCGGAAGATGTTCGTCAATTGCACTTTTGGGAGCAAACCTTTTAAAAATCAAACCACGCATAAGCCTTGTTGACGGCAAAATGCAGATGACAAAGAAATATCGTGGAAATATCTCTGATGCACTCGTTAGATATTTTGAGGATATAATCAAAGAGGTTGAGCCTAATAAACGCCGTGTTTTTGTGACATATTCGTCGCCAGTTGAGCCAGCAAGGACTATCATTTTGCAAAGACTCAAAGAACTTGGCTTTGAAGAAATTCTTGAAAGTAGTGCCTGTGCAACCATTAGCACGCACTGCGGACCAAACACCCTTGGCGTGCTTTACATAGCCAAATAGTGCTGAATGTGTTTATTTATACGGGTTTTAGCGATTTTTTTGTCAAAATAGTTTGAAAATATTGCAAAGTAGGGTATAATGAAAATACTTAAAGCGTGCTTTAAGAATTTATTTAAAGGGGACAAAGATGAACAAAGGAGATTTTATCAGAGCAATGGCAGACAATGCCGGTGTTACACTCAAAGAGGCAAATGTTGCATATGACGCATTTGTTAAAGCTGTAACCGATGCTTTGAAAGCTGGCGAGAAAATTCAACTTGTTGGATTCGGTACCTTTGAAGTTCGCTCAAAAGCGGCAAGAGAAGGAATCAACCCTCAAACAAAAGAGAAAGTTAAAATCGCTGCAAGCAAAGCACCAGTGCTTAAATTTGGAAAAGCATATAAAGATCTTTTTAACTAATCCAAATTCCTTGACAAAAAAACACAAGGGAGAGTTTATATCTCCCTTGTGTTTTTTTAGACTGCCGAAAAACTTCGCAATACTTTGTTTCTGCCATGTCAAAACAGACAGTCGTTTAGGTAACAAAATTCGTGAAAAAATTTGTTATACCAATAAATGATATCAATATCAACAATAGTAAAAAATAAACATACATTGATGTTTTAATAACCTATAAAAAAGTACCGACAAAATGTAAAGCGAAGCGTACATTTTCGTTTGGTCGGTATAAGGGGCAAAAACAAACATTAAGCACAACATTTTGCATGAAAGTGCAAAATTGTGCCGAGAGTGCAGTTTTTGCCCCAAGCCTCGTCTTGCTTGTTTTTGGGCAGTCTACATTTTTTAAAGGTTGCCGAAAAACTGCGTGATACTTTCTTAGTCTTTTTGTCCTTTGAGTTCTTGAAGTTTAAGTTTTGCTTCTTTTTTGTCTTTTTTTGCTTGCTTTGGGTCAATTTTTTTGGTTATTCTCTTTGCATGCTCATAGGTGTTGTCATGAATTTCAACAAACTCTTTGCAATATTTTTTAATCGCGTTATTGAAACTTATAAACTCATTTTGATATTGACTAGGTCCGTCCATTTTGACAGTCATACCTTGTGAACGAGCTTTGCGTTTTGTTTCATAATTTTCATAGCGTGTATCTTCGTGGCACATGAATGCGTGAAAGCCTGTTCCGCTGATAACTTTGTAAACATTTGCATTTGTAAAGACGCCTATTTTTGGCACAGCACTTTTGATGACATTTTCAACATCAATAGAAAAAGGTGTTGAGAAAAGTCCTTTGATTCCGTCGACGAGATAAAAGGCATGGTCTTTAATTGTGTCCTTGACGCCAACTTTGTGAGAAAAGATTTTTTGGGTGGTGACTTTACTTAAACTTGTTGAAGGTGCGACTTTGAAAAATACTCTGTCGTCTTCTTGAACTCTTGACAAAATTACTCCCGCTTTGTTTAAAAGGTCATTCGGTGTGTCATAAAAAATTTCACTTGACCTAACTGTTCCTGCAAATGCGAATCTATAAAACTTCAACACATTTTGTAGTGCAAAAACTTTTTCAAAAGGCTTGTCAGTGAGTGCTTCATATTTCACAACATCATCATTTTTAAGTTCAATAAACTTACCCATAGCGACCTCAATTTGTTATTATTGTAAGTAATTTTATTAAAAAAATCAAGCAAATAAAATAATGTTGTTTTTTTGTTGAAAAAAATAATATTTTTTGCTTTAATTATTATATACAAATGAAAATAAATTACAGACCAATATTTTATTTTGCAGTTATGTTTGTCTTAGGGCTTTTAATGGCAAAATATTTTGTCAATATTTCTATTTTGCACATTATTTTTGTCGCAATTATTTTTTTATTTTTATTTTTTATTTGCATTAAATTTAAATATTTTAAACGCCTGACAATTTTGTGCCTTGCATTTTTGATTGGTGTTTTTTATTTTCTTGGTGGTGCGAATATTTTTATGCAAGAAGATATTGATAGTCTTGTGACGGTAACGGGCAGAATAAAAAGTGCCACATATTACCAAAATTATGATTCATATGTTTTAGACGACATAACAATTTCTGGCAAAAATAAAAATTTTTGTGTTAGTGTTATGGTGTATGGCGAAAAAGATATTGATGTTGGAAGTGTGATAACTTTTTCTTCCGACTTAGAGGCTGTTGACTTATTTGATAAAGATGATGAATATTCGACATATTACTATAAACTCAATGCACCATATAGATGTTACATAAATTTTACTGACATTACAAAAGTTGAAAGTGGCTATCTTAAAGCTAATGAATATGTTGTACAAAGTTTTTATGATTATCTTTTGTCTGTGTGTGACCCCGATATGGCGGGCTTTGTGACCTGTGTCATCTTTGGTGACAAAACAAATGTTGCGCCCGATATTGACAGTGCATATCTTGAAAGTGGTATGTCGCATCTTTTGGCAGTCAGTGGTATGCACATTGTAATTTTGGTTGCAATAATTTCATATTTTTTAAACAAACTAAAAACAAAGAAGTGGGTGAACTTTTTGATTATTTTCTTTCCGCTGTTGTTTTTCGTCTATTTATGCGACTTGCGCCGAGCGTTGTCAGAGCGTTTGTTATGAGTCTTGTGTTCTCATTTGGCGCAGTTGTTGGCAAAAAATATGATAGATTAAATAGTCTTGCGATTTGTGCACTCATCATACTTTGCGCTAAACCTATGTATGTTTTCGACTACGGGTTCCTACTTAGTTTTTTGTGTATATTTTGTATATTCACACTCAGCAAACCATGCACAAAGATGTTTGAAAAGATTGGTGCAAAAAGTTTTTCGCCAGCACTTGGACTTACATTTTCAGTTCAACTTGGACTTTTGCCTGTGCTGATGACAATTTCATCAAGTTTCAACATTTTGTCGCTAATTATCAACCTTGTTTGCGTACCAATCTTTGAATTTGCGTTTGTGCTAACGCTTGTTGTCGTGCCACTATGTATGCTTATGCCGTTTTTGTCTTTTATGTTTACCTTTGTCCAATTTATTTACTTTTGTGTATCGCAACTTGCGGTGTGGACAAGTTCGCTTTCTTGGGCGTACATACCACTTATAAACTTTGGTGATATTTTCGCCATTTCGTCATATACTGCAATATTTTGTGCGTCGGGTTATGTCAAGTCAAACATAAAGACCAAAACTGTTGCCGTCAGCCTAGTTGCTCTTTTTGGAGTCGTTATGGGTGGTGCCATGCTGTTAATTTGATTGTAAAAAAACTTTGCAAGTGTTATTATATAGTAAATGTTATATTCACAGTTTATTAAACAAGATATATTGAGAAATAATTACATCTTAAAGGGCGATGGATATCTAGCAAAAAGATGTATTGATTTTTTCTGCGAAAAACTTGGCGTTAAACAATTTGATATATCCATATTTGACGATGAAAATTTTGATTCAAACGCCGTTGTCTCTGCTTGCGAACAACTTTCATTTTTTGCTCAAAAAAGACTTGTTATTGTCAAAGACTTACAAAAAATTTCAGAAAAAGATAAAAAGACATTGTCAAACTATATAAAAAATTTAAACCCACTCTGCACTTTGCTTTTGGTTGATACAACTTCAAGTGGAATTTTTGATTTCACATTTTGCGACACTGTTGAATTAAAACTTTCAGAAAGCGAAATGGCAAATTTTGTTTCAAACAAGGCAAATAGTTTGGGCGTTAAGTTCGATAGTGACGCAATTTCAACGCTAATTTTGTATTCCAACCGAGATATGACAAAGCTTGATGTTGAAATTCAAAAACTTTGTGACTATGCTAGTAATAAAAATGTAGTGACAAAAGATGATGTGACTAACCTTGTCCATGCCGATGAAGAGATAGGGGTGTTTGACTTAACAAATGCGCTTGGCGAAAAAAATGTTTCAAAGTGCCTTCACATACTTTCACGCATTATGGGCCCAGTTGACCAAAACAGTAAAATATTTCAGCTTCTTTCAAGTCAGATGAGAAGGATGTTCTTTATTGCTTGCTCAAAAAAAAGTGACAGTGAACTTGCAAGCATTTTCAAAATAAAGGAGTTTGCAGTCAAAAGGCTGCGTGCTCAAACCAAAAACTTTTCTATCAAAAAGTTAAAGGATATTGTGTATGAACTTGAAGATGTTGAGTATATGTTAAAAAATGCGATGTTTAGTCAAGAAAATGCACTTTATTATTTGGTTACTTTTATAACAAATTAAAATATGTTTTATTCAATTTATTTTTCAAAACTCGGCAAAATCTATATGCTCAGTGACGGCAAAAATCTTCTCGCCACTTTTTTTGAAAATCAAAAAAACGCAAAAAGTTTGAAAAATTGTCAAAAAGATGACAAGTTACCTTTATTTAATCAAACAAAACAATGGTATGACGACTATTTTAACAAAAAAAATCCCCCAGTTTTCCTTCCGCTTGTCTTAGACAGAAGTGCTTTTCGTCAAAATGTTTATGATATTTTGAAAAATGTACCATTTGGCAAAACAATATCATATGGTGAAATAGCAAAAAAATTTGGGAGAAAAATGTCGGCGCAGGCAGTAGGCATGGCGCTTGCAAAGAACAATTATATAATCATCATTCCTTGTCATAGAGTGATTGCAAAGTCGGGGGAGCTTAAGGGCTATGCTGGTGGGATAGATAAAAAGAAGCGGCTCATTGAGTTTGAAAGGGGTTGAATTGCCACCTTGCTTAGAACTAGGAATTGTGATATAATAATAAAAAGGAGAGTCACTATGGAACTTAAAGCAATATTAAAAAAAGAAAGGCAAAGACTAAGACGCTGTGAAAATTTGCTTAAAAATGCCAAAGTTATGTACTGGAAAAAAGGTGCAGACATAAGGGCTATTGACCTTTATGATGAGAAAAATAGTGACATAATTGCAAGAATTGAGGTAAGGCATAAAATTAGACAGGTCAACAAGGCAATAAATCATGTTTTGGTCGAGCGCTTGAAAAGTCAAAATATTGAAGTTGAGCCATATATGAGAAATTATTGGAATGACATAGTTGAAACTTTTGCAACGCTTCACAACAAATACAAAACCGAAACATCATTTCAAAAAGCATTTTTGTATGACAAACAGTCACATCTATATCGAAGGTTTCAAGATTGCATATCTCTTGACAGTATGAAAAATTATTTGTCATATTTAAACATTTATTTGCAAAACCTTGAAAAAATGGGGCATAAGCAAGCAATTTCAAAGACAAAGGAATTATTTGAAAAATATCCTAATGTTCGCGTGAAATATGTTGAGCCAGCACTTCCTTTGAATTGGGCGGACATATATGAGCAAATTCAGTTTTTGAAAAGTAAAGACAGCGAAGATAATCAGTTATAAAAAACTTTGGCATAGTAGTCCAAAGTTTTTTTAAATAAATTCGTCATTTCGAGTATTTTTTTAATATATTTTTTACATTAAAATATATTTTTGGGAGAACGACAAAGCTAGTTATATCTGCTTGATTATTGATTTTTGATGTGACGAGAGCATTGATTTTCGTTAAGTTGTTTGATATAATAAATTTAATTTTTGGAGTAATTATGCAAACACAGACAAAAGAAATGAACAACAACTTGATAGAAAAGAAAAGTGTAAGACTTTCAGGTGTTGAATTATTAAAAATCATAGCAATATTTTTAATTTGTTTGAGTCACGCACTGCAGACTTCACAAAGCTTTGTGGACTATTCACCAAGCTATGACATCCCCAAAATTATATTAGTAATTTTAATGAATTCAGGGCAGATAGGGAATGTGTTGTTTATAATTTGTTCTGCATATTTTTTGGTGGATAGTAAAAAGACAAAGGCAGAAAAAACATTCAATTTGTTAATGGATTCAGCCTTGATATCTATCTTGATATTTTCTGGATTTTTAATTGGTGGATACTCATTTTCAAGTGAAGATTGGTTAAGACAATTTTTGCCTGATTTATTTGAAAATAACTGGTTTATTGGTATATACGTTGCGATGTATGTTGTACATCCATTTTTGAATATTATTATTCATAATATTAGCAAAAAAACACATTTTACATTTTGTTTGTGCGTATTTTTGTTCTTTGGTCTTTTGGGGTTTTTACTGGCAGATGAGGTTGCAGTAGGTAATTTAGCAAAATTTTTTATGTTGTATTTTATAGTTGCTTATATGAAACTATATTGTGGCGATTTTGCAAATAATCGAAAAAAGAATGTCGTTTGGTTTTTAATATTTTTTGCTATATTTTGTATTGTTGGCGTTTTGGATAGAATTGCACCAGTTTGGAGCCCAAACTTTTCTAGATTTGTAATGCTTGAATATTGGTTTTCACCTATAACATTGCCTATGCTATTATTTTTATTTAATATTTTTAAATCTTTTCAATTCAAAAATAAATTTATCAACTATTTATCAAGTTGTTCATTGTTTGTATATTTATTTCACGAAAACATTTTACTAAGGACATACATACGCCCACAGTATTATCAATATGTTATGGGGTTAAATCCAGATTTGTATTTTTGGTGGATAATGCTTTGTGCTGTTTCAATGTTTGTTGGCGGAATGATTTTGTCGGTTATTTATAAAGAAACTTTGCATAGACTTACTGTTTATTTGTCCAAAAAACTCGCAGTGGGATTTTACAAATTGCGTGATTATATTTATTCAAAAATTGATAAATCAAATATTCATAGTCAAAAATGCTTGGAAGATAATAATTTGTTAAATGAAGAAAATGCTGATTTTAATACACAAGAAAATAGCTTAGAAAATAATCAAAAAAATGAAAAATATTGAAAAAACACAAAAAAATATATAATTTTTTAAAAAGATAAAGAACAATAAAAAAATCTCCTTAATGTTTTTGGAGATTTTTTTCATAGCCTAATATTGACATTTATCCAAAATATAATCTTTGACTTCTTCAACTTTGAGTGTTATTTGCTTCATTGTGTCACGGTCACGAATTGTCACTGTTCCGTTTGCAAGCGTTTCATCATCAACTGTGATTGCAAATGGTGTACCAATTTCGTCTTCACGGCGATAGCGCTTGCCTATGCTTCCACTTTCATCATAATCACACATAAAGTATTTTGAAAGCATTTTGTGAATTTCATGCGCTTTTTCCGAATGAGTTTTTTTCATAAGTGGCAAGACGCAAGCTTTGTATGGTGCAAGCACAGGTGAGAGGGCAAGCACAACACGGGTTTCGCCATCGTCTAACTTTTCTTCACGGTAGGCGTTGCAAAGTACTGCAAGCATAAGTCTGTCACAACCGATTGAATATTCAACAACATATGGAATGTATTTTTCATTTGTCACTGGGTCCAAATATTGCATACTCTTTCCTGAATATTCTTGGTGACGGCTAAGGTCGTAGTTTGTACGATTGTGCACGCCGTTTAATTCACTGTATCCAAATGGGAATAAGTATTGAATATCGCAAGCATTTTTTGCATAGTGTGCAAGTTTGTCATGGTCTTTGAATCTTAATTTGTTTGCGTCAATTCCTATTGAAACAAGGTAGTCCCATGCCTTTTGTTTGTATTCGTTATAAAATTTGTCGTCATCACACTCTTTGCAAAAAAGTTGATGCTCCATTTGTTCAAACTCGATTGTTCTGAATATGAAGTTGCCCGGGGTGATTTCATTTCTGAAAGCCTTGCCTATTTGCGCAATTCCAAAAGGAACTTTTGCACGCATTGAGCGTTGCACATTTAGAAAGTTCACAAACTCGCCTTGTGCTGTTTCTGGACGAAGATAGATTTTGTCTGTGTCATCTTCTGTGACGCCACGCCTTGTTTCAAACATAAGCTTGAATTGTCTAATTGGCGTGAAGTTGTGTTTGCCACAGTTAGGGCAGGCGATTTTGTGTTCTTCAATAAACGCTTCCATTTCTTCATTTGTCATTTTGTCAGGAATGACGCCTTCAATGTGGTGATGAGCACAGTAGTTTTCAATAAGGTTGTCTGCTCTATGTCTTGTCTTACACTCACGGCAGTCCATTTTTGGGTCAGAAAACGATGTCGTGTGTCCGCTTGCTTCCCAAACTCGTGGGTTCATAAGAATTGCAGCGTCAACGCCGAAAGAGTTGTCACTCTCTTGAACAAAGCATTTCCACCAAGTCTTTTTTATGTTGTTTTTTATCTCAACACCAACAGGACCATAGTCCCAAGTGTTGCCCATTCCGCCATAGATTTCACTTCCTTGAAATATTATTCCTCTGTTTTTGCAAAGTGCAACAAGTTTGTCCATGGTAAGTAAAGTTATATCTTCCATAATTTCTCCTAAAAATTTATTATTTTTCTTGTTGGTTTTCACCGCTAACATCACTGTTGTCAAAAAGTGCTTCTTTTTCAATGACGGGATGTTTTTCAAGTTCTTCACGGCAAAGTGGCAAAAGTTTTTCTTTCATATCCGCCAAAAGCCCTTCATAGTGAAAAGCTGCGACTTGGTCATGTCCGCCACCACCCATGGCGACAGCAATCTCGCTGACCGTAACATCGCCTTTTGAGCGTAAACTCACTTGATATGAATTATCTTCTTGCTTTATTGCAAGTATTGCGATGTCAACGCCTTTAATCTCTGTGCCGTGGTTGACGATTCCATAGGTATCTTCAACAGTTGCATCGCACTCGGAGATGTCTTGTTTTGTGAGTTTCATAAATGCAATTCTGTCACCAGCGTAAAAGGTTAAGGAGTCAAGCGCCTGCTTTAATAAATATGCCTTGCTTTTGGTGTTGTTTTTGAAAAAGTGCTCGTTTAATGCATCAAGGCTGATTTTTCTTTGTACCATTTCTGTTATTATCTTGTGTGTGTTTACTGTTATTGTGCCTTGCGTTAAGTTGTTTGTGTCGGTGATTATTCCACTATAAACAAGTTTGCAAACCTCATCACTTATTTCCATGTTATATATCTTTGCAATTCTGTAAAGCGCCTCACAAGTCGATGAGGTGACAAACACCAAATTGTTGTCTGCAAACTTTTCATTTGTGGCATGGTGGTCAATGTTTATGTTGTTTTTTGTGCTTTTGAAAAGCTCGGCATATTTTCCAAGTCTTGAAAGTGAAGAACAATCAACACTTATTGCTAAATCATAATTTTCTTCGTGTCTTGTGTTTAGTTCGGCACCTTGAATTATGGCGCCATTTATTTCGCTTATCTCATCAGCATCGACAAAAAGGTCAATTTGTTTTGGCAAATTTTCATCTGTAAAGTTTTGTTTGATAAGTTTTTTCAGTGCCACCATTGAAGCAAGGGCATCGGCGTCAGGAACGGCGTGACACATAATGGCGATACTTTTGCTGTTTTTTATGTCTTCAATACATTTTTCCAGCGAGTGTACCATGCAATTTTTTCTCCTTTTTATTTTAAACAATGGCTAATATATCACAAATTGCTAGCAATTGTCAAATCTATAATATATATGCCGTTTTATGTTTGTATGCACAAAAGTAGTCTTTCAAAAAAATCTTATATTATTTGTTTGATTTTACGAGCATTTTTCGTATATAATAGAAATGATTACAAATAAAAGCCCCTAAATCCAAAAATTTTTTAAAAAATTAAAACTTTTTTGTCAAAACGCTTGACAAATAGGGGGGGGGGGGGGGAAAATTTTTTAATAAAAATAAAATGTTTGGAAAAAATGGAAAAAAATTTTAAAGGAGAAA
>CALWTI010000021.1 GCA_944384425.1 uncultured Clostridia bacterium | reverse complement strand
CAGTTTTTTCTGTTCTTGAACTATATATTTCAATACTTGTAATACCATATGTTGTTACAGCTTTAAGTGATATTATCCAAGTGTTGTATTACAAAAAGACGCATAAAAGAGTGTTTTTAATGGCTCCGCTTCATCATCACTTTCAAAAAAAAGGTGTGAATGAAAGTAAGATTGTCACCATATATATAATATCGACAATGGTTGTTTGTTTAATTACAATCACGTTGATCTTATATTTTGGTGGGATAGTGTGAACATATTAACAAAAAATTTTTTAGTTTATGGAACAGGAAAAAGTGGTAAAAGTGCAGTTTCATTTTTGTTATCTCGTGGGGCAAAAAATGTTTACACTTTTGACGACGATAATAAAAGCGAAAGCATAAAAAATACAATACGGCTAGATAGCTTAGTTGATATAGAAAAATATGATATTGAGTGTGCAATTTTAAGCCCCGGAGTAAATGTTCTTGGGAATGAAAACATTGATTTACTTTCAAAAAAGGGCATTAAATTTATTAGCGAGTTTTATCTTGGCTTTATGTTTTCATACGGCAAAAAGATATGCGTGACGGGAACAAACGGCAAGACCACAACAGTGAACTTGATATACGACATGCTTAGACAAAAATACAAAGATGTTTTTCTTTGTGGCAACACTGATACACCAATAACAAAAATAGCAAATCTCACTTCTTTAAATAGCATTTTGGTTTGCGAAGTTAGCAGTTTTGCGCTTGAAACATGTGAAGAAATTAAGCCCGATGTTAGTGCAATATTAAACATAGGCGTTGACCACATTGCTCGTCATGGTACATTTGAAAATTATAGTCAAATAAAGAAGAAGATAACGGCATATCAAGACGCAAAAGACTTTTTTGTTTGCAGTGAAAATTTTGACATTGTTACAAACGCCAATGCTGTTTTGTATTCTTTAAATCAGCATTCTTGTGGGGCATATGTTTCAAAAGGATATGTTTGCTTTAATGGCCATAAGATAATAAAAAGAAAAGACATAAAACTTCTAGGTGACAAAAACTTAGAAAATGTGCTTTGTGCAGTTTCAATAGCAAAGCTTTTTAAGGTTAGAAACGGCAAGATAAAAAAAGTTTTAAAAAACTTTAAAGGTTTAAAGCACAGAATTCAAGTTGTTTTGAAAAAAAACAATATTACATACATAGATGACAGCAAGGCAACCAATCCCGACAGCACAATTTGTGCACTGGATAGCATAAATGACGAAACAATTCTTCTTTTGGGTGGAAGTGATAAGGGTTATGATTATGACGAAATTTTTGAGCATACACAACACACAAAAACTATTTTGACTTTTGGACAAATGGGCGGAAAAATCAAGCAAACAGCACTTAAATGTGGGTTTAATGATGTTTTGTCTTTCAAGAAAATGAGTGACGCCACGCTTTACGCAATAAGTATTGCACGCTCTGGCGATGTTGTTCTTTTGTCGCCGGCGTGTGCTAGTTATGATGAATTTAGTTCTTATGCAGAAAGAGGTGATAACTTTGCGAAAATTGTTGCAGAAAATGAAGATTAAGTTTGACAAAACGACTGTCCTTGTGGTTTTGTGTACGCTTGCACTTTGCGTTTTTGGGTGCATAATGGTTTATAGTGCAAGTTTTTATTCAGCGCAAAAAAATTATGACAACTCAACATTTTTTCTTGTGAAGCAAATTATAGGTGTTTTGCTTGGCTTTTGTGGCATGATATTTTTCACATTTTTTGACTACAAAAAGCTTCAAAAATTCAAATGGGTTGCCGTGATTGTTGCAACAGTTCTTCTTGTTCTTGTATTTATCCCAGGAATTGGAATATCAAATTATGGTGCAAAAAGATGGATAGGTTTTGCAGGATTTTCTTTTCAGCCTAGTGAAATAGCGAAGTTCACACTTGTTCTTTTTTGTGCTTGCCATTTTTCAGAGCATAAAGACGATGCAAAAAAATTCAAAACAATTATTCCACCTTTGGCCGTTGGTGGACTATTTTGTCTACTTGTCATATTAGAGCCAAATATGAGTATAACGATGTGCCTTGGAATAGTCATGCTCGCAATGCTGTTTTTTGGTGGAACAAAATTGAAGTATTTTATTTACATAGGAATACCAGCACTTTGTCTTGTGCCTGTGCTTATCATAATTGAGCCATACAGACTTTTAAGGCTTATGGCATTTTTGGACCCTTGGGCTTCTCCGCAAGGTGAGGGGTTTCAACTTATTCAGTCACTTTATTCACTTGGCAATGGTGGACTGTTTGGGGTAGGGCTATTTTCTTCAAGACAAAAATACCTTTATTTGCCTTTTGCAGAAAGTGATTTCATTTTCTCAATCATATGTGAAGAATGTGGCTTTTTTGGAGCAACAATGCTCATTTTAGCATTCGCACTTTTGTGCTATCTGCTTGTAAAAATTGCACTCAACGCAAAAGATAGGTTCGCAAGTTTGCTTGTTGTTGGTATTGCGTGCGTGATATGTACGCAAGTTGTTTTGAATATTGCAGTTGTTACAGGGAGTATCCCCCCAACAGGTTTGCCACTTCCTTTCATCAGTGCAGGAAGCACATCACTAATGGTTTTTATGTCTGCAATAGGCGTTTGTTTGAATGTTGCAAGGCAGAGTAAAAAACAATAACAAAAAAAGGTAAATTTTAAAAAATGAAATAAAACAACACAAAAATTAAACTTGAACATATCAACTTTAATATCAAATGAGTTTTTTAACATTGACAGTTATTATAATTTGAGTTAAATAATAGGAAACAGACTTGCAAACAATTCATAAGCCAGAAAGCACATCGCTTCTGGTTTTTTTGTCTGAAATAAAGGTCTAATTAAAGTTCTTAGATAAATTAAAACAGTTTACATAAAATTTTATGTATGATAAAGTAAATTTAAGGGATAGTTTGATATGATAAAAGAAAGCAAATATGCAATTTTTGAATATGAAGAACAAGATGAAAATATTATAAATGATTTAATAGATTGGTTAGACAAGAATGCTATTATGATTTTTAATTTTTTTGATATAGCATTAAACAATAATAAAGTAAAAATCCAAATCTTAAAAAACAAACATGAATTTGACAAAGATTATAAAATAAGTAATAAATTACAAGAAGATTATATTGTTCCTGATTGGTGTATTGGATTTTCAAACAATAATCAAATTAAAATTGTTTCTTTTAATGACTATGTTAATATTCCAAGCCATAAAAATGATACTTTTGAGCTATACAAAAAAACAATCTTACATGAGTATGTGCACTATGTCAATTTTTTATTTAATCAATCAAAAAATTGTGATTACACAGAAAAATATTTAGTCGAGGGTATTGCTTGCTTTTTAAAAAAACAATAAAATGGACAAAAGTTAGAATTAAATAGTTCTAAAGAGAATATATTGAATAAAAATTTTGCATCTTATAGTAGTTATTACCTTCTTACAAAATATTTAGTTGAAAATTATGACAAAAATTTCGTTTTGAAACTTTTTCAAAATAAAAAACAAGCAAGAGAATTTTTAATAACTGAATTATACAACAAGGTTAAAGGAAAATATGCCATAAATCAGTTTGGGGAAAATTTATAATTAGTTGATTTTCTAATTTTTGCATATTATCTTTACTAAAAGTATGATTACGCAAATAGTGCGGTTATTATAATGGTATTATGTTGGCACTAGGCTTTTGCCTTAATAGTCTCAGATAGAGTTCTTAAAAATAAATCGCATATAAAAGCCACATGATTTTGTAAATTTTAATTATATTTATTTGTTATTGACTTTTTTTAATGAATAGGTTAAATTATTAATATAAAGAAAAAATATGAGGAGAAATATGAATTTTTTAGGAACTATCATGTTGCATCATTGGCATTTTTAGTTTTGTGCTGTTAAATGTTTAACGGCACAGAGTTTTTAGTGCCGTCAGATGATAGTTCTATATTCTTTTATAATATTAACAATCTGGCGTTTATAAATCTCGTCAGATTTTTTCTTTATAAAGGAGTAAAAATGAAATATTTAGAAAAATTGGTTGGAATCAAGTCCGACCTAAATTGTGAAGAAATTATCATTATTTAAAAAATGAATTCAAAAACAAAGCAAAAGAAGTGATGACTTTGCAAAACCAAAATGGGAATAGTGAAGTATTGATGGTTGGCATCAATACAAAATTAAAAGATGTTTCGCCAATAATATTATCAGGTCATATTGATACAGTTTCTGCTAATATGAAAGAATATACGACCAATCCATTTGAATTAACCAAAAAAGATAATAAAATGTATGGACTGGGTTCAATTGATATGAAAAGTTTTTTTTCAGTTATTTTAGATAACATTGATAATATTAAACAAATAAAGGCACCCATTGTTTTAGTGGCGACTACTGATGAAGAAACAAAATTATCAAGTATTGAAGTTGCGATAAACAAGATGAAACAATTAAATATCAAGCCTAAATTCACAATATTAGGAGAACCAACAAAAAGTAATTTTTGCATAAAGTCCAATGCTTGTTATGAGTATTGTGTAAATTTTTTTGGCAAAGCTTGTCATAGCAGTATTCTTAAAAATGGTATAAATGCAATTTGTGCATGTGCAAAACTTATAACTTTTATTGAAAAAACACAAGAGCAATTTAATTTAACATCAAATTGTGGTGTCATTAGCGGAGGAGAAGTTGTAAATAAAGTTCCGGACTTTGCAAAGTTATTGTTTGATGTTAGATCAACAGAAAAAGAAAGTGTAGAGAAGTTTGTTGAAGAAATAAAAAAAGAATTAGAAATTTTGAAAAACGAGTACGGCATCAGTTATGAACTTAATAAAAAATTGTCAATTCCACCACTAGATTTAAAAGATATTTTATCTATAAAGGAATTTGCAAATATATTGCAAGTTGAATTAAATAATTTCTCTGGAGGATGTGAAGCGGGATATTATACAGATTATTGTGGTGAAGCTGTGATTTTTGGTGTTGGCGATTTGTCACTTGCACACAAGCCAAACGAATATGTCGTGATAGATGAATATTATGATTATTCGAAAAAATTTATAAAACTACTGGAATTGATAGACAAAAAGTATTTTTAAAAATTTTTAAACAAAAAGTTGTAGAAAAAAATAATGGTTGACAATTTATTATTTATAATTTATCATAAAGGCATGAGGTTTCATACAGTCATCATGTACTAAAAACTTGAAATGGTTGCACTTACACTTAGGTGCAACGGTTTTTGCAAGTTTTAAAAATGATGAGTATGATTTTTTTTATTTCATACTCCAAAAGGGAGTATAAATATGCTTATATTAGATGTAAATAAATTAAGTAAAAATTTTGGCTTTGGCCAACTTTTCAAGGACATTTCTTTTACTTTGAATGAAGGGGAACGCATTTCGATTGTTGGACCGAATGGTTGTGGCAAATCAACATTGCTTAAAATGATTGCAGGCATTGAGAAAATTGATAGCGGAAGCGTAAATATAAAAAAGGGTGCAAAAGTTGCATATCTTGATCAAATAGGGTCAAGCGTTGACGATGATAGATGTGTTTATGATATTTTAAAAGACTGCTTTAAAGATTTGAACTATATGGAAGAGCAAATTCAACAATTACAGTCATATTTAGATAACAATTCATATGACGATAGTTACGATCAAGTTTTGGCAAAATATTGCAAACTTGTTGAAAAATTTTCAAATCTTGGTGGTTATGATATAAAAACAAATATAAATATAGTAACCGAAGGTCTTAAAATCCATAAAGATATGCTAGAACAAAGTTTTAATAAATTAAGTGGTGGAGAAAAGACACTTGTGCAATTAGCAAAGGCGCTACTTATAAAACCTAATTTGTTTTTGCTTGACGAACCAACTAACCATTTAGACATAGAAAGAATTGAGTGGCTTGAAAATTATATTAAATCTTTTAAAGGGGCAATGGTCATTGTCTCTCATGATAGATATTTTTTAGACAAAATATCCAATAAGATTTTATCTTTAGAATTTGGTGTGGGAAAAGTTTATTCAACTAATTACACAAATTATTTAGAAGAAAAACAAAAAGATTTTGAAAAACAGATGTCAACATACAAAGACCAACAGCTTATAATGAAAAGAATGGAAAAACAAATAAAATACTTTTCAGAATTGGGCATGGCTAAAAACAGTTCAGCGATGTGCGATAGGGCGCATGCTTTACAAACTCAGTTAGACAGAATGAAAAAGAAAGCTATTGAAAAGCCAAAACAATTAAGAAAATTAGATATAAAGTTTGACGAAGAGAAAAAGACCAGCAAGAGAATAATCGAGACTATTAACTTAAAAACCGTATTGCCCAATGGCACTGCTATTTTAAATGATGTAAATTTAAAAATCTTTTCAGGTGAAAGAATTGCTATAATAGGAAAAAATGGCAGTGGCAAATCGACTCTTATCAAATGTATAATGGGGTTAAATGAATTACCATATGAAGGGGAGGTTATTGTTGGCCCAAGTGTTAAAATTGGATACTTACCACAAATTATAAAATTTCCAAACGAAGAACAAACCTTGCTTGAAAGTTTTAAAGACAGTGTGAATTTAGATGAAAAAAGTGCAAGAGCGATTTTAGCCGATTTTCGTTTTTATAAAAATGATGTTAATAAAAAAGTTAAAAATTTGTCAGGTGGCGAAAAAATAAGAGTGAAGCTTGCACAACTACTGCAACAAAAAATCAACACACTAATTTTTGATGAGCCAACAAACCACATAGATATACCTGCAAAAGAAGTACTAGAAGAAGCCATAGAAAAATTTAATGGAACTTTGATTTTTATTAGTCACGACAGATATTTTATAAATAAATTTGCAGATAAAACAATAGAACTAGAAAATGGGAATATTGAAACATATCTTGGTGGGTACGATTTTTATAAAGAAGAAAAGCAGAAAAGACTAAAAAACAAAGATATTAAACTTTAAAAAAGTTTTTTGTTTTAATAAGTTTTGCGGATAAGCGAATAAATTGTTTATGACACAGGAAAAAGACTTTTGGCATAAGTTAATGTGGAGTATTATCATGGAAAGTTTTTTTATATGTGGCGGCAATAGACTTGAAGGAGAACTAAGTATTCAAACATCAAAAAATGCCGTTTTGCCGATTTTGGCAGGCTGTATTTTGTGCGATAAAGATATAATATTACATAAATTTCCTAAGTATGAAGATACACTTACAATGTTAAACATTTTGGAAGACCTTGGCGCGAAGACATTTATTTATGACGATTGCGTAAAAATTCAATGTGACAGTATTTCAAAGAGTGAGATTCCTGTTAGTTTGGCGTCAAAAATAAGGTCGTCAATATTTAGCCTTGGCGCAATACTTTCTCGCTTTAAAAAGGCAAAAGTGCCATATCCAGGGGGTTGTGCTATTGGTGCAAGGCCAATTGATTTACATATTAAAGGCTTAAAGCAACTAGGTGCAAAAATAGTTGATAAACACGGATACCTATATTGTGATGGCACTAATATGAAAAGCGGAGTTGTGAGTATTGATTTTCCGTCAGTTGGAGCGACAGAAAACATAATGCTTGCATCTGTGTTTTTAAAAGGTACAACAAAAATAATAAACTGCGCACGAGAACCGGAGATTGTTGATCTTGCAAACTTTTTAAATAGTCTTGGTGCAAAGATAAGTGGGGCTGGAAATAGCATAATTGAAATTGAGGGTGTTACAAAACTTGACGGCGGAGAATACACTCCAATAACTGACAGAATAACAACAGGTACATATGTTTTGGCAACACTGATGTGTGGCGGAGATGTTACACTCAGTGGTGTGAACAGTGAGCATATTTCGTCACTAATACATAATCTTAAAAATAATTGTTGCAAGTTAGACATAAAAGGTGATAAACTAAGGGTGATTGCAAACAAGAGACCAAAGGCTATTGCAAAAATCGAAACTCAGCCATACCCAGGTTTTCCAACAGACCTTCAACCACAAATAATGGCAATGTTAAGTGTGGCACGGAGCACATCTGTTGTTGTTGAAAATTTGTTTGAGTCAAGGTTCAAGCACGTTAGCGAACTTAAAAAACTTGGTGCTGACATTTTGGTAAATGACAAAACTGCAATAATAAAAGGCAAGAGTATGCTTTATGGTGCAAATGTCGTATGTCAAGATTTGCGGGGTGGAGCGGGCTTGGTACTTGCGGGACTTGTTGCAAAAGGTTACACAACTGTCGATGATGTTTTCCATATTGATAGGGGATACTATCATATGGAGAAAGATTTACAAAAGTTAGGAGCAAACATTGAAAGGATTACTAAGGCATAAAAAATGGCTAATAGCGGGGGGAGTCTTACTTGGACTTTTACTTGTCTTGGTCATTTTGAATTTCACATTGTTTTCACTAAAAGATGTTGAAATTGATTTCAAAAATCAGTCAACCATTTTTTCTGATGAGGCAAAAGAAAGCATAGCGCAAAATAGTGCAATTAAGCGTGGCACTTCAATTTTTGCTTTGAATAAAAAAGACATACAAGACAAACTCGAAAGAGATAATCCATACTTAAAGGTAATAAACATTGAAACTGTATTTCCAAATAAAATAACAATTCACTGTGCAGAAAGAGAAGAAACTTATGCAATAAGGGCTGGTGTCAACGCTGGGGGGAATGAAGAATATTTCATTTGCGATGCGGAATTCAAAGTTTTGTACACAAGCACAACACAAAGTCCATACCAAAGTAAGCAAACCGATCCAATATTGTTTTTGGGGCTAGAAGATTATATAGAAGATAATGACCATTTGGTTCAACCTGGGGAGTTTTTGACGTTCAGCTTTGGTCAAGACATTTTAGAGGAGCTTGGAAAAGCATTGCTTTTGAACAACAAAACTGTGGCAGAGCAAAGAGGGCTTATCAGTCGTATAACACTCACATCTGATATATACCCATTCACTGCAACTAGATTGCCATATTTTGTGATTGAAGACTTTAACGGTTTTGTCACAAATATCTATAAGCCTGACACGCTTCTTGCAGAAAAGTTGCAGTATATGTTTGCAACGCTTTCACAGGTCGTCTATAACCCTAGCGTGTTTTATCAAAAAGATTTAGCTGATGGCAAGATAACTATGGAACAAATTGATGAAAACTACTACCTTGATTACAATTTGCAGATTTTAGAAAACAATAATAGCGAGCTTGTCATAAGGCTTGAAAAGTTAAACGCGACAGTTTAACTTTTTTAATTTTCTTTTATTATATGTTTTTATGTTGACAACATAAAATTTTGCGTTTATAATTATAAAAAAATGTTATAAATATACATTTTGTCAAAAAAAGGAGAAAAAAGTGCCAAAAGCAAAAGTAACAGTCATAGATATCGGGTCAAAGAGCATCAGAGTGCTTATTGCAAGTCATGGCACAGTCAATGCACTTTCAGTTTGTGGATATGCAGAGTGTGAGTATGGCGGATATTACGAAGGCGAATTTTTAGAAGAGGACAAGCTTCAAGATGTGTTTTCAAAAGTGCTGATGAACGCTCAAAGTGTCGCAAATTTCTATGTTGACAAAGTTTATGTTGGAGTCCCAGCAAACTTCACATTTTGCAAGACAAAGACATTGACACAAAATTTTGGTCAAAAAGTTAGAATTCTTGATGAAGACATCGCTCAAATTTACACAATGGCTGACGACTTAAAAAATCCTGACTATGTACTCATAAGTGCAACGCCAATTGCATTTGAGCTTGATGATGGGACAACAACGGTGACACCAGTTGGGAAAAAGAGCAATAAGTTGACGGCAACTGTCAGTCTTATCTATGCAGAAAGAAGCTTTATTGAAAAGATAAATTCGATTTTGAAAAACATAGGTGTTGGAAGCGTAGAATATTTATCAAGTACACTTTGTGAAGACCTATATTTGCTTTCAAAAGAGCGTAGGGCAGAACCAAATGTCGTTATTGATTGTGGGTATATTGAGACATCTGTTAGCATAGTTCAAGGCGAAGGACTTTGGGACTTAAAATCATTTGCCGTTGGTGGCGGTCACATTTCAGCTGATCTTATGGAGTGCCTCGACATAACATTTGAAGAGGCTGAGCAACTTCGCAAAAAACTGGTGCTTTCAGTCAATGCTGGCGATGATGATGACTATGAAATTTCACGTGCTGGAAACATTGTCCCAATCAGTATGAAAAAAGCAAATGACATAACATATGCACGACTGGAAATGATGTCCCAGCTAATACAAAAATGTATAAGGACAGATGATGACACATTGCCATATTATTTGACAGGTGGTGGAATAAGTTACATAAAAGGTGCAAAAGAGATATTGTCGTCATGTTTAGACAAAAATGTAAATATTTTGTATCCAAAAGATTTACATCTAAACAAACCACATTATTCAGCACTTCTTGGTATGGCAGAATACGTGATAAGCACAAAACAAGACGAAAAAGAAAAAAGTTTCATTTCAAGACTTTTAGAAAAAATTATAAAAAGGTGAGGAGAAAAAAATGTATAGTAATATGAATGTTGGCCCAGTAGCAAATATCAAGGTCATAGGAGTAGGTGGCGGTGGAAACAATGCCGTCAACCGCATGATTGATGCAAACATAACAAGTGCACAGTTTATCGCAATAAACACAGATAAACAAGCACTATTGCTTTCAAAAGCTGATCACAGACTTCAAATAGGTGAAAAATTGACTCGTGGACTTGGTGCGGGCGCAGATCCAGATGTTGGACAAAAAGCAGCAGAAGAAAGTAAAAGCAGTATTAGCGAAATGCTTAAAGACTGTGACCTTGTTTTCATTACCGCTGGCATGGGTGGTGGAACAGGAACAGGTGCTGCTCCCGTGGTCGCACAAATAGCAAAAGAAATGGGTATTCTCACCATAGCTGTTGTGACAAAGCCATTCGGTTTTGAAGGCAAAAAACGCCAAGAAAACGCAGAAAAAGGTCTTGAAAATTTAAGGAAATATGTTGATACTTTGGTCATAATTCCAAACAACAAACTTTTGGAAATTGTCCCTCAAAAGACACCAATAATTGAAGCATTTTTGTATGCTGACGATGTTTTGAGACAAGGTATTCAAGGAATAAGTGACTTGATTGTCACACCAAGCTTAATCAACCTTGACTTTGCCGATGTTAGGTCAATTATGAAAAATACAGGACTTGCACACATGGGCATAGGCCATGCAAAAGGCGAGAACAAGACAATAGAAGCAGTAAGACAAGCAGTTTCATCACCTCTTCTTGAAACAACAATCGAAGGGGCAACAGGTGTCATACTCAATGTCAAAGGTGGTCTTGATTTGCCTCTTGACGAAGTTTATGAAGCTGCAAACCTTGTTCGTGAAGTTGTTGACCCATCATGCAATATCATATTCGGTGCAGGAATTGATGAGGGTATGAACGACGAAGTTGAAATAACAATTATTGCAACAGGTTTTCAAAATAAACTAACAGGACAAGAAAAAGATTTGTCAAAAGTTAAAAAAGATGTTGAAGCTGCAAACAATTTTGCAGACCATAGATATGATGGCTTCCCAACAACAAAAAGATTGTTCCCTCGTGAAGAAGAACAACCAAAGCCACAACCTCAGCCACAGCCACAACATGTTGAGCCACCAAAAGCAGAATTTAGGAAAAATGCAGATGGAACAGAATCTTCGAGACTTCATGTTGATGATGCCTATGTTCCTCCATTCTTGAGAAAATATAGAGATAATAAATAACAAAAATAACAAAAAGTCCTTGGCAAAAGTCCAAGGATTTTTTATGTCTTTCTCACACATAGAGTGTTTTTTGAATACTATATTCTAGTGAGGAGGATAAATGAAAAAACTAGCACTAATACTTATGGCGTTTATGTTAGTCATTACTGCTACCCTGTATGGTTGTGGAGAAAGTGCAGGTGACGAGTATGTCAAAATAAGAGTAAATGAAGTGACACACAGTATATTTTATGCACCGCTTTATGTTGCAATTAACAATGGCTACTTTGAGCAAGAGGGCATAGAGATTGAACTAGCTAACGGTGGTGGAGCAGATAAGTCAATGACTGCCATACTTTCTGGCGATGCTGATATTGGTCTAATGGGACCAGAAGCGGCGATTTATGTCACCGAAGGTGGAGCAAAAGATAGACCAGTCGTGTTTGGACAGTTGACAAAGCGTGACGGCTCTTTCATAGTTTCAAAAACAGCAATAGAAGATTTTACCGTTGCTGATCTTGTTGGCAAAGAGATAATTGGTGGTCGAAAAGGTGGAGTTCCTGCTATGACACTTGAATATGTGATAAAAGAAGCAGGTTACACAATTGGCACTGGTGCTGACCAAGTAAATTTAAGGACAGATGTTGCCTTTGATTTAACAGCAAGTGTTTTTGACTCAACTGATGCTGAATTTTGTACACTATTTGAACCAACTGCAAGTGAACTTTGTGCCGAAAGGGGATATCACATAGTCGCATCGGTGGGCGAAGTTAGTGGAGAAGTTCCATACACTGCTTTTATGGCGAGGAAGGGATATATTGAAGAAAATAGTTTGACAGTTGAAAGATTTTTGCGTGCAGTATACCGTGGGTATAGATTTTTACTCACAGCAGACGTTGACGCCATTGCAGAAAGTTTAAAACCATCGTTTGCAGGGGTTTCTGACGAAAGTATTATAACTTCAATTCAAAGTTATGTTGCTTGCGACGCTTGGGTTGATAGCCCAGCCATGACAGAAACTGCATTCAATAGATTGCAAGACATTATGATATCAGCAGGCGAACTTGACCAAAAAGTTGAATTTGCAAGTGTTGTTGATAACACAATTGCAAATAGAGTTTATCAGTACTTTGCATAAATAGGGAAAAGATAACAATAATTAACAAATTTAAAATTAGAAAAAACACTCAATAAACATTGGGTGTTTTTTCACATTTTTTTAATTGTTTAAGTACAATGATTTGAGGAGGTGAAAAATAATTTGGACAATTATTTGCAATTAAAAAACATTTCACTTTCATACCACACAAAAGAAGGTGAGGTACTTGCGCTTAAAAATATTGATTTTAGCGTTAAAAAAAATGAGTTTGTAAGCATTGTTGGCCCAAGTGGTTGTGGTAAGACGACAATTCTATCTTTAATTTCAGGACTATTAAAGCCATCTTCGGGTGAAGTGCTATTAGATGGTGAAAAGATAACAAAAGATACCAGCATTGGATATATGTTTCAAAGGGACAATTTATTCCCTTGGCGAACAATATATAAAAATGTGACGATTGGACTTGAAATTAAACATCAGAAAAAAGATAAAGAGAGTTTAAGCCATGTTGACGACTTATTGAATAAGTATGGTCTTCATGACTTTAAAAACAGCTATCCAAGTCAACTTTCAGGGGGTATGCGTCAGCGAGCGGCACTAATTCGAACTCTTTGTTTAAAACCAAAAATTCTGCTTCTTGACGAGCCATTTTCGGCACTTGATTATCAAACAAAACTAAGTGTTTGTGACGATGTTCATTCAATAATAACAAAAGAAAATCAAACTGCAATTTTGGTTACGCATGACATTTCAGAAGCTATTTCAGTTTCTGATAGGATAATTGTGTTGTCAAAAAGACCAGCGACGATTAAATGTATACAAAAGATTGAAATTGACAGAGCATTGACGCCGTTAAAGCGTCGAGAAAGCCCTGAGTTTTCAAAATATTTTGATTTAATTTACAGGGAGCTAACAAGTGAAAAAAAATAAAATAAACTATTCAAAAGAACACAAAAAGTATCTAAAACAAATAAAAATAGATAAATTCACAACGCTTGTTGCACAGGTGTTACTTCTTGTAGCAATTGTGGGACTGTGGGAGTTATTAACTTATGTTGGTGTTTTAGACGCCTTTTTCATAAGTTCTCCATCAAGAATGATAAATGAGCTTGTAGAACTGTTTAAAGATGGTATGCTGTTTTATCACATAGGTGTCACGCTATATGAAACTTTAATTGGCTTTTTGATTGCCACAGTGCTTGGAACACTTATTGCAATAATTTTGTGGTGGAGCAGAAAACTAAGAAAAATTTTGGAGCCTTACATTGTCATATTAAACGCATTGCCTAAAATTGCACTTGGACCTGTTATCATCATTTGGGTGGGAGCGGGTACTGGTGCAATTATAACCATGTGTATACTCATATGTATCGTAATAACAACTCTCTCAATGTTATCAGCATTTTTGGAGTGCGATGAAGATAAGATTTCTCTCATGCGTTCAATGGGTGCAAACAAATTTCAAATACTTGTTAAACTGGTCATTCCAAACGCTCTTACGGAGTTTGTTTCAGTACTTAAAATAAATGTTGGAATGAGCTGGGTTGGAACAATAATGGGCGAGTATCTGGTGAGTAAAGCAGGACTTGGATATTTGATTGTTTATGGTGGTCAAGTTTTCCAACTAGACCTTGTAATGGCAAGCACGCTAATACTTTGTATCCTTGCTTGTGTCATGTATCTCTTTGTTGGACTTTTGGAGAAAAAAGTTAGGAAACATAAGGAATAGCACAAGGTAAGCACCGAAAATTCCTATTATCGGGTAGAAGTATTTAATTAGATAATCAAATTTAACAAAAGAGCAAATTACGCAAACCACAACTGCACATATGCAATTTAAAGCTTTTGACTTGAAATTAAAAAAAGATTTTACTGTTATTGTTGTACTTAAAAGTGTGGTGATAATTGCAAACTCAATCAATATAGAATAAATCATATAAAGCGCATCATGACTTTGAGCCAGCGACAGCATTGGTATGCTGTCGCTTATTGTTTGTTGGTTGCATAGTCCAGCAAGTATCATGACAGCCATTAAAAGACACAAAATAAAAGATGTCCAAAAGCTGATTTTTTGACATTGTTTCTTTGTTAAATTATATGCCGATGAAGATATTACAAAATAGCACAAGAACACATTTCGCGTAACGTAAGTTATTGCGTTATATGGCAAAAGTACAATATTTGAAACTATCGTGTTGTTTATTCCATCAAAACTTGAAAAGCAAATAATCAAAATAATAACAATAGTTATTGGAATTGTAATCATACAAATTAAATTTAAATATTTCAAATTTTTATTTATTAAAAAATAAAGCAAAATTGAAACAATAATTGTAAAAATAATTTCAAATAATATTGAAGAAATTTCCAGTGATTGTTTAAGTCCACTAATCATAGTTGATGAAATTATTGAAAAAGAAATAAATGAAAACATTTTAATCAATTTATTATTTTTTTTAAATATTATTAAATTTAATTGCTCGGTATTTTCTATTTTATTTTTTGTGCCTATTTCTAATAGTTTTAATATACAAAAATAAAAGCCTAAAAATACAATAGGAATACACAAAAAAGAATAATATCCAAATATAGTAAAAAAAGTAGTTATTTCTTTACCGCTTGCAAAACCAGCACCAATAATTGTTCCCAAAATCAGTAAAGTGATTCTAATACATCTCATAAAGTATATTTATTTTTTATAATTAAAAAATATAATAAAAAATTATAAATTATATAAAATAACAATATGAATTCAAAAGTTGTTAGTATGTTTTTGCTTATCATTTTGTTTTCGTTGTGTGTGGCGAGTGTGATACCATATCCTAATTTTGTTGGCGACAATATTGTGCTTGCAAAAGACCAACAAAACATAAATGATAAATATGAAGATGAAAATCAAAATATCATAGAAACTCCAAAAGAAGTTGATGTTTTGTCATATGATTGGTTTGAATTTATGGACGAGCATTTTACAAAATATGTGACAGTTAGAGTAATAGACATATGGAGTGAAACTGAATATTTTGTTCAACGCTTTGGCGGATACAACCATGCCGATGTTCAAACCATTGACCAAGAAAATACCAATATTTTCAAAAATGTATATGGTGGTGAATGGTCGTGGGCGAGAAGACCAGTTTGGGTTGAAATTGATGGGCAGTTTTATGCTGGTTCAACAAATGGTATGCCACACGGATTTTCAATTTTGGATAATGGTGAGGGTGGGCACACCTGTATACACTTTCTAAATAGCAAAACTCATGGAACAAAAAGGGTGGACGAACAACACCAAGAGTGTGTTGCCATTGCAAAAAAAAGCAAGGAGCTTTTGAATCAGTACCTTGCTAAAAATAAATAATTATATTAAGTTATATCTCTTTGTTTAAATATAAGATGTGATAGTGAATTAAATACAACAATCATAAGGCCAATAACTAGTGCACTTGTCAAAAAGTCACTGTCAGGCAATATGTTCATACTAAACATTCCAAGTTTTGAGTTGCCGAAGTATTTAAACAAATCAAAGTGTCCAAATGGTGTGTATTTAAGCCAAGCACTGCCAACAAGCCCACTG
>CALWTI010000020.1 GCA_944384425.1 uncultured Clostridia bacterium | reverse complement strand
ATATCTTTCCAAACGTTCATATTTTCTCCACTAGTTATATTGACAAGTTTAATTTTTTTTGTCAAGCACTTGTAAAAGTTTGTAAAAACTATGCAAAAAAATATATAATGTACACAAAGGAGAATTTATGGATAAGATAACAAAAATAAAAGCAAGACAAATTTTGGATTCACGTGGTACGCCAACTGTTGAAGTTGATGTCTATGCCGGCGATGTAATGGGTAGGGCAAGTGTGCCTTCAGGGGCGTCAACGGGTGCTTTTGAGGCAATTGAACTTCGTGACGGCGACAAAAATATGTATTTTGGCAAGTCTGTCACAAAGGCAGTTGACAATGTCAATAACATTATTGCACCAAAACTTTTGGGACAAAGCGTTTTTGACCAACGCAAAATTGACGAGCTTATGATTGCGCTTGACGGCACTGAAAACAAAAGTGTGCTTGGTGCAAATGCCATTTTGGGCGTTTCGCTTGCAGTAGCAAAGACGGCGGCAAAACTGAAAAATTTACCACTTTATTCATATCTCGGCGAAGATGCACACATTTTGCCTGTTCCTATGATGAATATCATAAACGGTGGAAAGCATGCTGACAACAGCATAAACATTCAAGAGTTTATGATTATGCCTGTTGGGGCAAAAAGTTTTTCTGAGGGGCTTAGATGGTGTGCAGAAGTTTATCATAGTCTAAAAGGCGTTTTGAAAGATAAAAAACTTACGACGGCGGTTGGTGATGAGGGTGGATTTGCTCCAAACCTTAAAGATGATGAAGATGCTTTTGTTTGCATTATGGACGCCATAAAAAATGCAGGGTACAAACCCAGTAAAGATTTTAAACTCGCCGTTGATGTCGCAGCGACAGAAATGTATGACGAAGCTAAAAAAATTGGCAAAGCAGGAAGGTATTATTTTTGGAAGACAGATAAACTATATTCAGCAGATGAAATGATTGAATTTTGGAAAGAAATGGTAAAGAAATATCCAATATTCTCTATTGAAGATGCACTTGCCGAAGAAGATTGGGAAAATTGGCAAAAACTCACCAAGGCGCTTGGCAAAAAAGTTCAGCTTGTTGGAGATGACCTTTTTGTTACAAATGTAAAAAGACTTCAAAAAGGTATTGACCTTGGGGCAGGAAATGCAATACTTATTAAAGTCAACCAAATTGGAACGCTTACCGAAACGCTCGATGCAATAAACCTAGCTAAACAAAATGGCTATAACGCAATAGTGTCGCATAGAAGTGGCGAGACTGAAGATGTCACAATTGCAGATATTGTTGTTTCTCAAAACTCAGGGCAAATCAAAAGCGGTGCACCATGCAGAACAGATAGGGTTGCAAAGTACAACCAATTGCTAAGAATTGAAGAACAATTGGACAAAAAAGCGAAGTATATGAAACTGTAAACATAAAAAAAAGAGGTTTCCCTCTTGGAGCGAAAGACGAGACTCGAACTCGCAACCGTTGCCTTGGGAAGGCAATGCTCTACCATTGAGCCACTTCCGCATATTTAAAGTGTTATTATCTTATGACACTTTCAGACTGTCGAAAAACTGCGCGACCGAAAAATTTTGCAAAATTTTTCTTGCTTTGTTTACTGCAAAACGCCCAAAAACAGTCATTTAGGAGTATCTAAACTCCTGCTTTTGGGCATTTTGCGAGCCTCGCCTCACTTGTTTTTCGGCAGTCTGAGTTATTATAGTACATATATTTTTTTATGTCAAATAAAAGTTACCTTGTGAAGTTGTTAAGTTTATTCTTTACATTTTCAAGTTGCTTTTTTACTATTTCGCTTTGTTTGATATCATTTGGCAACAACTTTATGAAGTTCATTTTTTCTAAATTTGTTGAAAGGACATTTTCAAAAACTTTGTTAAGCACAGTTTTGTTCTCAAAAACAGATTTATCAATTTGTGGAAGTAAAGTTTTGTAAGTGTCGGGTGATGTGTCCATCAAAAACAAATTAAAATCAATGTCTTTTGTGCTTTCAATAATGTAGTCATCGTCAATTTCTGCGCCACACCTAACGCTATTTCTTGAAGATAGTACATCTTTTATTGTCTGCACAAGCTCGCTTTGTTTGTTTGGCACAAAGTTTGTGTTGCGCTCAAATATTTTAATGGTGAGTGCACGACGAAAGTCACTCATAACCAGCGGGCAAACGTATCCATTTTCATCATAGAGCATACAGTTCAAAAGCAAGTGGTTATAAAACTCACCACACTTGACTTCTTCTGGAAGCGTTATCCCTTGCAAATTTTTGTAATCAATAAAGTGTTTTACTAGTAGATGAGAACATTCAAGCATTGATTTTGTGTCAATTCCATAAAAGCCAGAAGGGGTGTGTGAGTTTATGTATTGTTGTTTTTCATAAAAATATTTAATTAGATCACTTTGAAGATATTTCACAAAGTATGCAAACTGATTTTTGCTTAGATGTTTTGGTGTTATTATGTCAGAGAAGAGCAAATCTTTTTTCTCGTATTTTGCCTTTCTTATTGCGAGCGATAAAAGTGATTTATAGCATTCAAGCAAAAGATTTCTTGTGTCAGGTGTGTGCTCTACACCAAAAGTCATATGAGTTTTTGCCACAGTCATATATGCGTCAAGGGCTAACAGGAGTTTGACCGCTTTATTTTCATTGTTTAAATGAAAAGTGTTTTGCATATTTTCGATAAGTAATGTCAAACCCTTGCCAGAAAAATGTGCATTTTTGCAAATGTCCACACCAACCATATTTTCAATAGATGACATTATGTTGGCACAAAAACTATAAAAACTCACAACTTCTGAAGGTGATATGTTTTGTGGCAAAAAGCTCTCAGTGTAATGCTGGTTTAGTCCTTCATTTGCTGCAAAACCAAAGTTTGAAATTAATGCTTTGTCATTTGATATCTTATATTCACTTCTTTTATTAAGCCCAATGTTTAAAGTGCTATCAGTTTTTTGAGTGCCGATTGCGTGCATAATTTCGTGAAGATAAACATCAAAACTATTTATGCAGTTTATGTTTATCATGACGGTATCAGTTTCGTCTAAATATTCTGAACTTGTCATATCATATTTGACATCAAGGGTGATCCCATCAAGTCTATTTTTAATTCGGTCATGTAAAAATGATGGAGTGTTATTCAATATAACGTCTTCAATTTTTTCTGCCAAAATTTCTATTGGTTCAAGTTTTTTGATTTTTCTTGAATTTATTATTTGCCTTGTAAATTTCATACGAACATTATATTTTAAAAATTCCTCATAGTCAATAACGAATTTTTTGTCATATATAATATATTATGAAATATTTTTCAACTCGTTTTATTTATGCAAATAATTTGATACATAACTACAAATTATTGTGTGAAAAAAGCAATCACAAAATCATATGTGTTGTTAAGGCAAATGCGTATGGTCACGGCGCAAAAAATATTGTTAAAATATTGTCGCCATATTGTGATTTTTTTGCTACTGAAAATTTGGAGGAAGCGCTTAGTTTAAGGAAAATTTATCCTAAAATAAAATTGCTTGTGCTTGGTTATTGCATTGACTTTGAAAAGGCAATAAAAAATGATATTTGCATAACTTGTGATAATATTTCGCAAATTAAACAAATTGCACAATTAAATAAAAAAGCAAAAATTCATTTAAAAATAAATACAGGCATGAATAGGCTTGGAATAAAGAGTTTAAGGCAGTTTGTTAAAATATTAAAATTTATTAAAAAAAATCAATTTATTACGCTTGATGGCGTTTTTACACACTGTTTTGATACACAAAATAAACAAATAACAAATATTCAAATAGAAATATTTAAAAAATATTTAAAAATATTAAATAAATTCAATTTTAAAAATGTAATTATTCATATTGGCGGGAGCAAAATGGTTGATTATGACACTGATTTTGCGCAATATATTCGTTGTGGTATTTCGCTTTATGGCTATGATGAAAGTGGTGTGAAAAAAGTGCAAAAATTATGTAGTAAAGTTTTAAAAATCACTTGTGTAAAAAAAGGTGAGTTCATAGGTTACGGTGAAACAAAACTTAGGTCAAATAAAAAAGTCGCAATTGTCCCACTTGGTTATGGCGACGGGCTTCCAAGAAATTTTGAAAATTTGTATGTTATGCACGGCAAACAAAAACTCAGTGTCATTGGCAAAATTTGTATGGATATGTTTATGGTTGATGTCACTCACAAAAAGGTTGGTGTGGGCGACGATGTCGATGTTTTTTTTGATGCGTCGCTTTGGTGCAAAGGTACAAGCGATACCGAGTATGACATTTTGACAAGGCTAAATAATTGCAGGGCAAATACTGTGATTGTTGTTGAAAAGTAATGAAAAATTTGCTATCATTATGGTATGAGAATTGTAGCAGGAAAACATAGAGGTAAAAAGCTTTTAGCACCAAACACGACACTTATTAGGCCAACGGGAGACAAAGTTAAACAGGCAGTATTTACGAAACTTCAATTTTTTGTTCCAGGCAAAGTTGTGCTTGACCTTTTTTCTGGCAGTGGGGCACTTGGCATTGAGGCGCTTAGTCGTGGGGCGAGTGAAGTGGTCTTTGTTGACGGTTCAAGGCAGGGCGTAAACTTGACAAAAAGTAATCTTAAAGCTATCAACGAAAGTTGTGAGGTCATATTTTCAGACTACCAAAATGCGCTTGAAAACTTAAATAAAAGCTTTGATTTGATACTTCTTGACCCGCCATATCACTCGGGATATTATGAAAGGTGTTTTGAATTGATTTACAAAAACAACCTTTTAAAAAAAGACGGAATAATAGTTTGCGAAAGGCTGAGAACTATCGAAGTCACAACACCATATTTTGAAAAATTTGATTCAAAAGATTATGGCACTGTTAGCGTTGATTATTATCGTTTTAAGGAAGAAAAATGAAATATACATTAGAGCGTGATAAAATTCTTATTGAAGATACAAAAGATTTTGATATTATGCACATTTTGGAGTGTGGGCAAGTTTTTACATACAAAAAAAATGGCGAATATGACTATGATGTTTATTCGCTCGATAATTTCGCAAATGTCAAATTGGTTGACGGGAAATATGTTATTTTAACGCAAAATCCAAAGTATTTTGTGAACTATTTTGACCTTGACACCGACTATGATGCAATTAAAAAAGATGTTGCGAAAAATGACTACATAAAAAAAGCAGTTGAGTTTGGCCATGGAATTAGGATACTTCATCAAAGTTTGCTTGAAGTCATTATTGGTTTCATAATTTCTGCAAACAACAACATCTCGCGCATCACAAAGACTATGCAAAAAATCAGGGAGTTTGGAGAGAACAAAGGCTCTTACTTTGCTTTTCCAACTCTTGAAAGATTGCACGACATAACTGTGCAAGATTTTGTCAATATGGGTGCAGGATATAGAGCGCCATATCTATATAAAGTTATTAGGCAGTTAGATGATATTGACCTAGAAAAGACCTTTTCTTATGACACAAAAATGCTGAAAACATGGCTTTTGTCGCTTATGGGTGTGGGGCCAAAGGTTGCTGATTGCATACTTTTGTTTGGTTACGCTAGATGCGATTGCTTTCCTGTCGACACATGGATTGAAAAAGTTTACTTTGACATTTTCAAGACAAAACAAAATCGTGAAAAGATGACAAAAGACCTTGTAAATTACTTCGGCAAGAATGCGGGCTATGCTCAGCAGTACCTTTTCTTTTATAGACGCAGTTTTGTTAAGTAACCGGGTATTGCAATTTGAAATAATATGTGATATAATAGCAACGAAAACTAGTTTCAAAGGAGGCAATTATGAATACATCATTGTTACTTGCTGGCAGTGCGTGGAACGAGTTTGTATCAATATTTACTGGCGAATTTGCTTGGTTAACAATACTGTTGATGATTACAGGAATGGTGCTTTGTATTATTGAGGCTATAATACCTGGATTTGGGATTTTTGGAATCAGTGGTATACTTTGTGAAGTTGCCGCAGTTGTTGTTAATGCAACGCTTTGCCAAGGAACACCACTTCAAGTGCTTATTCTTATTTTGATTATGACACTTGTGACACTGCTTATCTTTTTACTTTTTGTGCGTTCAGCGCGTTTCGGGCTTCTCGGAAAAACTTCAATAGTTGAAAATAAATCATCTATTCCAAGCGATTATGGCAAGGAAGATGCTCAAAAACTTCAAGACCTTATTGGTAAAGAAGGTATTTTGGTCACCGAATGTCACCCAATTGGTAATATAAGAATTGGCGACCAAGTTCTTGAGGTGAGTTCACGGGGCGGAATTATTCCAAAAGGCGATGTTGTCAAAGTTGTCGCAGTTGAAAACAATGTTATTTATGTTAGTAAAATCACGTATTAAAATAAAAGGAGAAAATTATGTTAAATTTACTACTCATTGACCTTTGGCTTTCAGTGACTTTGTATGTTTTACTCGGAATATTTGTCGTTCTTATAGTCCTTATGTTTGCCATTGTGCCAATAAAAACTTGGTTTGTTGCACTTGTGTCTGGTGCTCACGTATCAATGGCAAGACTTATTGGTATGAAAATGCGTCGTATCAAGGTCGCACCAATTGTTGATGCTTACATTATGGCTAGAAAAGCGGGAATTACAGTTGATATCAGCGAACTTGAAACACACCAACTAGCTGGTGGAGATATTCAAAAAGTTATCAACGCATTGATTTCTGCTCACAGTGCAAAAATTGATTTGCCAGTTGACCTTGCAAAAGCTATTGACCTTGCTGGTCGTGATGTCAACTTGGCTGTTAGAAACAGTGTCACCCCAAAAGTTATGGAAACAGATTGGATTGGTGCTGTTGCAAAAGACGGTATTGAGCTTAAAGTTAAAGTTCGTATAACAGTTAGAGTTAACATCGCTCGACTTGTCGGTGGTGCTGGTGATGATACAATCTTGGCGCGTGTTGGTGAGGGTATTGTCACAACTGTTGGTTCTGCTGAAAATCATACCGAAGTGCTTGAAAATCCTGACTTTATTTCACAAAAAGTTTTGGATAAAGGTTTGGATACAGGTACTGCATATGAGATTTTGTCTATTGATATTGCTGATATCGATGTCGGCAAAAACGTCGGTGCAGAACTTATGAAAGATTCTGCTGAGGCTAAAAAAGTTATTGCTCAGGCAGAAGCCGAAGAGCGTCGTGCAATGGCTGCCGCTCACGAGCAAGAGATGAAGGCAAAGACACAAGAGATGCAAGCTATGGTTCTTGCTGCTCAGGCAGAAGTTCCAAAAGCAATGGCAGACGCTATCAAAAATGGCAAGATGGGCGTTATGGACTATTACAAAATTCAAAACTTAACATCAGATACCGCTATGCGTAATGCTATTGCGGGCGTTGATCCAAACAACTCTAAAAAACCTCCAAAATTTTAAAAGGAGGTAAGTTATGGTAGCTATAATTATCATTTGTATTGTCGTATTTTTAATTGTTGTATTGCTATTTAATTATCAAAAAATTGTCGAAGCAATAAAAAAGAAAAGGCAATCAAAAGACAGTGCCCAAGAAAAACCAGCAAAAAAAAGTGACAACGGTGTTGTTATGGGTGAAGACCTTGTTCAAAAAAAAGTTGACGACTTAAAAAAAGAGCCAGCTGAAAAAGTGGAAGGTGAACCTTTTGTTGTCGCTAGTGAAGACGAACTCAAAGAGCTTGAATCAAAAAGTAAGCGTAGTGGCGGGCGAAGAAGTGGCGATATAAAAACAATTTCAAATATAGATGTAAATGTCGAGGAGCTTGACGATGATGATGAAATTGAGCAACAAACTGACACTCAAAAGAACACCATCGCACAGCAAATTAAAAGTCTTCCACCAGAAATAAAAGCATTGATTCTAAGCGACCTTTTTGATAAAAAAGATGAGTGAAATATATAAACAAAAAAATACTCGTTAAATTATATTTGCGAGTATTTTTTTAACTTTTTAAAAGTTTGGTAAAAAAAGAACAAAATGGATATATTTTAAAAGCAAAAACTTGAAAATAGACAACAAATATAGTATACTGAAATAGCATATGCTGATGTGGTGAAACGGCAGACACGCTAGATTCAGGTTCTAGTGCTCGAAAGAGCGTAGGAGTTCAAATCTCCTCATCAGCACCAAAATTATGCAAATGTTGCTTTGTTTACTTGCACTGAACTTCCACACAGACACATATAAACGGCTTTTTTGGTAATCATTACACTAATAACATTTTTCTTTTTAGTTAAGTTAGAATATTATTTTTATTTTTGTAATAAATATGATATTATAGTGAGTATGAAAAAATATTTATTAGCAATTTTTGTATGTGTTTTGTCTCTTATGTTGTGTGGCTGTTCAAATGCTCCAACGTATTCTCTTTCGCAAAGTGCCGATGGGAAAGTGACACAAACTATTTTTATTCCTTATGTGGAAAGCGAGCTTACTGACCTTGGTGTTGAGCAGGATGTGGCAACGGAAATAGGCAATACCATTCGTGAAAGATTTAATTTATATTTTTTAAATTTAAAAACCAATTTTGAAACAAGAGTGGATACCGACCCAGAGTTGACTATAAAAGATAAATTGACACTTAAGTCGGGCTGTGAAATTTCATTTGCACCATCAGAACTTGGTTTTTTGTATACATTGACATTTACTTCTGCACTTCATTATTATTATTTTAACTCAGATTTGCAATACAATGACCTTATTGAAGAGTTGAGTATGGATAATTCAGTTACCGAAAAAGGTTTCTTTACTAACAAAATCATCAGTACTGGCTCAACTGTTTTTGGGCTTAATACTCAATTTGCAGAAAATCAAACGCTGGCACAATATATAACATCTTATGCTACCACACTTTTAAATGAAAATACTTCTTTAACGGCAGAACAAATACAGGCAGTTGTTCCAAATAATTTTGTGTATTGTTATGGGACAACATCTTCAAAGCTTCATAGTGATGCAGACAGAACATATCGTTATATAGACGGATTGTATTATCATGAATGGGATATTTCATCGCAAGACAGCGAAAGGCAGATATCAACATGGACCATTGAAGTGAACAGCAATGTTTGGTATGCTACAATACTTATTTGCGCGTTCGTTCTTTTGGGAATTTTGCTTATTGTTGATTACAAAAAAAGACATCAAAAAGGTGACAAGCAGGCGGAGTGATTATGGACTATGCCGAACTTAATTTAAAAGAAAATTCACCTTCGGTTGATGAGGCGATGGCAATACTTGAAATAAATATTGACATATGTAAAAAAAGTGGTGTGAAAGTTTTGAAAGTCATTCATGGCTATGGCTCACATGGCGTTGGCGGGGCTATTTGTTTGGAGCTTAGAAACAGGCTCAGGCAGCTCAAAAAACAAGATATCATAAAAGATTATTTGCTTGGAAGCGAGTGGGACATATCAAACGAGAAATGCTTTAATATTCTTACAAACCTTTCTGATCATTACACAGACAAAGATTTGAACAATAGCAATCCTGGTATAACAATAGTTGTTTTGCAGTAACAAAACAGCTATTTTTTTCATATATGATTTTGTTATGCTATGTTAGTGAGTGTGTATGGCAAATGTTGATTTTAGTAATGATTATAGAATTTTGCATAAAAATATTCAAAATTTGATAAAAAGTGGCGATTATGATGTGCATTTTTATGGCAAATCATTTTATGGCGATGACCTTGTTGCGTTTCACAAAGGCAAATACACTGGCAAACAGTTTTTGATTACGGGTGGGATACATGCAAGAGAATACATATCGTCTTTTGTTGTTATGAAACTTTTAGAAAACTATGACTTGCCTTATGGGTGCTTTTTTATGCCGTTATTAAATCCAGACGGCGTGAATGTGTGCTTGAACGGACTAGACGGTGTGAGTGAAGAATATAAGCCACTTTTAACAAGGTTGAATAATTATTCAACTGATTTTTCGCTATGGAAAGCAAATGGCAGGGGCGTAGATTTGAATGTTAATTTTCCTGCACTTTGGGGAAAAGGTAAAATGAATGTATCACTGCCGGCACCTGAAAATTATATTGGGGAAAGTGCTTTGAGTGAGGTAGAAAATATTTCGCTTTTGAAATTTATAAGTGGGTTTGATTTTGAGATGTCGGTGGCGTATCATTCAAAAGGTGAAGTCGTTTATTATGGTTTTTGTGGCGCGAGTAAAGAAATAAAGTCAAAAATTAGGCAATTAGCAAACAAAATAGCTAAAATATTAAAATACAAGTCTATAATTTCAAAAAATTCGGTTGGCGGACTTAGTGACTATTTATGTTTGCAAGATATACCAAGTGTTACAATTGAACTTGGAAGTGACTTATTAAAGCATCCAATACGCTATTCAAAATTTGATGAAATATACAAAAATCAGTATGATGCCATAAAAAAAATATTTAAGGATATTAAAAATGGTTGACTTACATAATGATTTTTTAACTAAACTTAATAGGGAGAATATAGACCTTTATCTTAAAAATAATAATAAATATTTAGACTGTTTAATGTGTCCAATTTTTACCACTGAATTAAAAAATGATGAAAAAACAATAAAAAATGCAAAAAAAATAATAAATAAATATAATTTTTGCCATATTTGTATTGAAGATGCTGGTTTTTTAAGTAATTTTGAATTTTTAATTGATGTCAAGCCCACATACATTTCGTTGACTTGGAATAACAAAAACAAGTTTGCATCAGGTGCTTATTCAAAAGGTGGATTATCATATCAAGGTAAAAAACTAATTAAATTTTGTGAAAAAAACCACATTTTAATCGATGTTGCACACTTGAATTATCAATCTTTTTTTGATGTTATGGAGATAATCGAAAAGCCTGTTATTTGTTCGCACACTGGATTTTGTGATATTGTTAACGACAAGAGAAATATTACAAAATCACAAATAAAAGATATTATTGATGTAAATGGAATTATTGGTCTATATTTTGTTGGAAAATATATAACAAAAGGTGTTGCATCAAGCAATGATATTGCTAAAAATATTGACTATTTTGCACAAAATTTTGGTATAAATAATCTTGCCATAGGAAGTGATTTCTACGGCACAGATGATTTGCCTTGTGATGTTAAAAATTATAATGATATAGCAAATATACATTTTGCTTTACGTCAAATGGGATATATAAATGATGATATATCAAAAATTTTCAGTGAAAATTATAAGCATTTTTATCAATTTTTAATATTGACAAATTAGGCAAATTATGATAATATACAGGCGTTAGGAGGAAAATATGAGTTTATTAGATTTGTTTGGCTTGCCAAAAGACCCAACACAGGAATCACATTTTACCAATTCATTATTTATCGGAAAACTTTATAGTGCTACACACTTTGGTGGAGATGAAGCATATGATTCTGCAATATCTGCAAATAGGACATCTGACCATTATGTGCTTTTGCTTAAATTTCATGATAAATACTATGTTGTTCCAAGAAAAGATGGAGAAAAGTTACGCGTTGCAGTAGACATCAATGATGTTAAAAAAGAGCATCAACTTTTAGTTCAACCTGATTCAGAAAAGCGTTTTAAACCTTTTGCGTATTATGCACCATCTGCTGAATTTGGATATGTAACGCCAGCAGAATTATCTAAGTTGGCAAAGTTTGTTCATCATTATTTTGTCACTGGTGATGACCATGCTCATAGACGTGATTTGGATGTTTATTACAAGTTTTTGAAAGATATGAATCTTACAGCTGAAGAAAAAGAAAGACTTGAACAGCTTGAAGATTTCGCTAGAAAACAATCAAATACACAAGATGATGAATTAAGCAAGTAATTAAACTTGCTTTTTTTATTTATATTTCTTAATATATTTTTGTGGATAAAATACTAAAAGATATACAAAGCTATAAAGATGAAAAATATGCAAAGTTTTCTTCTGTGATTGTTCCTGGGAAAGCTGATTTTTCGTTGCGTGTGCCACAAGCCAAAATCATTGCAAAAAAATATGCACAAACCGTTGAGGGTAAAATTTTTTTACACGCACTTCCGCATGCCTCGACAGATGAATATGTCGTTCACGGTTTGATGATTGGATATGTAAAAGATGTTAATGCCGTTATGACTTTGCTTGAACAATTTTTGCCGTATGTTGATAACTGGGCTACTTGTGACATAACGTGCTCAAATTTAAAAATTGTTAAAAAATACCCAAAATTATTTGAAAAAAATGTTAAAAATTGGTTAAAAAGCGATAATTTGTTTACAAAACGTTTTGCAATTGTAATTTTATTAACATATTTTTTAGATGATTATTTTGATAAAAGTCATTTTGATTTGGTAAATTTTTATTGCGATGATTATTATGTAAAAATGGCACAAAGTTGGTATTTTTCTGTTGCACTTGTAAAAAAATATGATTTAGTAATAAAATTGTTTGAAAATAAACAAATAAAAAATAAATGGGTTCATAATAAGTCAATTCAAAAAGCGTGTGAAAGCTTAAGAATTAGTGCCGATAAAAAACAATATTTAAAAAAATTAAGATGTGATAATTGTTTGTAATATTTTAAAAAATCTAGTAAAATATTAACATATGGAGGAATGATGAAAAAGTCACATCTTTTTGTTTTTATACTCAGTATGCTTTGTATGTTTTTAGTGGGTTGTGGTGAGACGCCATTGTCAGTGACAACATCGACTACAAGTACGGTATATGATTTTTACACGAACGAACTGTTGGCTTCACAAGAAAAAATATTGACAGAAATTAGTCAAACAAATTTCACCGATGAGGGACATGAAAGTCGAGTCGGTGTATTTGATAATATGGACTTATTAAGTTGTGAAGAAAGCATGGTTTTAGCTGGAGTCCAATGTTTTAATTTGGTTTCTCAAAACAAAGAGATATATGTTGATTATAATGGTGGTGTGATTAGTGTATCAGGCGTTGGCAATTCATTTGTTTGCACAGTTGTTGACGAGAATGGGCAAACGTTAAACGAATATACTTTGACAATTTCGAGAAACAACAATACTTATATAATAAATTACAATAAAACTACTGGTGGTCAATCTCATGCTTGTGTTGCCAATGTGGAATTTGACCAAAGCACAAGTTATTTATCTATGGACGTTTCTTCTGTCACCGAAGATGGAAGTAGTGCTAGAATTAGAAAGGTTTTTTACTCTCTTGCAAACGAACAAGAAGCCTTGCAAGTGGAATTATCAATAAATGGTTATTGTTATGAAGCTAGGTATTTTGAAGAAGCACAAAAATGCAAATTAAAGTTATCACGTAGGGAAAGAATAGGCGACAGTGTTACTTTGCCACAGTTAAGTTTGGATGTTTTTTGTCAGACTAGTGGTGACATTTGTGGATATTCAATAGAAGGTGTTCCACTTGATGAAACAAGTGAGGGGGCAACAAACCAAAGTTTAATTATTGGTACTTTAAGCGAGTGGTAATATGGAGCAATTAGAACAAGAAAAAGAGCTTGAATATTTAGATAAAGTCATCAGTGTTTTGAACAATAAAATAGCCGAAACACAAAAAAAAATAAGTGAACTTAACATTGAATTTGAAAAGATAAAGAGCTATTACTCAGAACAATACTATTTTTTGGATGATGAAGAAATCGTCGCTGGTGGCGATGAAATGGACAAAGAAGAAGCACTTATCAATGAAGAAATTCGCCAGCTCACAAATTATAGAAAACAGCGTCTATCACCATATTTTGGTAAGATAGACTTTTTGTCTAATGGACAAAATAATAGTTATTATATTGGAATTTTCAATTTAACAAACGGTGGAAAAATACCGCTTGTTTGCGATTGGCGTGCACCAGTTTCTTCAATGTATTATGATTATGAAGTCGGTCGTGCTAGTTATGCTGCACCAAAGGGTGTGATAGAAGGTGAAATAACAAATAAACGACAGTTCAAAATCAAAGATAGCAAACTTGAATATTGTTTTGATTCATCTCTTACAATAAATGACGATATTTTGCAAGAAGAACTTTCAAAAAACGCTTCAAACAAGATGAAAAACATTGTCACAACAATTCAGCGTGAGCAAAACAAAATAATTCGTGATGATGAGAATATCATTTTTGTTCAAGGCGTTGCTGGAAGTGGCAAGACATCAATCGCACTTCACAGAGTGGCATACTTACTCTATAAATACAGGAAAGGGTTTTCTTCAAGTGATATTTTGATTATTTCTCCAAACTATGCGTTTAGTGACTACATTTCAGCTGTTCTGCCATCTCTTGGAGAAGAAAATATTTTAAGTCAAACTTTTGTTGACCTTGCAAAAGAAGAGCTTTCAAATCTTGCGCCATCATTTGAAGTTAGAGAAGATATGCTTGACGAAATTACTTATGATACAACAAGACTAAATGAAGTTGCATATAAAAATTGCTTGGAATTTGCCGAAAGTTTAAGAAAATACTTAAAAACATATCTAAATTTAAGTTTTAAACCAAAAGATTTAACTTTTGGTGAAACCAAGATAACGGCAAAAAAAATTGATGAACTTTATAATAAAACATACATACAAAAAACGCCAGCAGTAAGAATAAATTGGATAGCTGATTATATTATAGACAAAATGGAAATTGACAAAGCAGTTGATGACATCTCTGCAAGGATAAAGCGTATTCTTTACACCATGTTTGATAAAATTTCTTTGCTTGATGTGTATGCTGACTTTTTAAATAATATAGGTTTAAAATTTAGTTTA
The DNA here is from genome assembly GCA_944384425.1 of uncultured Clostridia bacterium. Lineage (GTDB taxonomy): Bacteria > Bacillota > Clostridia > Christensenellales > UBA1242 > UBA5893. Next base: position 2,746 of record CALWTI010000020.1, on the reverse strand, counting down.
ACAGATAAAAATACACTAAAATATGAAGATATTGCTCCAATTTTGTATATAAAACACTATATGCTTGGACTAAATAAGAGAAATGTCAAATATTTGGTTATTGATGAGTATCAAGACCACTCAATACTATTCTATGAGATTTTGAATGACATTTTTGATTGTCCAAAATGTGTTTTGGGCGACATAAATCAATGTATTGAAAAAATAATGACACCTGATGATGAAATGGCATATGCAAAAGCTTTGGGAGCAAAAGAAATTTTGACACTTGAAAAGACATATAGAAGCACGTGCGAGATAACAAATTTCTGCAATCAAATTAAGGGCATAAATTCAAATCCAGTGCAAAGACATGGAAAACAAGTTAACGTTGAGTGTTGTGAAAATATCGAAAATGAAGCAAAATTTATTGAAAATGCAGTAAAAAATGCAAAAAAATACGATACAATTGCAATTATTTGCAAAACAACGCACGAAGCTGAAAAATATTATGAATATTTAGGTGAACTTGATGACCTTGTTTTAATGAATCAAAATATGCCCCTTTCACACATAATGATAATGTCAGTTTCAATGTGCAAAGGTCTTGAATTTGATATGGTTATTGTGCCAAATGCAACAAAAAAGAACTATAACACCTTCTTGGATAAAAATTTTCTATATACCGCTTGCACAAGAGCACTTCATGAGCTTATAATAACATATAACGATGAATTAACTGATTTTGTTAAAGGAGAAAATAAATGAAAGATGAGATAAAGAAAATTTATGATGACTTGCCATCATATGCCCATAAACAAGTGAAAATCGGTGGTTGGGTTAAAAGCGTGAGAGAGAGCAAAGATTTTGCTTTCATGGATTTGACTGACGGAACATGTTTTAAGTCGGCGCAGGTTATACTTCATAACACACTAGCAAATTATGACATTGTATCAAAGTTGAATACTGGTTCAACCGTAATAGTAGAGGGTGAAGTATGCTTAACTCCACAAAATAAACAGCCTTTTGAAATTGTGGCAACAAATGTAGAAGTCTTTTGTGCAACAGATAACACATATCCACTTCAAAAAAAGCGTCATAGCGTTGAATTTTTAAGAGAAATTGCATATCTTAGACCACGAACAAATTTGTTTAGTGCGGTTTTTAGAATTCGCAGTGTCGCTGCAATGGCAGTCCACACATATTTTCAAGAGCATGGCTATGTTTATGTAAACACACCACTTTTGACGACCGCAGATTGTGAGGGTAGTGACCAGATGTTCAAAGTCACAACTTTGGATTTAAACAACTTGCCAAAGACCAAAGACGGAAAAGTTGACATGACGAAAGACCTTTTTGGGAAGACGACATATATAACGGGCAGTGGGCAACTTCATGGCGAAGCGTTTGCACTTGCTTTTAATAAAATTTACACTTTTGGACCAACATTCAGAACAGAAAACAGCAATACCAAAACACATGCAAATGAATTTTGGATGATTGAGCCCGAAATGGCTTTTTGCGACCTTGACGAGCTTATGGATATGGAAGAAGACATGATTAAAAGTGTTGTGAAGTATGTTATGGACAAGTGCCCTGACGAACTCGAATTTTTGGATAAATTTGTTTCAAATGGACTTTTAGATAAATTAAACGCTCTTATTTCAAGTAAATTTACAAGAATTGACCATAAAGATGTTATTGATTTACTTAAAAAATCAGGTAAAAAATGGGAATTTGAGCCAACATACGAGTCTGACATTGCAAAAGAACATGAAAAATACATTACTGAGTATTTTAATGGACCTGTTTTTGTCAAGAACTGGCCAAAAGACATTAAAGCATATTACATGAAGCTTAACGATGATAATAAAACCGTTGCTGCCGTTGACCTTATTGTTCCAATCTCTGGTGAACTTATAGGCGGAAGTCAAAGGGAAGATGACTATGAGAAATTAACATCTCGTTGCAAAGAGCTCAGTGTTGATACTTCAATTATCGATTGGTATTTAAACCTTAGGAAATTTGGTTCTTGCGTACATTCTGGTTGTGGTATGGGTTTCGAAAGACTTGTTATGTACCTAACAGGAATTGATAACATAAGAGATGTAATACCTTTTGCTAGGACTCCACAAAACTGTCAATACTAAAAAACGCAAAAATAAGCCCAATAACTTTGTTTACTGCAAAGCGAGCCCACACAGTCACGTACATTTTGGTACGCTCCTATGTAGGCTCACTTTGCGAGCCTCGTTCTTGGGCTTATTTTTGCGTTTTTTGTATATCAGAGTCATTTAGGTAAATTAACCTGCTGCGGCCACTTGACACTCCGAGCCTCGTCTTCGCCACACACTTTTGCGTTTTTTTGTATGCTTATTAGTACGCTCCTATGTAGGCTCACTTTGCGAGCCTCGTTCTTGGGCTTATTTTTTGCGTTTTTGTATAACTAAACTCCTGCGTGGACTTGACACGCCGAGCCTCGTCTTTTTCGCACACTTTTGCGTTTTTTTGTATATTGTACGTTCCTTTGTGTCACACTTTGCGAGCGACGCTTAGAGCTTATTTTTTGCGTTTTTTGTATAACTAAACTCCTGCTTGACACGCCGAGTTGACGCTTGGAGATTATTTTTGTATCTTATTTAGAAATTTACTTTTTTAGATAAAATAACTGTGAGATTTGTCTTCGAAATATATTTTAATATTTATCACTTTATTTTATTTTATTTTATCTTTGTTTATTTTTTTACAAATATATTTTTACAAAGTT
>CALWTI010000019.1 GCA_944384425.1 uncultured Clostridia bacterium | reverse complement strand
GTCATAAGATAGGCCGTGTCATCTCGTAAGATGTTTGATGATGCTGGCCTATTATGGTAAACAATTTTACCATTTTTATCTGTGATATAATTTATAAATTTGGCCTCAGTAAATTTCCCGTTATTAGAAAATACTGAATAAGCATTTGTAAGTTGTTTAAGTGACGTTCCATACGCCATACCACCAAGGGCAATACTCAAATTGTCATCTGTCTTGTCAAATTCAATTCCACATCTTTTTGCGTAATATTTCGACTTATCAATACCTGTATAGCTTAATACTTTTACGGCAGGGATATTTAGGGACTTACTCACACAATCACGAACAGAAACATAGCCATGGTATACATCGTTGACATTTTTAGGGCTATAACCGTTTATGTTTATATATTCGTCATTTATTTGAGTAAGTGGTGATATTATATTTTCATTTAAGGCAGGGGCGTATACGAGTATTGGCTTTATTGCAGAGCCTGGTTGTCTTTTGGCATTTAACATCTCGACCGGAGCATTTCCATAGTATGCTTCAATTTTTTCTCCATCAGCAGAAATAGATATTCCCAAATAGTCGCTAGTGATATCATAAAAATTAAAGCTATCAACTAAACTTTTTTGTTTATCTACATCATAATACGTGTATATGTTGTATTCTCCTATGGCAATGTTTTTAGCAGGCATATTTAAAATATCGCACGCTTCGTTAATCACTGCACTTTGATAAGAATTTAAAGTGTTGTTAAGTATAGGAGTTATCTTTATGTCAATATCACTAAGTCTTGCATCGTTATATGTATCAAAGCTTATTTTATTATCATCAAGCATCTCATTCAAAACAATGTTTCGCCTTTGCTTTGACTTTTCCATATTTTTAATAGGTGAGTAGGCATTGGGTGACTTTATCATGCCAGCAAGCGTTGCACTTTCACTTAGTGTCAAGTCTTTTGCAGATTTTGAGAAGTAATATCTGCTTGCATTTTCAATACCATAACAACTATCACCAAAATATATGATGTTTAGGTAGTATTCAAGTATTTGGTCTTTGGTTAAAGTTTTTTCAAGTTTTTTAGTTAGCACAATTTCGTTTATTTTTCGTGTAAACGTCTTTTCATTTGTTAGGTGAGTGTTTTTTATTAGCTGTTGACTTATTGTTGATGCGCCTTCTTTTAGTTTTAGCGATGTGATGTTTTTTAACATTGCCATTGCCATACGCTTGTAATTTAACCCATGATGTTTATAAAAATCTTTGTCTTCAATAGATATAAACGCTTGAATAGTATAGTCATTTAGTGTGTGCAATTTGACAAAACTACTACCCATTGTATTATCTTTTATTGGTCGGTTGTTGTTGTCAAACAAGTTAATTGACACATTTGAATACTTTATTTTATTCAAATCGAATTGAACTTTGTCAGAAAATAGATATGTTCCAACAATAAAAAGCGAAAAAATTACTATTATACACAACAGTGTAATAGATGAGTATAGTAAGACTTTTTTTACAACCTTTTTCATACCTAGTTTATTATGAGTATTTATTGTGTAATTATTACTATCACAATAAAATTTTTTAATAGATAATTATTGTAAATTCTTTGTCAAATAGTGTATAATGAAAATAATGTTTAGGAGAATTCATGTTATATAATATAGTCACATACGGTTGCCAGATGAATGTTCATGAATCTGAAAAGATTGCAGCCATTTTGGAAGATTTGGGTTACACAGAAACACCAAAGAGAGAAGACGCCGATATTATTGTTTTTAACACCTGTGCAATAAGAGAAGGAGCTGAGGATAGAGCTTTTGGCAATATTGGAGCACTTAAACAACAAAAGAAGAAAAATAAAAACTTGATAATTATTGTTTGTGGTTGTATGACACAACAAAAGAGCGTTCAAGAAAAGTTATTTAAAACTTTTCCATTTATTGACATAATTATTGGAACGCATAATTTGTATAAATTAAAAAATTTAATTCAAAGAAAACTTGATGACAAAAAGCGGATTTGCGAATATGAAGAGAGTGGCAACCTTCACGAAGAATTGATTTCAAAGCGTTCAAGCGGGGATAACGCTTGGGTGAACATCATGTATGGTTGCAACAACTTTTGTACATATTGCATTGTCCCATATGTTCGAGGAAGAGAAAAAAGTCGCAAAAAAAATGATATTTTGAAAGAGATAAAAGACATCGTTAATTGTGGCAATTACAAAACAATTACGCTTTTAGGTCAAAATGTAAATTCATATGGCAACGATGATAAATCACAAGGAACATTTAGCCAGCTTTTGCAAGATATTTGCGATATTGAAGGTGATTTCAAATTGACATTTATGACTTCGCATCCAAAAGATTTGGGCGATGATTTAATAAAAGTCATGGCAAAAAATGACAAGATTTTGAAAGAGCTTCATCTTCCTGTTCAAAGTGGCTCAAATGAAATACTCAAAAAAATGAATAGGAATTACACCATTGAACACTATTTGTCAATTGTTGAAAAACTTAGAGCAAAAATGCCAAACATAAGACTCACAACTGACATAATTGTCGGCTTCCCAGGTGAAACAGAACAAGATTTTATGCAAACTTGTGACCTTGTTAAAAAAGTCAAATATGATGGAATATTTGCTTTTATGTATTCAAAAAGAAGTGGCACTGTTGCTGAAAAGATGCCAAATCAAATCGATGACGAAACAAAACATCGTCGTGTAAATTATCTTTTGCAGTTAGAAAAGGAGATAAAAGCACAAAAGGAGAACTAAAGATAATGGATTTAAAAAAGATATTAGAAATTAAAAAATTATCGCCTATGATGAGGCAATACGTTATCACAAAATTGGAAAATCCGGACAGTATATTATTTTACCGCCTAGGTGATTTTTACGAGCTGTTTTTTGATGATGCCGTTGAAATTTCTCATGTACTTGATTTGACACTTACGGGCAAAGACTGTGGAATTGACGAAAGAGCACCTATGTGTGGCGTTCCATATCATGCAGTTGATGGATATATAAACAAACTAATATCTCTTGGCTACAAAATTGCAATTTGTGAACAGACGAGCGACCCAAAAGACAAAAAATATAATGAACTTGTAAAAAGAGATATTGTCAGAATAATAACACCCGGGACTTTAATTGACGCATCAATGCTTAATGACAAACAAAACAATTACATTGCATCAATTTATGATGACGCTGAAGATATAGGACTTTCATACCTTGATTTGTCAACTGGGGAATTTAAAACTATTGAGTTATGTGGCGAGGACAAAATAAAGTCTTTAAACGACAACTTAGTGAGAATTATGCCAAGCGAAATTTTGGCTCATTGCGAAGAACAAATTGAAAACAAGCTTCAAGTTAGACAGCTTGACTTAATACCTAAATTTTCATATCAATACTCAGAACTTTTTGACAAAAATGCCTGTGAAGATATTCTTGAAAAGCAATTTTCAAAAGACTACAAAGAAAAGTTTGGTTTAAAAAGACATAGTGCCTCAGTTATTGCATCGGGAGCACTTTTAGGGTATATTGTTAGCACACAAAAAAGAGACCTCTCGCACATCAATTCGTTAAAATACATTGGTGAAGAAAAGTTTATGGTTTTGGATATAAACACAAGACGCAATCTTGAAATCATGGAAACTATGCGTGATAGAAGAAAGCGTGGCTCACTTATTGGCGTTATGGACAAAACAAGGACTTCAATGGGGGCAAGGCTTATCCGCTCATGGATTGAACAGCCACTTTATGATGCTAAACTCATAAACTTGCGTTTGGATGCGGTTGAAGATTTGTATTCAAAAATCATTTTAAGAGACAATCTAACATCAATATTAAATAGGTGCAATGATATTGAAAGAATATGTGGGCGAATTTCTTATAACAACTTCACACCAAAAGACTGCAAAGGGCTTTGCGAGACTTTATCGCTTTTGCCAGCGATAAAATCACTCATTGAAAGTTGTAGTTCGCAATTTATAAAGACAATTCACGACGATATAGATGATTATTCGACAATAGTCGACAGTTTAAAAAATGCCATAGTTGATAACCCTCCAACTTTAACAAATGTTGGCGGTATATTCAAAGACGGATACTCCCAAGAACTTGATGAGTACAGGTATGCACAAAAAAATAGCCAACAACTAATTGCCGACTACCAAACAAGGCAAAGAGAAATTACGGGAATAAAGAATTTAAAAGTTTCTTACAATAAAGTTTATGGCTATTATATTGAAATCAACAAACAGTACATATCAAATTTACCTTTGGACTATATAAGAAAACAAACAGTCGCGAACAATGAAAGATATGTTTCAGAAGAACTTAAAAACCTTGAAGAAAAGTTGTCAACAGCAGAAGATAAAGCACTTAAATTAGAGCAAAAATTGTTTAATGACATACGTGAAAAACTTTTAGGACAAGTTGTTTCAATTCAAAAGACATCAAGTGCTATTGCAAGGCTTGACTGCATACTGTCACTTGCTCAACTTGCTATTAAAAATAATTACACAAAACCAAAGATAAACAACAAAATAACTTCAATAAAAATTGTTGACGGAAGGCACCCTGTGGTGGAAGAACTATCAAAAGATGAGTTCATCCCAAACGATACATATCTTGATGACAATGAGAGCAGGACGATGATTATAACTGGACCAAACATGGCAGGAAAAAGCACTTATATGAGGCAGGTGGCACTAATCACTCTCATGACGCATATTGGAAGTTTTGTCCCAGCAAAACAAGCTGAGATTGCACTCACAGACAGGATATTCACGCGTGTGGGGGCAAGTGATGATTTGTCTCTTGGACAGTCAACATTCATGGTTGAAATGTCGGAAGTTGCAAATATTTTGGAGAACGCAACAGATAAGAGTTTGATTGTGCTTGACGAAATAGGAAGGGGAACAAGCACATATGACGGACTTAGCATTGCATGGTCGGTAGTTGAGTACTTGTCACATAATATGCACGCAAAGACATTGTTTTCAACGCACTATCACGAACTGACAGAACTTGAAAATTTCCTTCCAGGGGTTAAAAATTATAAAATTTTGGTTAAGGAATTAAATGGACACATTGTGTTTTTGCGAAAAATCGCTCGCGGAGGTGCGTCAAGAAGCTTTGGTATTGAAGTTGCAGCACTTGCGGGAGTGCCAGACCAAGTTATTCAAAGGGCAAAAGAGATATCAAATATGCTAGAACAAAATGACACAACAAAAACACTAGCGCTCAATGCCTCAGAAGATAAAGATGTAGCAAAACAAAAAGACTTCAATTATACTGAAATTATTGGAATATTAAAAGACTTAGACGTCAATAGATTGACGCCAATAAGTGCATTTGAAATCATTTGCGACTTAAAAAGTAAAATAAAATAGGAGGAAATATGCCAGACATAAAAGTTTTGGAAAAATCTGTTTGGTCAAAAATTGCAGCAGGTGAAGTCGTTGAAAAACCAGCTTCAATCGTAAAAGAATTGGTTGAAAACTCTGTTGACGCTGGTGCAAAAAACATAACAATCGAAATTGAAGGTGGTGGAATAAAGAAAATATCTGTCACAGATGATGGTTGTGGTATAAAAGCTGACCAACTAGAAACTGCATTTTTGCCTCACGCAACAAGTAAATTATCTAAAATTGAAGATTTGAATAACTTGCAGTCAATGGGTTTTCGTGGTGAAGCGCTTGCAAGCATTGCGGCTGTATCAAAAGTTAAGCTTATTTCAAAGACAAACCAAGATAGCATAGGTCAAAAAATTGAACTTGAAGGTGGAGAAAAAGTATCAATAACAGAAGTTGCAAGTAATAACGGCACAAAAATTGTTGTAACTGATTTGTTTTATAACACACCTGCTCGTGCTAAATTTTTAAGAAAACCAAAGACCGAAGAAAATGATATAACCAGCTATGTCGAAAAACTTATGCTTTCACATGTCAATATAAATTTTAAATATATTGTTGATGACAAAATTATATATAATACAACCAATTGTAGTTTGCTTGACATTATATATACAATTTATGGAGCCGAGATTTCTTCAAATATGATAGAGGTTAATTATAAAAAAGGTGATTATGCTGTCACTGGCTACATATCTTCACCAGTTGTTGCAAAGAGTAATAGGACTTATCAATCACTATTTGTAAATAACAGATATTGCATAAATTCAACTATTTCAGCGAGCATATCAAATGCCTATGAAACATTTTTAATGAAAGGCAAATTTCCCGTATATGTACTATTTCTTCATATGCCAGCAAACAGCGTTGATGTCAATGTTCACCCAAATAAGCTTGAAGTGAAGTTCGAAAACTCACAACAAATATATATGCTTTTCAATAATGCTGTCTTTGAAGCACTGTCACGACAAACACACATTAAAGATGGTTTTGCATTTAACCATGTAGAAAGTGAACAAGAAAACAGTTTAGACGCGACTACAAATATAACTCAAACCGAGCAGATAGATTTAGATAATAATGAACAAATATCAACAAAACAAAACAAATCCATAGATGAATTAAACGGAATTTCGTTTACTGAGCAACAAAACTATGAAAAAAATTTGCAAGATTTTTGGAACAATAAAAAACCTGACGACCTTGTATTTTCACGAAGCTTTGCTCCAATGGAAGTAACGATTGATACCGATGATGGCACCAATAAGCCCAACGCTGAAAGTTCTAACTACGCAAAAAGTTCTAACTATAATGTTTTAGACGAACAAAAAGAGCAATTAAAATATCAATCACTTTTTAATCCTCAAAGAATAATAGTTGGTGTTGCTTTTGACACATACATAATTGTTCAAGAAGAAGATAATCTATATTTCATAGACCAGCACGCCGCTCATGAGCGTCAATTATTTGATAAATTTATGGCAGAAGTAGACGCCGAAGATATTCAAGTACAACAACTTTTAGTCCCTTACATTCTTAGAATAAATGATGCCGAATACTCATTCTTAGAAAACAACTTAGAACTATTAAATAGTTATGGTTTCGATATAACTCCTTTTGGACATAATACTTTTAAAGTTAATAGCATTCCTATGCTTTTAAATGATATCAATCTAAGAGATTTCTTTAATGAAATGTTTAGCAATCTTAATGGCTTAGTCAAAAAGCCACATGAAGTTTTAAGACATGAATTTGCGACCATGGGTTGCAAAGCGGCAATCAAAGCAGGATACAGGCTTTCAGAAAAAGAAATAGACATATTACTCGATACTTTAAAACAACAAAAAACGACTTTGTTGTGTCCACATGGAAGACCTATTGTTGTTACATTTGATAAAAAACAACTTGAAAAGATGTTTAAAAGGATAGTTTAGTGAAAATTATCGTATTATATGGCCCAACTGGCGTTGGGAAAACAGCACTCTCTATAAAATTAGCAAAAAAATATGATGCCGAAATAATATCATGTGATTCAATGCAAATATATAAATATTTAGATATTGGTTCAGCAAAAATAACAAAAGACGAAATGCAGGGTATAGCTCATCATCTTATTGACTTTTTAGAGCCAAATCAAAATTATAGCGTCTTTGATTTTGTCGAAAATTGTAAAAAGTTAATTTTGGATATACAAAAAAGAGGAAAGAACGTTATTATAGTTGGTGGTACGGGGCTTTATATAAAAGCTTTAACCGAGAATTATAACCTTGGAAATGTAAAAAACCATGAGATAACTAAAAAGTTGCAAGATTTTTCAAACGAACAGCTGGTAAATATCATAGAAGATGGTGGCAAAGCAGTAAAAAAAGACGATTTAAACAATAGAATAAGGCTACTTAGATATGCTGAACTAGCTAAGACACAATCAAAAACGACAAAAAACGACGAAACTGAAAAATATCTGATATTTGGGCTTATCTGTGACAGGGTAAAGTTATATGATAGAATAAATTCAAGAGTTGATGAAATGATAAATAAAGGCTTAGTAAATGAAACGAAAGCCATCTATCAAAAATATGGTGAAAATATACCTTGCTTTAAGGCAATAGGATACAAAGAATTGTTACCATACATAAAAGGTGAGTCACATCTTGATGAATGTGTTGAGCTTATCAAAAAGCGTTCTCGAAATTATGCAAAACGCCAATTCACTTTTATGAATCAATTTAACACAATAATAAAAATCGATTCAACAAACTCCAATGAGGCGTTTGAAGAAATATCAAATATTATTGATAAAAACAAATGACAAAATAAAAAATATATCTTAAAAAATAAGGAAGGATAAAAATAAATTTATATAGTAATAAAAAAATAAAAAAACACCCAAGTCTTGGTGTTTTAAATATTCGTGGTGGGCAGGGATGGATTCGAACCATCGAAGGCGAAGCCGACGGATTTACAGTCCGTTGCATTTGACCGCTCTGCAACCTACCCAAAATGTGGAGCTAGTGATTGGAATCGAACCAACAACCTGCTGATTACAAATCAGCTGCTCTACCGTTGAGCCACACTAGCATAGATTAGTAGTTACTAAGAAAATCAACAAACTTAAACTACTAATTGGGAAAGTGTAATGGGAATGAATGTGAATGAAAGACTGTTGATTTTTATTTGGATGCGCCAGTAGGGCACATCTGGTGCCGCGGGGCGGAATCGAACCACCGACACAAGGATTTTCAGTCCTTTGCTCTACCGACTGAGCTACCGAGGCAAAATGGCGATCCGGATGGGAGTCGAACCCACGACCTCTAGCGTGACAGGCTAGCGTTCTAACCAACTGAACTACCGAACCATATTGTTTTGCGGGTGCTTGGTGGGTCTTCAGGGACTCGAACCCCGGACCGACCGGTTATGAGCCGGTTGCTCTAACCAACTGAGCTAAAGACCCACAATGGTCGGGGTGAAGAGACTCGAACTCCCGGCCCCATGGTCCCAAACCACGTGCGCTACCAACTGCGCTACACCCCGAAATCTTGCGACTTTAATATGTTATTATAAGTTCAAAATAAAGTCAAGTATTTTTTTAAAATTTTTTATAGTTTTTTATCTTCAAATTCGACGCTATTTGACAATGTTGTCAATTTTATTACATTCACCGTTTGTTACAATATAGTCAAGGAGGCAGTTATGCAGATAAAACACAGAGTTTATGAGAATACGTTATATGTTGTGTTGAGTGGAGAGCTGGACGAACATTCGGCTTACAGTGCAAGAATTGGACTTGACGAAATATTTGATATGCCAAAATTTAAACAAATTATTATTGATTTGTCAGAATTAGATTTTATGGACAGCACAGGTATTGGCGTATTGATTGGTAGATACAAGCGAATGAAAGACAAAAACATACCAATATTTATATGCAATCCATCTAGTCATGCAGAGAGAATATTCAAAATGACAGGTCTATATGATATTATGCCAAAAATTTCTTAAAGGAGACAATATGAAACTATTAAATGAAATGGAACTCAATTTCAAAGCAATTTCAATTAATGAGGGCTTTGCAAGGTCATGCGTTGCCGCTTTTTGCGTGCAGGCAAATCCAACTTTGGACGAGATAACAGACATAAAGACAGCTGTGTCCGAAGCTGTTACAAATTGCGTTGTTCACGCTTACCCAAGTTTGCCCGGTAATGTTTGCATAAAAGTCAAACTATATGAAGAAAGTGTTGATATTGAAGTTATTGACAATGGAATTGGTATAGAGGACTTCAAAAAGGCAAGAGAGCCTTTTTATACATCAAAACCAAATGAAGAAAGAAGTGGAATGGGATTTTCTGTTATGGAAAGCTTTATGGATAATCTAGAACTTAAAAATAATACAGGTTCAGGGCTTATTGTAAAGATGCAAAAGTTTTTCCATAAACGTTCAAAAATAGCCGTTGGTGAATAGTGCTGGACCAAACGACGACACTTAACCTCATCGAAAATGCAAAAAAAGGCGATGAAAGTGCCAAGACGAAACTGTTTGAAGAAAACTCTCCACTTATTAAAAGTATTATAAAAAGATTTTTACACAAAGGAATAGAGTACGACGATCTTTATCAGATTGGAACTATTGGTTTATTAAAGGCAATAAACAACTTTGACGAAAAATTCAATGTAAAATTTTCGACATATGTTGTACCAATGGTCATTGGTGAAATTAAACGCTTTATGCGTGACGATGGTGCAATCAAAGTTTCAAGAACAATAAAGACATTAAACTTAAAGATAAGAAAATTCATTGAAGAATTTAATCGTGAAAATTTTAGAAAGCCAACTCCTCAGGAGATAGCGAAAAAATTTGACATTGATGAGTCAGAAGTTATCTTTACAATGGACTCAACCGCAATGCCAATTTCAATTTACACGCCTTTTGAAGATGATTCAAAAAGTTTGCTTTTGATAGATAGATTAAACCCAGACAATTCTCACGAAAAAATGCTTGATAACATCATGCTAAAAGAAGTGTTGCAATCTTTGGATAAAAGGGACAAAAAGATTATACTCTTGAGATTTTTCAGAGATAAAACACAAAGCGAAATTGCAAAAGTGCTCGGCGTTTCGCAAGTGCAGGTGAGTAGGCTTGAAAATAAAGTGCTAGAAAAAATTAAAGACAAGTTAAGTGTCATTTAAAGGACTGTTATGAAACAACTTTTTAAAGATAATTACAAAATCATAATAATATGCCTAGCTATATTAGTCGTGGCAGGAGTTGGTAGTATATTTGTCAATCTTGGAATGGAATGGTATGCAGGACTAGCTAAGCCAAGAGAGTGGATACCAAACTTTGTCATACCACTTGTTTGGAGCGTAATTTATGTGCTTTTTGCAATCATATTGTCAATTTTGTCAAAACAAAATCTACTCACCAAAAAGACAATATATCTTTGTGTGTTTAACGGGATATTTAATGTCTTGTGGTGCCTTGTTTTCTTTATATTAAATCAACTTTTTATCGGCAACATAATTATCATTATAAATGCCTTTATCGGAGTACTCCTTTTAGTTTCATTAAACAAAATCGACAAAAATTATATAGCTCTGTTATGGCTATATGTCATATGGCTTTTGGTCGCAACATCACTAAACATAGCTCTTTGGATATTAAATTAAAACTTGTCAAACATATTATTCACCATCAATTTTATATTTACCAGTCACAACATTTGTTACTTTAAAAGAGGATGAAAAAGTGACAGTCATATAAAATAAAGGGTAGACAGTATCATTAACAATTACCCCGCACACCCATGTTGATTCGTAAAGACTATCCGAAACTTCTTCAAAACTTATCTCTACCGGACTATCAATCATTTTGTTAAATTCTGACTGAAACCAATCAACAGAATATTGCACGTCGGTATAATAATCGGAACCATCTATTTTTTCACTTACATTAGTTTGAAATAGTGCATAAATTTCATCTCTAATATATCTCAGTGATTCATTTTGTTCAGCATTATTTTCGCCAAAACATTGATTGAATCCAAAAATAATTATAAAAGCTATTACAACTATGCCAATAAATACAGCTATTGGACTAGGTTCATTTTTAGTATTTGTTGATTTTTTGTCTTGATTATTCATTTTTTACTCCACATTAAAATATTACATCACTTTGTGGCGTAAGTCAAGTATAAAAAATAATTTCGTGATATATGATTTATATGGAACTTTCAAAGGTAATTGGAAATAATTTAAAAGAAGCTCGTAAAGCAAAAAAAATAACGCAACGTGAAATTGCGTTAAAATTAAATATGTCACAACAACAATATAGCAGATTTGAAAATGGAGTATTTGAATTAAATTATTCCCAAATTGTAAAATTATGTGAGATCTTTGACATCACACCAAATGATTTATTTGATATATATTAAATTATTCATTTTTCAATTTTCTTATTTCTTGGGACTCTAAAATCATAATCATCTTCTTGATTCTCATCAATTTCTCTCTCATCATCATTGATATCTTCAACGGACTTGTAGGTATCAATGTTTTTGTATGTACCAAATGTGTCAATGTTAGGTAAGTATGGGTTATATCTGCCATATGGCGAATAAGGGTAACCACCATAGCCACCAAATCTCCTTCCGCCCATAAAGCCACCATATCCACCATAGCCACCATAGCCATAGTATGGATTTGTCATACCATATCCAGCACCACCATAGCCGTAGCCATAACCATTATAGTTGTTTGGCGTATTTGTGTTTGGTGCCTTATTTGTGCTTTTGTTGTTTTTTGTCGCATTTTCGTAAGTATCTATATTAGAAAAAGAATTTGATACACTTTGTGCTTTATCAGCTGGCCTATATAAGTCATAAAGTTTATCAAATATATCATTTAATGAATTGTTAATATTGTTAAGATAAGTGTTCTTTGTTTCCAAAGCGGAGCAAAGTCTTGTATATTTTGTTGTAAGAATATCAACATTTTTAGTGTAATTTCGCTTTAAAGCCAAAGTTGAATTGACTTCATTTGTCACATCGTCACGGGTTATCATCAGCCTGTTGACGCTAGTTAACACATTTGCACACATATCGTCAATGCTTTGTTTAACTTCATCTTTGGGCTCTTTTTTATTTGTGTTTAACATCTTTGTAATAACTTTTATGTCATCTATATTTTGAGAAATTTCGGTAATTATTTCTAAGCTTTCGTCATTTAAATCAATCTCATTATGTGCTTCATTGCTGAGCTTCAATATACTATTGATAAAGCTATCCATGGCGTATGAACCACTGGTGAAAGTTGCTCCGTCATATCCTGTGCCTTGTGTATCATCTTCATCCATTATGCTATCAATAAGAAGGGTGTCATCAGAAATTGTGTCCATACTTTCAATCAAATTTTGAACCTTGTCAAGAGTAACTTCAACTTTGCTTAAAGTTTTCATAGAATTGTTTTGACAAGCGGAAAAAGTAAAGACACATAATATTGCTAATAAACAAATCAATATTTTTTTCATAATTTCTCCATAGATAGTTTTTGTAATAAAGACAAAAATATGTATGCCTTTGTTTAACAAATAAAAATATGTCAATAAATGATTTGGAGGATTTATGCAAGAACAAGAGCGTAATAAAAGATATAACGCCTATGTTGAGGCAAAAATAGCAAAAACTCACGCATGGCCAAGCCTTTTTAATTCATTTTGGGTTGGAGGACTAATATGCACATTTGGACAGCTTTGTAATGACTTGATTTTGCTTTGGTTTCCAAGCGTTTCGACTCAAAGTGCTTGGGCTTATACTTTGATTATACTAATATTTTTAGCGTCATTTTTGACAGGACTTGGCGTCTTTGACAAAATCGGCGCATTCGCAGGGGCAGGAACTATTGTGCCAATTACAGGATTTTCTAACTCAATAACAAGCCCAGCACTTGAGTTTAAAAATGAAGGAATAATATTTGGTATGTGCGCAAAAATGTTCATTATTGCAGGGCCTGTAATTGTGTCGGGTACTGTTAGTAGTATGATTGTAGGCTTAATATATCTTTTTGTGTAAGGTGATTATGGAAAGAAAAAGAGAAAATCAAACAGTTTTTTTTGACAATAAGCCAAAAATAATAGGGCATTATAGCATTGTTGGACCAAAAGAGGGAAAAGGTAATCTAAGAAAGTATTTTAGTGAGATAGAACAAAAAGACGACTTTTTTGGACAGGAAACATACGAAAAAGCAGAAAGAGTTATGATTGAGCGTGCGCTTGATGGAGCAATAAAAAGTGCAAACGCAAAATATAGCGATGTACATTTGTTTATGGCGGGAGACCTTTTAAATCAAATAATTAGTTCAAGCTATGCAGCACGCTCTTTTGACATTCCGTATGTTGGAGTTTTTGGCGCTTGTTCAACCATGGTAGAAGGGCTAGCTCTATCTGCTTGCCTTGTAGATGGCGGACATTTTGACACGATTGCTTGTGCGACATCAAGCCATTTTTCAACGGCAGAAAGACAATTTAGATTTCCATTGGAACTAGGAAACCAGCGTCCACCAACATCGCAGTGGACTGTTACAGGCTCGGGCGCTGACATTATTTCAATAAAAGGCAATGGTCCAATAATCACTTGTGCGACATTTGGGAAAGTAACAGACTACGGCATAAGCGATGTGAACAACATGGGCGCAGCAATGGCACCTGCCATTGATATAATAGGACTATGTGGAATGATACTGCCACGAATATCTAATACAAAAATCTAAATAAAAGGAGGTAATAATGGTATCAAGAAAATCTAAAAAAGTGGTTGAAATATGCCACTTTTTTACAAATAGTATGTTATAATGAAAGCGAGGTAAAATTGTTATGGCAAATATTAAAGTATTTGAAGATAAGAAAATTAGAACAGAGTGGGATGCTGAAAAAGAAGATTGGTGGTTTTCAGTCCACGACGTGGTGCAAGTGCTAAGCGATTGTAAAGATGTTAGAGACTATATCAAAAAAATGAGAAAGAGAGATGAACAGTTGAATTTGAACTGGGGGACAATTTGTCTCCTAGTTGAAAGTGTTGGGAATGACGGCAAGAGAAGAAAAATTTTAATGGCAAACACTCGTGGAGTGTTGCGTCTTGTTCAGTCTATTCCAAGTAAAAAGGCAGAACCTTTTAAACTTTGGCTTGCACAAGTGGGTGGGGATAGACTTGATGAAATTGCTGATCCAGAAAAGGCAATGCAAAGAGGTGCCGATTTCTATCGTGCCAAAGGATATTCACCAGAATGGATAACACAAAGACTTCTTTCAATTAAAATAAGAAAAGAGCTTACTGATGAATGGAAAGAAAGGGGAATTGAAAAAGAAAGTGATTATGCAATTCTTACAAATGAATTGACAAAGGCTTGGAGTGGAAAAGATATTAAATCCTATAAGGCACTTAAAAACTTAAAGAAAGAAAGTTTAAGAGATAATATGACAGATATTGAACTGACAATCAATCAGCTTGCGGAACTTACAACAAAGACAATCTCACAACAAGAAAAGCCAGAAACTTTTGCAAAAAGTAAAGATGTTGCAAGGCGCGGTGGAAAAGTAGCAAAGAATGCCAAAGATGAATTTGAAAAGGCGACAGGCACAAAAGTTGTTTCAAGTGTAAATGCAACAAATAAAAAACTCTTAGATACAACTCCAAAGAATGAAGATGATTAATGAGATAAGGTGCAAGGATTTTACTTGTGCCTTATTTTGTTAACAAAACTTTTATTTAAAAATTTTGTTGTATGTTGATAAATATTTTAAAATTTTAGTTCTAATTGAGAATTTTATGTTATAATGTGTATGTATTTGTAGAATGGTAGTATAATTTCAAGCCAAAACCGATGCAGAATTCAAAGAGTTGTGATAAAATTTAGATATAAATAAATGCAAGGATTTTTGAAAGTTTTATTGTATAAGAATATTAGGTGGTTTACAAATGAGCGAAAAGGATTTTGGATGCAAATTGAAAAGGATTGACATTGATGATATCAATGCCAAATTAAATTTGGCAGGTCGTTATTGTGAAGGTCGAGGCGTTAAACAAGATTATAAAAAAGCATTTGAACTTGCTTTTGAATGTGCTGAACAAGGATTGATTGCGGCAATGGCTTTGTTGGGCGATTTCTATTTTTATGGATGGGGTGTAAAAAAGGATAAAGAAAAAGCGAGTTATTGGTTTATGGAAGAGGACTTTTGCAAAAGTATGCTTACCGAGAACTATGAGAAAATAAAGTCAAACCAAAAGGGATATAGGAATATGAAATACGATGTTAAAACAAAATGTAAAAATTGCGGAAAAATATTTACAGTTAGAGAAAAATTTTTATTTGAAATTCCTGACAATACAATTGAAACAAAAGAAAAGTGGGAAGAGTTGGCATTTTTGCGTAGTGTTCGTGGAATTGAAGGCTTTTGTCCAGAATGCAGAAAATATGAAATAATGATTGAGTATAAAAGAAATTGGGTTGAAGATTTTATAAAATTGGAGGATGCAATGCAAGGATTTACGAAAGTTGGCAAAATTAAAGATTGGAAAATGTGGATAGAAAAATTGCCTAAGCAAAAGGGAATATATGCGGTAACAAGAGAGAGTGAAGATGCACCACAATTTTTTGAGAAAGGAACAGGCGGATTTTTTAAGGATAGAGATCCAAACGTTGGAATAGAGGAATTATCAAAAAAATGGTATTATAGTAGTCATAAAATTATGTATATTGGCAGAGCCAATTATGACAATGACAATCCGCAAGCACAAAAAAACAGAGCAACTTTACAAAATCGAGTTAAAGCATATATGCGTTTTGGAAATAATGAAAAAATAGGACACTGGGGCGGCAGATATATATGGCAATTAGCAGATTCAGGCGAACTTGATGTTTGGTATAAAGTTTGCGACAATCCACAAACGATTGAAAGTGAATTAATTAAAAAGCATAAACCTTTTGCAAATTTGAAAAAAGGTGACAAAGATTAGACGTATAATATGATTTTGCATATTTAGAAAATTAAAAATTCATCAATCACGAGCAAAAGTTCGTGATTTTTTGTTAGTCCCCAGATGGTCTGGTGGTTTTATTATACAATAAATGGTATAAGCAAATTCGCTTATGCTTTTTTTATTTTAATAAGATTTTTTTTGTCAAGATATCAAATTATTTCTGTGATTATTATGTCACAAATGATGAAAAGTCAAAAGAAACATTTGATTTTAAAGGACAAAATATATTTTTATAAAATCAACAAAGGGGGATTTATGAAATTTTTAGGTTGGGTATTTGGCATTACAAGTCGGCATTATAGAGATATGCGAAGATATGAAAAAGGCGGAGTTGGTGCAAGAATTTTTGCAATCATCCTATTTGTTTGTGGAGCAACTGGTAGTGGAAAATCAGTTTTTTTGGATAATATACTTCTATCTTTAACAAAACAATTAAATTCAGATAAATTAGATTTGATTATATTTGACCCCAAACGAGTTGAGTTTTTAGATTTGAGAAGCAAAGGATATATGGTTATTACCGATTGTTGTGATGCTATTAGTATTTGTAACGATTTAGTTGTTGAGATGGAAAGGCGATATGGTATTTTTGTCGACCATAAAGTTAAAAATATTGAGGAATATAATGAAAAAGAACAAAATGAAAAACTAAAACATATTGTTGTTATTTTTGATGAATTTGGAGACTTTATTTATGAAGATACTACTATTTATGAAAGTTTGTTAAAAGTAATTCGAATGGGCAGGGCATCTGGTATACACTTTATTGTTTCTACACAATTTCCAAATTTGTTGAAACGCGAAATAATCAAAAACAATATTATTACTCGCGTTGGAATTGAATTTTTGGAATCATTTACAACTAAAATTGTATTTCTTATGTGTTCCGAAGATGATAGTAAATTTATTATAAAATCAAATGTTGCCGCGAAGTTAAAAGGAAATGGAGAAGCTATTGCATTTCTTCCAGATAAACAATATAAAGTTCAATCTCCATATATTCACTATAAAGAATTATTTGAAAATATTAGAGATAATAATTGTGAACAAATGAGATTTATCACAAGTAAAGCGAAGGTTATTAAAGACGAAAAGGGAAATCCATCAAATCTCCTTATACATTGTGAATTGTTTGTGTTACTACTCCTTGAATTATTAATTCTTTAACCTTTATATCTTTATAGTTAGGATTTTCAGGGTGTAAAATATAATATCCATTTCTTTTGTATAATCTTTTAATTGTTGCACTATCATCTATAAGTGCTACAACAATATCTCCATCTTCTGCATTGTTGCATACATTTGCAACTACTAAATCACCGTTAAAAATACCAGCATTTATCATGCTATCACCCTCTGCATGTAAAAGCATTTTTTTCCCATTTCCAAATAAAGCTGTTGGTAATTGAAATGTTCCTTCGATATTTTCAACTGCTAAAATAGGATTTCCACAAGCACAAGAACCAACCAATGGGGCCAAAGTGGTTTGTCCTTTGCTTAAATTTTT
>CALWTI010000018.1 GCA_944384425.1 uncultured Clostridia bacterium | reverse complement strand
GTTGATAACCAATTTACAGTTGCACTAACAGTTGTTTCGGTTTCAGCCATTCCAAGTTCTTCTCTTGTTACTTCAACACTTGGTCCACTTTCTCCAATAATGAAGTCCCCTAAATCAACAACACCTGTTTCAAATTCTTCTAAATTAACTTTTAAACTTAGTTGTTTGTCATTTTCATTTATTATATCGTTGTTGTCTGTATCAAAACTAAATGTCATAGGATATGGTGGACGATCTTCAAATACAAAATATATTGCATAATAAACATTCTCAATTTTTGCATATACCAACACATATTTAGCACCAATAATTTCAGTTATTGAGCCATCTAAATCGGTCATTATATCTAAAACAAGATTATCAAGGTTTGTTATAGGCGTTTCTTTATCAGAATAATATAACATATCAGCATAAGCAGAATTTCCTGAAATCGTAACTTGTGTTAAATCACCTAAATCTTTTTCGCCAAAATGACCTATAAAGTAAGGCCCTATCAATGGATCATATTTCATCTTCATATTGCCTAGTGGTCCATTATTTGAATATTCAAGATAAAGTCTTTCACTTTCATAGAAAACTTCAAACATTAAGTTTTCATAGTCTTGAACTATAATATTTATAAATCTTGTTGCAGTGTTGTCTGATGAAAATATTTTTACTGTATAAGTTCCAATTGAATTTAGCGCAAAATTGTTTTCATCAACAATTTCGCCATTTATATAATACTCAATTCTTGCATTTTCATCTTCTAAAATTATTTCTAAATCGCCAAAGACATTAAGTTTTTCTATTGTTAATATTTCGTCATATGTTACTCTTTTACTCTCATTACAATATTCAGAATTTGTTGGCATTGTTGAATAATATATGTAAAATGAAATCGGTTTAAATATGGCATAAAGTGTAACATCATCTGTATATTTTCCAGCATAAATACTTTTAATGGTAAAAAAATCATCATTTGGATTTTCGCTCCACCCTTCAAAATTATATCCGTATTTATTGACTTCGGATAGCGAAATGTTATCTGCTACTTTACATATTCTATTTTCAGTTCTGCCATTGTAAACAAGTGTTAATTTATAAGTTCTATCAACCTTGTATTCGTAAACATTAACAACTGTTTTATTTTCACAAAAAGACTTGAAAGCTGGCGTATAATTATTAACCACATCATACACTGCAATACCTTGACCATTTTTTTCTGTGTAATAACCACTAGTTTCATAAAAATTTGCATTATCAATACCGATTTCACAATAATAAGTGGTTGATAAGTCAACATTTATTGAATCGTTTATTTCATTGCCACTCTGGTTATAAAAATTTATTGTCGTTTTATTTTGTTTAGTTTCAGTTTGATTGTTTTTTTATCATCAGAAAAACAACCACTTAAAAGAAAAGTGCATGGAAAGATGATAGTGAAAATTATAACCAACATTAAAATTTTCTTTTTCATATTACTCTACTTTATTTATCCAAATTTAGTATTTGTTTAATATTTTTGATTATTTTTAAACTATAAAGTTCCCGATTTATTTGCTTTTAGCGTTGTTAAATCCAAAACCAAGCATAAACAAAAACTCAAAAATTTTTTCAAAAATAATAAACTCACTAATTGTTCTATTTTTATTTATATTATAAAACAAAATAATTAAAAATTTAAATAAATTAAGGCAAAAAAGATTAAATCAAATTAATGACTTAATCTTTTTTTATTTATTCATTTATTAATTTGAATTGAATTGTATAATCTAAAACATCATTAGCTTGCACATCTTGTGCTAAATTTGTATATGTTACTTGATGCCCAACATAATTGCCTTCGCTATCAAAAACATAAACACATTCAATACCAAAACTTGAATCTGAACCTATTTGTTCATTATTCATTTTTATTTTAATTAGACCATTTTCGCTATCAATATAATAACTTGTTGTTGGTGTTCCAGAAAAATTAGAAAGTGATATAAATGGCAAATCAATTCCAAATGAATTATAGAATATATCACTATAATTGCCACTTATTTGATTTGAACTTCCACCAATTTCTTGAACTGTTACATTTGTTTCAGTTCCATTTCTGCTTGAAATTGTGCCGTTTAAAGTATACAATCTTTCAGTGTCAGTTACAACCGAAATTTTATTAGTGTTTGCATTATATACATATGTTTTATCTTCACTAAATTGAGCCATATCATCTTTACTTGCATAAGTTACAGAAACATTTTCTGCATAATAACTTTCAACATCTGTCCAGCTTTCTTTTTTAGTTTCAACACGAAGCAATACTTCTGCATTATAGTCAAGTTTTTGTTTTAATCCACTTTCTGCCCAACTTGTCATAACATTAAGTTCTTCAGGTGGTTGACTTGAATCAAATTCAGTATATTCACCAAAAGTGTCTAGAACAAATAACTTTTCTATTTCAATGCTAATGTTATTATTATTTTTACTATAATAAATTGGGCTGTTTGATACGAATGAAACGGTTATGCTATGTAAAATTCTAGGAACTTTATCTGTTAAATTATAACCATCTATTGTGTAAGTTCCATAACTCTCTGGAACCATAAAGGTTAAACTTTCTTTAAATGTTTTACCAGGAGTTAAAACCAACCCATCATAAAACATTGGGTTTGCATCTAATCTTTGAATTAAAACACCAAGATTAAGACTTGATTCATTAGCAACATAATTGCTATTAACAGGAGTTGCATTAATTATTACATACGCATATCCATATGTTTCACTAGAATTATTAATCAATTCATTAGTTGAATTATATAGACCTGTTGGAGTGAATTTGAAATATTTTTGATTATTTTTTTCAACTATTTCTGCACTACCTTGAAAATAATTAGAATTGTTTTTATTTTCAGTTCCGATTGATAAAGAACCAAATTCAAATCTATCATCATTAGTAAATGGAATTAAGAATGAACCATCTTCAAATAATTGATTTCCACTAATTTCAAAGTTTGCATTAATTGTTGCTTTGTTAATTGTTTTTGTTACTTCAATATCATTTGTTGTTTGATTGTTCCAAACAAAATTAGTTTTATCTTTAAGTTCAATTTTATATTTATTTTCACCTGCTTGCATTGCAACAATATCAATAACTTTCTTAAAATTATCATCTGATTCGGTTGTGATTTGTTGCCAAGAACTACCAACCCATTTGTAAACATTAATATAATCTAATGGTCTAAGTATAGTATTATTATTTTCAAAAATAACAAATTCATAATTGCTTGAATTTTCACTATATGTAATGCTGTCACTAATTTGATTATAATTAATTTCACCCTTTTCAATTGTTAATGCCACGTTTCCAAATTCAACAGTTTTATAATTTGAATCAGTTGGAACAAATAAAACCATAAATTCATCGCCATTATTTGTGCTATTTACATAAGTTTCTGGATTTTGCCATTGCAACTCTCCACCAACTTGTTGACCATAAACATCTTCAAACTTATAAGAAGCATCGAAATCAAAAATATTAATTTCACTTAAAGCAATATCACCTGTTTTATGTTCTGTGTAATAAACATCGTAATACTTGAATGTTGCAGTTATTTGACCAGTTATTCCACCTTCAGCTAATTGAATTGTTGCCTGACTTACTGTCAACTTTGTTGGAACAGAGTATTTGTCTTCAAAATTTTCAGAAGATACTTTAACATAAATGTAATACTCTCCAACATTTTGATAAATATTGGTGTAAATAGATTCACCATTATTTTCAAGATATTCTTGTTTTTCAGATTCAGTTGTTTTTGAAAGATATTCTTGATATTCATCACTCGTTAACACTTTATTGCTAAACTCAACAATTTCAAGTTCACCGGTTTCTTGACTTGGTGTTGTTTGAAGTGTTATTTCAGGAATTTCCCTTCCATATTCAACACTGTCTGATGACAAACTAATGTAATACGGATTTATATTTTGCCCTTCAACAACAGAAAAGTAAATATAAGCATTAAACTCATTTCCGTTATTTGTGTAAGTATGGCAAATTTCATAAAAACCCAAATTCAGATTTGTTAAATCAGAAATTTGATTTCTATTGCTACTGCTATCAGTGTAATAATATTTAACAGAATAATTGCTGTCATTTGATTGAACATCTTTAGTTGACCCATCAGAATAATAAAGCACAAGTTTATAGTCATCTAAAACTGGGGATTCACCAAACTCAACATCTTGCTTTGTCCAACTATTTGAATGATCAGTGCCTGTTGCCTTTTCAATGATTTTGATATCATTAACAACGGCTGGATTTTTTTTCCCACCACAAGCATTTAATAGTATTACAGATGGAAAAATCATAACAAGCATTAAAACTAATGTTAAAAATTTCTTTTTCATAATATCCTCCTCGTGTTATACGCAAGTCGGTTAATGAAATGTATAACTATTTATAGTATATATAAAAAATATAAAAAAATCAAGCAATGCAAAACATAACATTATTTTTAATGGAATATCTTTTATTATATATAATATGCGTATAATTTTAGTCCATAATCATCTTCATGTGTTATATAATCTTCATAAGGCTTATAATAATGATTATTTTCTTTTATTACCCATGGTTTAAGAGATTTCCCAGTTTTATCAGTTATTTGTTCGCCAGTTCCGTTTTCTCCCGTAAAATAACCCATAAATGTTTTACCTTCAATTTCCGCAAATTCAATTTCAAAATTATTCGCTTCTGTAACAATCATGATAAATTCATCTGGTCTTTCCACAGCAACAACCGAATTGGCTATGGTTTCTACATCATTAGAAAAATACAATTTCAATGCTCCATTTGATGCGTTTGTTGTTACATAACTTGAAAATACAATTTTATCTCCTCTTTTTGCGCTAAAACTTCCGCTAACTGTTTCTTTATTGGATATTTCTTGACTATATGCAAGTGAACCGTTAACTGTAACTGATAACATCGCCGAACAATCATCTGTATAAATTTGAAAATCTGCACTAAATCCAACTGTTCCATCTTCACAATCATAAACATAAGTATATGCGTGTGGTTGCTCGTATGCTAAATTTTCCATATTTAGAGTTTTTGCGTTATTTATAACATTTGAAAATAGCGAATTGTCTGTTTTTATAAACTTTGCTTTTAGAATTAATAATTTTTGATTTTCAGTTGATTTTTTAAAATTATATTTAGAATTTTGTGTTGTATACCAGCCTGCAAAATAATAACCTGTTCTTTTTTGTGGTTCAATACATTCAATAATATCCCCTTCATTATATGTAACAACATAGTTCGTTTCATCGTCATTAGCAAAATATCCTCTATATCTAACAGTCATAGTATTATCTATGTTAATGTTGTCATAAATGATTTGTTGAGTCTGAGCTTCCGTGAAATAACCATAAATATTTATAGAATCCATTCCATCTTCTGGCAAAAAATTTATTTTAAATTGGCAATTTTCATCACAAATTTGCTCGCCTTGGCCGTTAGGCTCTGTATAAAACCCGTGGAATAAATAGCCATCTGTATATGGCTTTTCTATTGTTAATATTTCGTCATATGTTACTCTTTTACTTTCATTACAATATTCAGAATTTGTTGGCATTGTTGAATAATATATATAAAAAGAAACCGGTTTAAATATTGCGTAAAGCGTAACATCATCTGTATATTTTCCAGCATAAATACTTTCAATAGTTATAAAATCATCATTTGGATTTTCGCTCCACCCTTCAAACTTATATCCGTATTTATTGACTTTGAACAGCGAAATGTTATCTGCTACTTTACATATTCTATTTTCAGTTCTACCATTGTAAACAAGTGTTAATTTATAAGTTTTATCAACCTTGTATTCGTAAACATTAACAACTGTTTTACCTTCACAAAAAGACTTGAAAGCTGGCGTATAATTATTTACCACATCATACACTGCAATACCTTGACCATCTTTTTCCGTGTAATAACCACTAGTTTCATAGAAATTGGCATTTTCAATACTAATTTCACAATAATATGTAGTAGATAAATCTACATTGATTGAACTTTTAAGGTCATTTCCGTTTTGATAATAAAAATTAATAGTTGTAGTACTTACCTGCGAGGTTTCTGTTTGATTATTTTTTTTATCATCAAAAAAACATCCACTTAAAAGCATGGCGCATGGCAAAATCAAAACAAAAGTCAATATGTATATTAAAAATTTTTTCTTCATTTTTTCTTCCCCCATAATAGCAGCTAACAATATAATCATTTATAGTATATAAAAAATTATTTAAAAAAACAACAAATTAAAAATACAATTTTATAACATTTTGTTAATTAAATAGTTGATTTTTTATAGCTTGCTATAGTATATTAAATTTGAAGGAGAAGTATATGAAGGTAAAAAAATATCTAAACATTTCTGCGGCCATCTGTTCAATAGTCCTTGCTGCAATACTAATCATCGGAAGCATCTCAATATTTTCATTTTTGGGTTCAGTCGAAACTAGTGATCAAGCAGCAGTTCAGCTTTTAACAATTGTTACAGCCTTGCTTGTAGTGTTCAGTGTGGCAGTGATTGCAGTTTCAGTTATGTGTATCGTCAAAAGCGAATCACCAAAAAACGGATTAAAAATTGCCCTTTTGTCACTAATGGCAGTGCTTGCAATCTTGGAAATGGCTGGTAGCTCTATAATCTGGGGAATAATTTGTTTAATACCAGTTGGACTAGAAATAGCTTCAATCGTGATTCAAGAACCTACCACACAAACAATTGTGGAAGCAAAACAAGAACCAGCACCTGCAACAAAGCAAGAACCAGTTGCAGAAACAAAGCAAGAACCAACCGCAGAAGAAAAAACAGAAGAAAGTGCACCAGCATCAAGCACAACTTCAGAAGAAGACAAATAGTCTTTAAAAATCAAAAAGACAGTACAAATTGTACTGTCTTTTTTATTTAAATCACTATGTTTATAACAAAAGGTTAAAACAAAACACCTGTTTGCTTATTTGAATTATAAATAGATTTTACAAAGCTATCTTGAACTTAAACCAATTTTATTTATGCTTTTTCTAAGAGCATTTCTTGCATCTTCATGCTTTAAAATACTTAACGCCTCAGATATTTCAACCCATTTTCCATCAATAAAGCCTTCAGTTTTATTGATAGAAATTTCTCTTTCTTCACTAATCAAGAAGGCAAAAACTTTAATGACTTTGACTGCATTTTCTCCACTAAAATAAAATTTATATTCATCTACTTGACCAATAGATTCTTTTTCGTCAACCACAACATTACTTTCTTCATGCAGTTCTCTAATGGCAGCACAAAGTTCTGTTTCATTAGACTCAACATGTCCTTTGGGAAAAACCCATTCACCTTCGTTATTTAATAATAAGACTTTAAAACTTTTTTCATTTTTTACAATTACAATTGCCATACTAGAAATTTTTTCTATCATTTCTTATTCTCCTCTATAAAAAAAACAATGAACGCCTGATATATTATTTAATGTTTTTTGTCAAATAAAATTTCAAAAAAGGTTGAAAACTTTCATTAAATGTAGGACAAAATTCGTTATTTTTTATCATCTCTTCAATTTCTTTCAAAGTAGCCCATCTAGCTTCACCCACTTCCTCTTTTTGCAAATTCAATTCGGATATTTCAAAGTCTTGGATAACTAGCCACAAATCCACAAAATCTTTTTTTCTTTTCAGTGTGGTAAGTAGTCTTGCCTTATTTAAATTAGGTTCAATACCTAATTCCTCGTTAAATTCTCTTTGAAATGTTTGCAAACTACTTTCCCCCGCCAGTGCACCACCACCAGGATTTTCCCATAAACTTGGAAACAACTTTCTATTTGATGACCTTTTCTGTATATAAATTTTGCCATTACTGTCAACTATCCAGATGTGAATCGATAATTTGTATCTACCATCTGGAATTTCGTCACCACGTTTTATTTTTTCGCCTGTTAAACTTTTATTCTCATTATACAAATCAATAATTTCCATGTACTAACCCCTTTTAACATAATCGCTATTAGATTATTATAGTGTTACAAAAAAGTCAAGTTGCAAATAAGTAGTGCTAATAAATTTTTAAATTTACAAATTTAATATTACAGTGCAAACCTCAAAAGAATTTTTTAATATTTCATTTTTTTATTATTTTGTTGCAGTAATTGTTATTAAGAAAGATGATTCAAAATCATACAACTTTTGGTTTATGTTTAAAAGTCTTAATCTTTCTTCATATTGACATTTTAGCAAATTTAATAATTTGTTTTTTTGCTTTGATTCCATTTTACTTTTTTGGGCTACAAAAATTGCATCAGTAAGTTTTGTCTGGTAATTTCTTTCAATTTGGCTTATGGCAATTTTTTTATTCTTTTCAACATCTGGCATATAAAAAATTATCCTATCATAATGCAATTTGATATTTTTAAACTTATACTTGTTTAATTTTTGCATTGTTATATCAGGGTCTTCTAAATATTGTCCGACGCTGACGCTTTTTGGACAATGTATAACATTAAAAATTTCACCAATTTCATTCTCCAAATATTCAAAAGGCTTGTCGTTTCTCTTAACCATATCGACACGCATAATTACCAATTTACCGTTAGATTTCAAAACTCGCTTTTGCTCTTGAATAAAGTCATCAAAAGGTAAATGTTCAATAAGTGTATGTGAAAAAACAATATCAAAGCTATTATCTTCAAATGGCAAATGTTTGACATCAGCCACAAAATAATTCACATCAATATTTAATTTTTTACTTTGAGCTTTTGCATATTTAATATGTCCATCATCTAAATCAATGCCATAAACCTCGCATGTTGGATAATTAGTCTTAATCATGTTTAAAAAATGACCACTGCCACACCCAACTTCTAGAATTTTTAAATTATTGTGAATATGCAACAAATTAAACCACAATTTTTTGTTATCGTTATTAAATTTTTCTTTACGCGATGCATCTAATAATTGTGTTGATTGAACTTTTTTTGACCAAAATGTATTCACTGTACTTCTCCCCTTGTTTTTAAAATGATGTTTAATTTAGCGGAAAGCCCATATTTATTAAAAAACTGCTTTATTATAATATAATTTTGTTAAGCTAAGCAAGAGATTCTATTACATTTTGATTGTTTGACAAATAAAAATCAATGTGAAATACTGATTCAAAAGGAGAATGTATGAAAATTATTTATTGTACAGGCAACAATTTCAAACTTAAATTAGCAAAAGAAATTTTAGAGCCGCTTGGTTTTGAAATTGAAGGAAGAAAATTAGATATTCCTGAAATTCAAGCTGATTCAATACAAGAAGTTGCAAAATATTCATCAAAGTATGCAAGCCAAATGCTTAATATGTCAACTTTAAAAAACGATTCAGGGTTAGTTATTCCAGCATTAAACAATTTTCCTAGTGCATATACAAAATATGTTGAAGAAACAATAACCGAAGATGGCATTTTGAAGTTAATGCAAGGTGAAAAAGATAGAACTGCATATTTCTTGGAAGTTTTGGCATATACCGAACCTGGGAAAGAACCTGTGGTTTTTATCTCAAAAACAGAAGGTTCAATAGCAACAAATAAGTTTGGTAATTTCGGTTGGAGCTTTGACAAAATTTTTATTCCAAAAGGTCAAGACAAAACACTTGCCTGCTTTAATGATGATGAAAGATGGAAATTTTGGTCAAATGACGGATATACAAACCTAGCAAATTATTTAAAAAATAAGGAATAACGAAGCACCAATACACAAAAATGCTTATAGTTTAGAGCATTTTATAAATCAAAATCTTAAAAAACTTTATAATAACTTTTATTATACAGACAAACAACTTTGACGCCAAATTTGACGCCAAATTTAAAAAAAAAGATTTAACAATTTAAAGACCAGCAACACAAAAGAAAAAGTAAAAATAAAAACGCTACAAACCTTTATATATGGTTTATAGCGTCTAAATATGTGGCGGAAGGAGGGGGATTTGAACCCCCGATGCCCTTTCGGGCATACCGGTTTTCGAGACCAGCACATTCGACCACTCTGACATCCTTCCATAGTGCAATTTGCAGTTTGCAAATTGCTTTTATTTTATTGTTTGTAATTTCATCATATTTGAAATTTTATCAGTGCTTCCTGTTGTTATTATAACATTATCCCCGCTTTTTGCAAGTTTTTGCTTATAGCATATTTTTTCAACACTCTCAAAAATATCACTTTCATTTTGCTTTAAACAAGGCACACAGCCACAGTACAGTGCAAGTGCGTTGTATGTTTTTTCACTGTCTGTAATTGCAATAATTGGTACTTTTGCAAATCGAGTTGAAAGTCTTAGCGCACTTTTTCCTTTTGACGTGTATGTCACAATCGCTTTAACATTTAAGAAGAAACTAGCGCTGACAGCGGATTGAATAACAAGTTCACTCAAACTATGAGGGGCTTTCGGCATCGCAAGAAATTTTTGATGATAGTCAAATTCATTTTCTGCCTCTTTAAGAATTTTGCTCATCGCTCTAACGCAAGCCACAGGGTCACGCCCCATAGCACTCTCACCTGACAGCATCACGGCTCCCGCACCATCAAAAACTGCTTTTGCGACATCACTTATCTCTGCCCGTGTTGGACGAATTGATGTTATCATACTTTCAAGCATTTCAGTTGCAACAATGCTTATTATGCTATTTTTATGTGCAACTGATATGATTTTTCGTTGATACACAGGCAACTTTTCAAAACTTGCCTCCACCCCCAAATCTCCACGTGCAACCATAAGACCGTCGCAGTTTTTGGCAATTTCATCAAGATTTTTTAATCCTGTCAAATTTTCTATCTTTGCGATAATTTTTACATCTTTGTCAATAGTGTAAACAAAATTTTTAAGTGCGACTAAATCATCGCTCGTGTTGACAAAACTTGCCGCTATATATTCAGCGCCTAGTGTAAGTGCCAACTTCAAATCTTCTTTGTCTAACTTGTTTAGATATTCAAAATCAAAATGCTGAGCTTTAAATGACAAACTCTTGTTATCTCTAAGCTCTCCACTTGAAAGTACTTTGCACAAAAGAGCGCCATCTTGCTTTTTTATTATTTTAAACTTCATTCTGCCATCGTTGGCAAGAATAAGTCCACCAATTTTTGCGTTTTTTATGCAAATTGGTTGTGTAATCGCAACACAATTTTCATCGCCGAGCATATCGCCGTCATAGAATGAGAACAAACTTCCCCTTTTTAGTGAAACATTCCCGTTTTTAAATTGTTTTACTCTAATTTCTGGGCCACGAGTGTCTATCATTATGGCAACTGGCTTTTTGACTTTTTGTCGCACAACTTTAATTTTTTCAATATAATCTTTTATTGTTTGTTGCGACGAATGGCTTAAATTTATTCTAAACACATTGACGCCAGAATTAACCAAACTCACCATCTTTGAAATGCTGTCGCTACTTGGCCCAAGCGTTGCAATTATCTTTGTCTTTTTTTGCATACTCACCTTATTTTATTGGATATAGCTTTTCAATTCCACCCATGTATTTACGCAAAACTTCTGGAATAGTCACGCTTCCATCTGCGTTTTGACACTGCTCCAAAATTGCTGGGAACACACGAGAAGTTGCGAGTCCCGACGCATTTAGTGTGTGACAAAACTTTGTCTTGCCTGTTGTTGCATCTTTGTATCTTATGTTTCCTCTTCTTGCTTGATAGTCATTTGCGTTACTTGCTGAAGAAACTTCTTTGTATATGTTCATGCTTGGAATATACACTTCAATGTCATATGTCCTTGCCATACTGTGAGAGCAATCGCCTGCTGCAAGCTTTGAAAGTCTGAAATGAAGACCAAGACCTTCAACGAGTTTGCAAGCTTTGTTAACAAGCTCTTCAAAACACTGTTTGCTGTTTTTCTCTGTTGCGTATGCAAACATTTCAACTTTGTTGAACTGATAACCTCTTATCATGCCACGCTCTTCTGTTCTGTATGAGCCAGCCTCACACCTGTAACATGGAGTGTAAGCAAATAATTTTTCTGGCAAGTCCTGTTCTTTTAATATTTCATTTCTGTGGTAGTTGACAAGTGCAGTTTCGGCAGTTGGCAAAATAAACTTTTTAGGCTCAATTCCTTCAAGCCAGAACACATCTTGCTTAAACTTAGGAAATTGTCCTGCTGTGAAACCGCTCTCCTCGTTCAAAATATGTGGTGGAAGTATGAATTTGTATCCGTCTGCAAGGTGCGAGTCAATAAAGTAGTTTAAAAGTGCCCATTCAAGTCTTGCACCTAAGTTTGTGTAAAACCAAGTGCCACGTCCACTGACTTTTGCTGCACGCTCATAGTCAACAAGTCCAAGCTTTTCACAAAGCTCAACATGGTCAAGTGGTTTAAAATCAAAGTGTGGTTTTTCGCCAAAAACTTTTATGACCTGATTATTCTCTTTTTCACCTGACAAAAGGTCATCATCAGGCATGTTTGGAAGTGGTGACATAAAGTCAAAAATATCTTTTTCAACTTTTGACAACTCTTTGTCATACTGCTCAATGTCTGAGTTTAATTTTTTGACTTGTGTGAAAATTACCTCAACATCTCCGCCTTGTTTCTTTACCATAGGAACAGAAGCTGAAAGCTTGTTTTTTGTTGTTTTGAGTTCATCGCACTTAGCAATAAGCGATTTTCTTTGCTCATAAAGTGCAATCAAAGGTTTGAAGTCGACATCAAAACCTTTTTTTAGAAGTGCATCATGCACATATTGTGGGTTTGTAACAATTAAATTTATGTCTAACATTGTTTGATTTCTCCTGCTTAATAGTATATAATACTTAAAAATATTTAGCAAGTAAATATAAAAAATGCTTTAAATATATAAAGGTGTAACATGGTTCTTTCTTTCTTAACGGGTGTTGGTTTGCTACTTTTCGGCGTTTCAATAATGAGTTCTTCATTTGAAAAAATTTGCGGAAATGGCATACGAAAAACTTTAAACAAATTTAGCACATCAATTACAAAAAACTTGGGGCTTGGGGCAGGTTTTACAATTTTGCTTCAATCTAACACCGCCACAGTTGCACTTTTTGCCGGGCTGGCTGGAGCATCTGTTGTCACTCTTTTTCAATCTATGCTTTTAATTATGGGCTCAAATATTGGCGCAGCAATTCATACCATACTTGTCGCCTTTTCAGAAATAAACATAATCGGCTATTTTGGACTTTTGACACTTGTCGGAGTGTTTGTTAGACTGTTTGGCAAAAGGCCACTCACAAAAAATATTGGCCTTTGTATATGCGGGCTTGGTCTTGTATTTGTGGGACTATCACTGATGTCAACAACAGCGAACGAACTTAGTAAAACTGACGGCTTCACTGAATTTATATCAAGCATAAACAGTCCTTTTATACTTTTTTGTTTGGGATTTGCAATTTCTTGCCTTGTAAATAGTTCGCTTGGTATGACAGCGATTATCTCATCAATACTCACCACAACTCCTGCCCTTTTGTCACTTCAAAACGCCAGTTATTTGATTTATGCAATGAATGTTGGTATTTGCATAACTCCACTTATTATCGGACTTGTGAGCGGGAATAGAAAAAATCTTAAAGCAATGCTGAGCTATCTCATTTTCAATGTGGTTGGTGCAATAATATTTTGTCTTGTCACAATATTTGACTGGGTCACACCTATAACTTCATTTTTGGGCAACTTAGCATTTCAAGTTATTTTTATAAATATAATTTTCAATGTCGTCACATTTTTGATAATGCTACCACTACTTAAACCACTTGAAAAACTATTAAATAAACTCATACCCGACAAAAAAGAAAATATCAGCGAAATTTCCCGAGTCCAAACTCTTGGATTTGCACAGTTAAACAAAAATGCACTTGACTACTTTAATAACACTGTTTTGTACATTAAACAGGCAACTGACCATGTTGTAAATGATGACACATCGTTTGATGAAATAACATCAAAAATTTTCAAAAATGTAGACAACGCAAAAAATATGAACTATCAGCTTTTAAAAATCGGCGGAGAATTAAACAGCGCCGACGAAATCAATAAGCGTGACTTAAATAACATATTTATCGGAATTGAAAAAACAGACGTAAACACAATAAAACTTATAAATTCATGTTACTATAATGGCAAAAAAACAACTTTTACTCAAAAACAATTAAATACAATAAATTCACTTTCAAAACTTATGAATGAAAATTTGGTGGATATTCAAAAAGTTATGAAAGAAATAATCATAAATGGCGCACTAGAAAACACAAGCCTTTTAACTAACATAGTTAAAAGGCTAGGTAAAATGACACGAATAAAAGTCAATGCAAAAAAATCAGTGATAGAAGACTCTGTATCAATGACACAAAGAATAAATCGCTATCAATGTTTTTTAAATGTCATCAACTACTTTGAGCAAATAACAACAAACTTAACAGATATGCTTTTGAATATTTCAAGCCTTCGCCCACAAAATCAAACTCAATCGCAAAGCGCTGAGATGACTGCATAAATTTTTTCGGCAAGTTTGATTCCGTCAATAGCACTTGACACAATTCCACCTGCATAGCCTGCACCCTCACCACAAGGATAAATGCCTTTTGTGCTACTTTCAAATTTTTCATCTCGCTTTATTGTGATTGGACAACTGCTCCTTGACTCAATGCCAATTAGCATATCATCGTCACTTGCAAAATTATATTTCTTGCAAAGGATTTCAAGACCTTGCTTTAAACTATCGTAAACAAAGTCAGGCAAACAATTTTTCAGCTCAGCAAATTTGTATTTTGGTAAATAACTGCATTTGCCAAAATTTTTTTTGCCATACAAAAAGCTTCCCACACTTTGAACAGGAGCGCCGAAGCTTCCCCCACCAACTTCATAAGCTAACCTTTCATACTTTTGCTGAAAGCAAATTCCCGCAAGTGGATGAGTTGAGCCATAGTCATTTTCTGTCACATTGACCAAAAGTGCAGAGTTTGAATACTCATTATCACGAGCGAAGTTACTCATACCATTTGTGACAATTTCGCCTTCATCACTGCTTGACGCCACAACACTTCCACCAGGGCACATACAAAATGTGAATACACTTCTGCCATTATCTAAGTGCACAACGAATTTATAGTCGGCAGTTGGTAAATTATTGTCATAGTTTTTGCCATATTGCATTTCGTTCACTTTTTTCGCACTTTGTTCAATTCTTACGCCCATTGCAAAAGGTTTTTGGACAATATTTACTCCTTTGTCATACAAAAGTTCAAAAGTGTCCCGTGCACTGTGACCAAGACACAAGCACAAATAGTTAGTATCAATTTTTTTCTTTTCCTCTGTTTTGACATTCAAAATCTCTATGCTTTGCAATTTATTTTGACAAACATCAATGTTGACAAGTTTTTCATTAAAAAACACTTCTCCGCCAAGTGCGATTATTTCTTCCCTAATGCTTTTCACAACAAGTGGCAACTTGTCACTACCAATGTGTGGTTTATTTGAATATGTTATTTCTATTGGTGCACCATGAAGATAAAACTCATCAATAACACGCTTGCAATATTCGTTGTGCAAATTTGTATTTAGTTTGCCATCACTGAAAGTACCTGCCCCACCTTCACCAAACTGCACATTTGAATATTTGTTGAGTTTGCCTTGTGACCAAAAAAGCTTGACATCTTTTTGTCTTGTCTCAATATCACCGCCCTGCTCAAACACGATTGGTTTAAGTCCCATTCTTGCAAGTGCCAACGCACAAAACATACCGCTAGGGCCAAAGCCAACAACAACTGGCCTAATTTTTGAATTTATTTTTTTGTAATTTAATTTGTCGTAGGTCAAAACAATTTTTTCATCTAAGCTAACCAAAAATTGAATGCAATAACATATATTTGATTTTTTCCTTGCGTCTAGTGAAAGCTTTATTATTTTGTAATCTTTTATTTGATTTGTTTTTATTTTTAATTTTTTTGAAATTTCATTTAAAATATAATTATTATCGTGATTTATTGGAACATTATTTAATGTTATTTTTATCATTTTTCACCTGCAATCATGGCACTTATAAACGCCCAAGAAAGATTATATCCACCACAAATACCGTCGACATCAACAACTTCGCCAACAAAATAAAGGTTTTTAATTTTCTTATATTCAAGGCTACCTTTAAGGTCACTAAGTGCCACTCCCCCGCTTTTTACTTGATTATTCTCGTAATATCCCACAATGTCAAAAGGCATATTTTTAATTATTTTTGCTAAATTATTTATTTCATTTTGCTCTAATTTATTTATTGGCATTGTAGTGTCATAATTTAAACATTTTAATATATAATTATTTATTTTTTTATGAAATAATCCAGTCATAAATTCAGATAAATTATCAAAATTTAATTTAAGCCTATTACTTAACATTTTCACAACATTTTCAACACTGAATTTTGGCAATAAATCAATATATATTTTTGCATTAAAATTATTTATTCTACTAAGATATGCCGACAAACTAAAAATACATATTCCACTTAGTCCCTTATCTTTGAAAAGCACTTCGCCGTACTGTGTGTAACTTTTTTCACCAATAACAAGTGTTGCACTAACTTCTGATAACCTTAGCCCTGAAAGTGACAAAGTTTTTTGTTTTGTTTTTAGTGCCATAAGACTTGGCGTGAAAGGTTTATACTTCACACCGAGCTTGTCCAGAATTTCATGCTCTGAACCTGTCGCAACAATGACTTTGTCAAACTTTTCAACGCTCGTTTTTGTAACAACTTCAAAATCACCATTTGCTTTTATATCTTCAACTTTTTCATAGACAATTTTCACATTTGCTTTTTTTAGTGCATTTTCCAAAACATCGACAACACTTTGTGCAGAGTTTGAAAGTGGATATACTCTTCCTTCTTCGTCAACATGGACTTCAAGTCCATAATTATTGAAAAAACTTATGATATCCAAATATGAATACCTTTCTAAAAACTTGGATATGTCTTGATTATATGCACTTTCAAAGCCACTAACATTTGTTAAATTACATCTTCCATTTCCTGTGACTAATATTTTTTTACCAATTTTATCATCGGCACAATAAATTGTGACATCACTGTGCGAGCTTTCACAAACACCTGCCACAAGACCACTTGCCCCTGCTCCAATAATTGCAACTTTCATATTTTCTCCAAAACAATATTACCACACATTAAAAAAATATTAAAGTTTATTGGCATAAAAAAACACGCAAGTGTCTCTTACTTGCGTGTTTTTTATTATGTTTTATCACACATTTTTTGTCCAAGTGTAATCAGTATAACCTGATGGGGTTCCGTACGAATTTTTTGTTAAATATGTTAGCATAGTGCTTGGGTTATTTAAGTCATCAGAAGTTATTTGAGTACTTGAAGGATCTGATATTGTCCATTCGTTTTCTGTGTCTTTGAAAATTATCGAAGTTAACGTTGTGCAATTACCAAAAGCATATTTACCTATTGTCTGTACACTTTTAGGTATTTCAACAGATGAAAGTTGGTCGTTGTTTTCACAAGCATAATTTGCAATACCTACAACTTTATAATTTTCTCCTTTTGTAACTTTTTGTCCAAAAGACGTAATGGTATATGTAAATTTTGGAAAAGTCTGTTCCGTAATATTGTCACTGGAAAATTTTTCATTGATATATTTAGATAATTCCATTAGATCTCCTGAATCTTCCCTCTCTTGCTGTATCGCCTCTTGGTCAATGACATATTCTTTACCTTCTACATTTACAGTATAATAAGTATCATAATAACTAGAAGAGCCAGAGATTCCATAGAACGCATAAGGTCCTAGAAGCAGAAGCCAAGGAGTATTCATGTTCGGCATATCGCATAAGATACTGTAATCTTCATAGTTTATTTCATAGCTAGAAAGAAAATTGATTGTGATACCTGTCGCAGTTGGATTTTCCAGTAACCAATAGGTAACCAATACCTTTTTAGATGTATTTTCAGCACCTTCTACAGTATAAGATATATCTGCAAAAGAAAAGGCGTCTGCGTAAGATAACTTTCCGCCCATTGCTGACATCATTTCTGACGCATTCTCAAACTTAAGTGTCTTGGTTGTTAAATTTGTATGATTTCCAACAGTTTCTGGAATTACCATTTCGCCACTT
>CALWTI010000017.1 GCA_944384425.1 uncultured Clostridia bacterium | reverse complement strand
AAAATTATTATTACAATAAAAAAAAAAAAAAAAGGGGGGGGTGGGGGTGGGCATAATTGTTAATGACAGTAAAATGCTTGGCATAACTTGAAAGAAATTTTAAAGGAGAAAATATGAAAAGAAAAACAAAGCTATTTTTTAGTTTGGCATCACTTTGTTTAAGTATAGCAATGCTTTGCTTTGGCGTTTACAGTGCTATGAGTGTCAGCTATACAATAAATGGTAGTGTTAGCTATGAAGTGACAGATGTTTTTGTGAACATTAGCACAAAACTATACAAGTCAACTTCAACAACATTGATTTCTGAGGCACAACAACTTGCAAAACTTCAAGAGTTTTCAAGTTTGCCAACGCTTATGCCTGACGAGATTGAAGACACAGGTTACACTGATGAACACTCTACATATGAAGGTGGACAAGTTTCAGACCCTGGTCAGACCACAACATTTACAAGCGAAACTGCACTGCCAATCAACTACGGGTCATACACCGAGGGTGGCGATAAGGCATATGGTTATTATATCGTTATTGAAATTGAAAATCTTGGAACTGAAACAGTTCACGCAATAGCAGATATTTCTAATATAGCTGGCGTAAATGATTCACTTAATAGCATTGTGCAAATTCTTCAAGATTTTTGTGATATAGATGGAGGTCAAACTGGATATTTAATTATTGGTATGGCACTCAATGATGCGACAAAAGGAGTGCAAAACACCTTTGATTTTACCGTGACAATTGACAAAGGCAAAGCTCCTGCTCCAACAATTTATGGACAAAGCAGTTTGCATGAAATTCAAGTATCAAACACCACACTCGCACCAATTTCTGTAGCGACGCAAACATCGGGACAAGCTGTGGACATTTCTTCTGATGCACTAACATTGCAAACTTCTTCTGAATATTTAGAGAACGCACAAGTTGAGGGCATGGGTGAAGTATATATGGCTAAATTTGACTTATCTTCTGAGTGGAAAAATTATGATTCACTTACACTTTATGTCAAATCTGGGCAATTCAGTTATTCTATGGATGAACCAACAGACATTGATCAGGTCATCATTGCTAACGGAAAAAATTACGATATTAGTCAATTTTCGGACACGCTATCTTCTGCTCAAGAAGAGGCATTTGGAGTAGGAGAAAGTCCGAATGTACTTGCATCTAGTTATGATGCGTTATTAGGCAATGCACAATATGGAGAAAACATTGGCTATCAAATGAAATTAGATGCAGAGATTAAGAATTCTGACTCAATCACTGTGTTTGTTATGGCGACAAATCTTAGTGAATTTTCAATATACGGCCTTTCTGCAAGCGAGAAGGGTGAACTTGGCTGGGATTCTGGAAATACATTGAATCAAAATTCCATATCCTTAAAAAACTATGAATTTGAAGAAGGTGTGTTAAATGTTTATGACACAAATTATTACGGATACTTTTATAATTTTAAAGTAGAAAATTGGTATTCTGGATATCGTTCCTTGTATATGCAAAGTAACACATCTGTGGGGCTGATGGGCTTTATTGGTAATTACAATAATGGGACTATCAATGCTGATGTATTAACAGATTTTAATGACAGTTTTTCCGATTCGCCAAATGCCAATCGAATTTTGCCACGAAGTAAATTTGAGATGGTAAGGGCTGAGGGTAGTGCTGGAAATACTTTTGTTTTTTGCATTGCAGTTGTACGCAATATAGGAGACATGGAAATGACTGATGATTTAAAACAGCAAGCGCAAGGTGAGTTGATGGGAATTGTTAATGAAGCCACAATAAACTTACAGCTTCGTGAAGATGTGGCGGGTAGTTTTGAACTTAGTACTGACAAAACATATTACACTTATTCAAATAGTGGTAATGGTGGTCAAGGGGTCGATGCTTTACCAAAAATATATAAAGGTCTACCTGTTTCAGATTACAAGGCATATGTTTATTTTGGCATCACAAGCAATTTGCCTAATTCAATAAAATCATTATATATAGAAGGCATATCTGGTTTTAGCGGGTCGGTCAATATTAATTTTGAAGCTGGCACTGTTTTGACATCATTCTATCTATCATCTATAGAGACTTATGACTTTACTTTTAATGATACAAATTTTGTAAATTCTGATACATTTGCAAATGTTTTAAGTTCGGCGATTTACTATCAAGGAGTAATAAGGGTAAAATGTGACGATTTGAGCGAAATTCAAAGTGAGTTCTTAAAAGACACTTCTAACTTCACTCAACCAACAGCTGTTGTTGATGGATATGCAATTTTCACTCACAATGTTTAAAAGATTAAAAAAATGCACAAAAAATGTGCATTTTTTCATGCTTGCCAATAACTACTAAATGTGGTATACTTTCATAGTTTGTTAAAATAATTTTTTGTTTAAGGAGAAAAAATGCTACAAGTAAGCAATGTTACGTTGCAATTTGGTGGCAGGGTGCTTTTTAAAGATGTCAATTTAAAATTCACAAAAGGCAACTGCTATGGAATTATTGGTGCAAATGGTGCGGGCAAGTCAACTTTTTTGAAAATACTCACAGGGGAACTTGAACCAAACAAGGGCGAAGTTTTGCGCGACGAAAAAGAGCGTATGAGTGTTCTTATGCAAAACCAAAACGCCTACGATGACCACACAGTGCTTGAAACTGTGCTACTAGGTCACAAAAGACTTATGGAGATTGCAAAGCTAAAAGAAGAACTCTACTCAAAGCCAGACTTTTCTGAGGCTGACGGTATGCTCGCCGGAGAACTTGAAACTGAATACGCTGAACTCGGTGGCTGGGAAGCAGACAGTGAGGCAAAAACACTGCTTAAAAGCATAGGCATAAGTGAAGATTGTTTTGATAAAAAGATGAGCGAAATGGATTCAAAACAAAAAGTCAAAGTGCTTCTTGCTCAGGCATTGTTTTTGAACCCCGACATACTGATTTTGGACGAGCCAACAAATAACCTTGACTTTAAGACAACAAGGTGGCTTGAAGATTATCTTTTGAATTTTGAAAACACTGTCATCATAGTGTCACACAACCGTCACTTTTTAAACAAAGTCTGCACGCACATATGCGATGTCGACTATGGTCAAATAAATATGATGCTTGGAAACTATGACTTTTGGTACGAAACAAATCAACTTCTTCAAAAGCAAGCAAAAGACCAAAACAAAAAGGCTGAACAGCGAGCAAAAGAACTCAAAGACTTTATTGCAAGATTTAGTGCAAACGCTTCAAAGGCAAAGCAGGCAACGAGCAGGAAAAAAGAGCTTGAAAAACTCACTATTGACGACTTCAAAATCTCGTCAAG
This sequence comes from uncultured Clostridia bacterium, assembly GCA_944384425.1. GTDB lineage: Bacteria > Bacillota > Clostridia > Christensenellales > UBA1242 > UBA5893. The sequence goes on along the minus strand of CALWTI010000017.1, from coordinate 15,890 downwards.
ACGCTATCCATACATTGATTTTCGCTATGAGCAAGAGATTGGCAAAGAGATTTTGATTGTCAAAAACCTAACAAAAAAAGGCTTTTTTGAAAACCTTAGTTTTTCAGTACGCCGTGAAGACAAAATTGTGTTTTTGGCAAATAACAGTCTTGCAATAACAAAACTATTTGAAATACTTATGGGCAAAGAGCAGGCAGATAGTGGAACAGTCAACTGGGGTAAGACAATCAAGGTGACATATCTACCTCAGGACAATCGAGAGTACTTTGAAGGCAAGAGCGAGAATTTGATAGATTGGCTAAGACAATACTCAAAAGAACAAAACGAAACATATATTCGTAGTTGGCTAGGAAGAATGTTGTTCTCAGGCGAAGAGGCATTAAAGCCTGTCAGCGTGCTTTCTGGTGGCGAAAAAGTTAGATGTATGTTCGCAAAGATGATGCTTGAAGCTGGAAATTTTATCATTATGGACGAGCCAACAAACCACTTAGACCTTGAATCAATAACTGCATTAAACAAGGGCATGATAAACTTCAAGGGTTGTATGCTGTTCACCACGCACGACCAAGAAATTGTTGAAACAGTTGCAAATAGGGTAATAGACATAGTTGACGAGCACACAATCAGGGATAAGATGGGGACTTATGAGGAGTATATGAAATCAATGTCATAACATAAAATGTAATTTTAAAAAACTACCTTTTCGCAAGGTAGCTTTTTTATTCAATCAAATCTTCAAATGTTATATTCAAAACCTTTAATATCTTAACAATATTAGAAAGGGTTGGCTCAATTTTGCCACATTCCCATTCGCTTACCCTTTGCTGAGTTGTTCCAAGTTTTTTTGCAAACTCGCCTTGGCTAAGGTTGTTTAACATTCTTAACTGTTTAAGATTTTTTGAAAAATTATTCATAACTAAATTTTTACACTAAATTTAATGTATATACTTGACTTACACTAAGAATAGTGTTATAAAACTTGTGTGATACACTAAAAATAGTGTATCAAAGTGCTCAAAAAGTTAAAAGCGCTTTATTAACTTTTTGAGGGCGAAAAGCCAAGGGGGTATTACATAGCAGGTGGTAGTTGATATCTCCTTGGTTCTCCCATTTCACACGCAAAATTGTGGGTGTATACTTTGTTTACTGCCAAGCCGTGCCAGACAGTCATGTACGAAGTACACTCCTGCCTGGCACGACTTGTCGAGCCTCGTCTACACCTCACAATTTTGCGTGTGAAATGCAAAGTTAAAATAATTGTGGTTTACTTCAAGCCCGTGTCACATAGTCGTTTAGGTAACTAAACTCCTGCGGAGCCAACTGCGCCGAGCCTAGCATCCACCATATACTTTTTCGTGTGAAAGGCAAAAGTAAAAGAACAAGGACAACAGGGCTACACTCTTAATTTGCGTTAAAAAAATAATTCACACCCACTATAAAACAATTTTGCGTGTGAAATGGGAGAATTTTGTAAATCAAAAAAAAGGAGAAAATTTATGAAAAGTAAAAAATCAAAATTACTTTTTAGTTTATGCTCCCTATTGTTTTGTATTGGGGTGATGTGCTTTGGTGTATATTCGGCAACAACGGCGACACTGACATTGAGTGGGACAATATCATTTGAGGCATACAAAATGTATGTTAATAGCATAACATTAAACAACTTATCGCCAGATGAAAATGGAAAGTTGACGAGTCAAACGCTTGAAAATTTTAAAGGTGTTTATCTTAATGATTCAAGTGGCGAAACTGAGATAAACATAGGCACACCTGGGGTACCAGTTAGTGAAAAGTTGGAAATTGAAATAAAGTTAACTTCACTTGACACAACAAACTACCAAAAAGTCACACTTTTATACACACAACCAGAGGGCTATGATGTTAGAAACACTTCAACAATACTGCAACCGAATCCAAATAGTGTAACAAGTGGTGCAATCACAGGTACATTTAAAATATATGTAAAAAGCGACACAGCAACCGACCTCGATATCTCATCGCTCAACCTTTCTATAGGCTTTGAAAATTATGGTACAAGTTTGCTTAAATATGACACAACAAATGACTACTATTATGTTGAAATGGGAACAATGCCAAAATTAATTAGTGGGACAAATTATAAAAGTGAGTACATTCGATGGCGATATATTACATCTGACTTAACAGAATATGCAGAGGCCACCGACCCAAAAGATACCACAAATTTGAGTGACTTAACAGGAATGTATATTCAAGAAACATATGTTGACGATGAGACGCATAATGTTTCTTGGGAAAATTCATACATAAACGAAAGTGGTACACTAAATTTTCATCATACAGAAATGGGACTAGAGGGAGTTAATGCAAATGAGTATAGGGCAAGTAACATACGAAAATACCTTAACTTGACAAATGATGATGTTGTTTCAAAAAGTTATAGTGGAGATCTTCATGTGACACCATCAGGTGTACAAAGCAATTTATGTAATGATTTGAATATAGATCCTGAAAGTGACATAATATACAAACAAATAACAGCAAGGCCACTTACAAATAGTGAAGGCACAGGATTATATGACAATATGCTTAGGTCAACAAGTGGAGGGAAAGTTGAATGTGATACAACATATATTGTGCAATATCCAGATGGAGAAAATAGTATAAACGATACCGATTTTGATAAATTTTGGCTACCATCATATTATGAGATGTATAAATTGTTTATAAATGAATCAGGGATAAATACAGTAGGTCCTTGCCCAAGTAGAATATGGCATACTCAGTCAGGTTCTGCTGTGAGACACTATTGGTTGCGCTCGCCAGGTACTTTAAGTTATGGTGCATGGTATGTCAATTCTTCAGGCTATTTGATCAGCGACGATCTTGTGAATTCCTATTACGCCTGCCGTGCTGCTTTCCAAATTTCTTAAAATTTGGAACCCTAAACCAACAGGTATTTAAAATGTTTAGAAATAAAAAAATCTGACACGATTTGTGCCAGATTTTTTTAATAACTGTCAAAAATATTTAATAATTGTTATTTACTTGCGTTTTCACGCTTTTGGAATTTGCCGTCTTTTTTCTTGACGCTTATGTTGAGTTCTTGGGTTTCTGCAAGTTTTTCTGCAACTTCCATTGCTTCTTTTTTGGTCTTGCATCTCTTTGATGCTCGAACTGCACCCGTCTTTTTAACAACCCAATCTTTACGCTCTTTGTCATATGTTACCATATATTTTTGAGCTGGCTTTTTGTCTTCCATTTCTTCCTCACTTGTTGTTTGTTCAGGTTCTTTGACCTCTTCTTGCTTTTCAGCAGTTGGCTCTTCTACCTTTGCTTCTTCAGCTGGTTCTTCAGCTTTAGCTTCTTCGGCTACTTCCTCGGTCTTTGTTTCTTCAACAGGCTCCTCAGATTTTTCTGTTTCCTCGGCTGGTTTTTCTGTTGTTTCAGCTTCGGTCACAGCCTCTTCTTTTTCAACTTTTTTTGATTTTCTTACCTTCTTTGGCTTTTCTTGTTTTGGCTGTTCTTCTGTCTCTGTTTGTTCTTCTTTTTCAGCGAGCTGTTCTTCTTTTGTTTCCTGGGCAGGTTTTTCATCAGCTTTCGCATCTACTGATGCGTCGGTTGTTTCGTCTTGCTTGTCCTCTGGTTTATCTCTAAACACAAAAAGCACGACAATAGCAACGATGATGAGAATAACACAGACAAAAAGTGGCCAATATTCTTTTAAAAACTCCATATTTTCTCCTTTTTTAAATACTAATAATATTGTACACTACGAATCGACATTTTTCAATAAAATTTTCAACTTTTTTTTATTTTTTTGCAGTTGCTTGAAAAGTATACTAATTTATGTTATATTATACAAAAACTAAAATGGAGAACTAACATGAAAGAATCAAAAAAAGTAGCATTTTTATATGACTTTGACTTAACGCTTTCGCCACGCAATATGCAGGAATTTTCTTTTCAGGATTTAATTGGAACAACAAAAGAACAGTGGTGGGCAGATGTCAACGCCTTTGGTAAAAAACACAATATGGATGGCTCACTCGCAATGATGTATAAACTCATAACCGTTACTCGTGAAAAAAATATAACATTAAAAAGGCAAGACATTGTAGATCTAGGCAAAGATATTGAGTTTTTTGAAGGGGTTGAAACATTTTTTGACAGAATGACAAATTACGCAAAATCTTTGGGGCTTGAACTTAAACATTACATTGTTTCAAGCGGTCTAAAAGAAATAATCGAAGGAACAAAGATTGCACACAACTTTGAGCGTATTTTTGCATCAGAGTTTGCTTATGATGAAAATGAAATACCATTTTGGCCATCACAGGCAGTGAACTACACCACAAAAACTCAGTATATTTACCGTGTCAGAAAAAACTCAGTTGATGACCTTTGGAATGCAAAGGGCGTAAATGAATATGTTGAGAGCAAAGACGACCTTGTCCCATATTCAAACTTTGTGTATTTTGGTGATGGCGAAACAGATATACCTTGCATGAGAACTGTAAGCAAAAAGGGTGGCAAGTCAATTTGCGTATATGCACCAAACAAGGCAAAATATGCAGAGTGTCGAAAATTGTATTTGGAGCATCGCTCCGACTATCTTGCAGAAGCAGATTATCGTGAGGGCAGTGAACTTGACAAAATTTGTAAAGAAATACTAGATAAAATCGCATCATATATTATTTAGCGTTATTGTGATAAATAACGCTATTTTGCTTATAATTTTATTATGGTAAAAAAGTTGCATTTTTTTTTGCAATTATGATAATATTATGTGTAACGCTACTAGGAGGGAAACTTGAATAGTAAGAAAAAAAGTAATTTTAATTTTATATATATTCTTATAATACTTGTTATTTGTGTTTTGGCATTTTTTATGTTTACAAACATAGGTCCAAACATAGAGCAAACTCAGCCATCAAGTGTTATTGAGATGATAGAAGATGGCAAAGTGTCAGAGCTTTATTTCTATAACGGTAAAGGTCGTGTACTTTTGACAGTTGAAAACAGTCAGTTCAAAAAAGATGAGGAGCGTGAAAACTTCCCAGATGTTGCCGACTATTCTTTTGAATACACATCGACATCACTTGAACTTATTTTGACTGCTGTTGACACATACAACTCTCAAACAGATTTGCCAGCAGAACAAAAAATCGTGTGGGAGAATCCACCTGTTAGGTCTAGTTGGATTGAAACACTTATGCCAATACTTTATATTTTGCTCGCATGTGTTGCAGTGTTTATGATATTTAGAATGTTCACAAAGAGCAACAACAGTGCTATGCAGTTTGGCAGAAATAAAGCACGCATAACAAGCGATGTCAAAGTTAGATTTTCAGACATCGCAGGCGCTGACGAAGAAAAAGAAGAACTTCAAGAAATTGTTGAGTTTTTAAAACATCCACAAAAGTTCACAGAGCTTGGAGCAAGAATACCAAAAGGCGTACTACTCGTTGGTAACCCAGGAACAGGTAAGACACTTCTTGCCCGTGCAGTTGCAGGCGAGAGCAATGTTCCATTCTTGTCAATAAGTGGTAGTGACTTCGTTGAAATGTTTGTCGGTGTTGGTGCAAGTAGGGTGAGAGATTTGTTTGACCAAGCAAAAAAAGTTCAACCTTGTATTGTGTTTATTGACGAAATTGATGCCGTTGGTCGTCAGCGTGGAGCTGGACTTGGTGGGGGCAACGACGAGCGTGAGCAAACACTAAATCAACTTTTGGTAGAAATGGACGGATTTGAGGCAAACGAAGGCATAATTGTTTTGGCAGCGACAAACCGTGCCGATGTTTTGGATCCTGCACTACTTCGCCCAGGCAGATTTGATAGACAAATTTATGTTCATGTACCAGATGTCAAGGGCAGAGAGGGAATAATTAGAATACACGCAAGAAACAAACCTATTGCAGACGATGTTGACTTTGTGACACTTGCAAGAATAACAAGTGGTTTCACAGGTGCAGATATAGAGAATATGTTAAACGAAGCGGCAATAATCGCAGCAAGAAATCATAGACCAAAAATAATTATGCAGGACATAACCGAAGGCATAAACAAAGTCATCATGGGACCACAAAAGAAAAGTATGCTCATGACTGACAAAGACAAACTCATCACCGCATACCACGAAAGCGGACACGCAATTGTTGGAAAACTTATGGAGCATTGTGAAGATGTGCAAGAAGTTTCAATAATACCACGTGGAATGGCTGCGGGCTACACAATGTCAAGACCAGATACTGATGACAATCATATGGGTAAACTAAAACTCAACGACGAAATTGCAATGATGATGGGTGGAAGACTTAGTGAAGAGTTGTTTATGGACGACATTTCAACAGGCGCTTCAAACGACATTAAGCGTGCAACCGAAGTCGCAAGAAAGATGGTCACACTTTGGGGTATGAGTGACAAGTTTGGTTTTATGAGTTTTGGCAGTGAAGAAGAAATTTTTGTTGGAAGAGATTACCAAAGCAAAAATGATTACAGTGAAACAGTTGCAGCTCAAATTGATGAAGAAGTAAAGAAAATTCTCGACTATAACTACTCACGAGCAAAGAAACTATTGCAAGAAAATAAAAAGTATGTTAAAGAGATGGCAGAGCTACTTCTTGCAAAAGACACAATCTATAAAGAAGAAGTTGATATGATTCTTGCTGGAAAATCAAAAGAAGAGATAATGGCTTACATGGACGAGCAAGAAAAAATTAGGCGAGAGCAAGAACAAAAAGCTAGAATTGAAGGCGAGATTGACAAAAAGATGAAAGAAATTGACCAAAAGGTCAAGACTGCCGAGATGTATCTCAAAGAGGGAATAATAACTCAAAAAGACTATGAGCTTATTCTCAAAGAGCGAGAGAATGCACTTAAAAAACTTGACCAATCAAAACAAGCAACTTCATCTGATGAAAAACAGTCGGAAAAAACCGAACAAACTACTGACGAAAAAGAAACGATAAAAACCGAAGAAGCAGAAAGTAAAGATACAAAAGACGAGAAAAAGGAGAAAGTCGATGACAAAAAAGAGTAGATGGTGGCTTATAGCCACATATTGCACTTTGGCAGTGCTTGTGATTTTGGTTGTTGCATCATGTTTTATACCAGTCAACAAAAAGCCTGACATAATAGACCCACTAATATATGAACTTCGAGTTAACGGTGTTGCCGAACCACCTATTTCAGCAAATAAAGATGACAAACAGCTTTATGATGAAATAAACAAAGTTTTTAACGATAGTTTCAGCGAAAGCTTTTTGGTTTCACTTTTCTCTGGACGAATTGGATACACAAATAGTATAAGGTCCATATCAAAACCATCAACTACGGGCTATACACTTTATTTACTTTATAACACTGAACAGCCACAAAGCTTTGTGTATAACAATACAACATATTATTATGATGAAATTCGCCTAACAGTCTCACAAGACCAAGGTATGACAACTCATGAATTTTATTATGTTTGCAGTCCAGATTATAATGACGCTTTAAGCACCACAAGGTATTTCTTGCAAACTTTTGTTGCAAACTTTGATTCACTTTATGATTATTTCGCTGATGCACAAGCCTAAAATCTACACAGCTCTTTGTAACTAGAAGGAGGATTTTATGGATTTTGAAAAAGCAAAAAACGACGCAGATAAAATTGATTTTTCTGGTACCGAAGAAGAGATGATAAGATGTTTAAATTCTTATAGAGTTCTTGGCTACAATGTATATTGCGAAATAGAAGACTTAAAATTTTACTCACAAGACCCACGTGGTAAACAAGGTTGGGAAAATGATTTTGAGAACATGAGGAAACAAGCGATACAAACTTATGAAGAAAAGAAAAACCCCACAAACAAAGGCGACATTCAAAAAGCCATTTTGTTATATGGAATGCAATTTGTGGACGACAGCAAAAAAGTAAAATGGCAACAAAGATGCGAAAAAGTGATGAATTCGCTTTATGGTGAGCACTACGCAAAAGACCTAATTTTGTTACTAAACGTACTCGAAACAGTGCCTGGCGAAAAAGGCTTGAGCATTGCGCAAGATATAATAAACTCACAAAATCACACTGGCGCATCTTGGGGAATGATGATGACTGATGTTTTGGAGTTTTCAAAAAGAGGTTATGAGTTTGCTATGAAGGTCGACCCTGAAATATTAAAAAATTCTCAATTAAATAATCATTTTGAAAAAATAAAAAGTAATAATAGCACATTGCAAGACAACATACATACATTATAAATTGTGTAAACAAAGCAGGAAAAATTATGTTTTTCGGACGCTAAAATGTTTAAAAAAACACGCAAATTTGCGTGTTTTTTATTTTGTGCGTTCTTTTTTCTTTTTTCGTCCTTTGATTCCGAAGATAATTGCAAGAATTGTTGCGCAGGTTATAAGCGTTGATATTGCCACAATCACTGACCAGTTTATTCCCGGAACTCGTAGATTTGATGTTTCAACATAGAACCTAACGATGTTATTATTTGCATCATAAAAGGCGATGTATGTGAAGTCTTTGTTTTTGTCATAGCCGTCAAGCACTTGAACAGGTGTGCCTTTTTTGAGAACTATATTTTCTTCAATGTATTTTTTTGTATTCACATCATATGAATAAGTTTTTGTGTCATCATTTTTTATTGTCGCATTGTCGTCAAGCGTCTTTAAAGGTGAGGTTATTGTGCTGTCAAGTGTTTGTGCTCTAAGGACATAGCCAACATCATTTTCGCTTGCATTTGGTGCTATGCCATAGATGTAAACTCTATAAAACATATCACTGTTTTGCTCCGAAGTGTTGTTAAGTATAAGTTTTGTGCCAGCGTCAACTTTTTCTACAAGTATTTCACTTTTTATGTCTGCTTCGCTATAAATTGCCGTTGGAACAAGTACTGTTACGCTTGCAATTTCATCGGCAAAAGTGGTGGTAAGTGGTGAAGAAATACCCAAACAAAGTGCAAAGCACAAAAATATTGTTAATATAAACTTTTTCATATCAAATATTTTAACCTATTATGTAACTTTTTGCAAGGTTATTTGACGAAAGTATTATGAAATGTTAAAATCTATTTTGTTAGGAGTTATTATGATAATCATTCAAAATGTCAAAGAAGAACAAGAAAAAAACAAACAAAATTTGCAAATAATAAAGGAGTGTCTTTGACATTCCAAAATTACAAAGTCAACAGAGCGAACTGGAAAAAGAGCAACAAGACCCTAGTATTTTTTCTGACCAAGCAAAGAGTAAAAGGGTTGGTCAGCAACTCAAAAACATTTCTACAAAACTTGAAAATGTTGCTCATCTTGAAAAACAGCTCGGCGAGATTGACACAATAATTGAACTTTTGGAGCTTGAAGATGATGAGAGTTTGGAAAAAGATTTGCAGGCAAGACTTGAAGATGTTAAAACCGAACTTGAAGATTTTAAAATTGAAACGCTACTTAGTGGGAAGTATGACGAACTCAATGCCATTGTCACTTTGCACTCAGGAGCAGGTGGAACAGAGGCACAGGACTGGACGCAAATGCTTTTTCGTATGTACTCAATGTACGCTGAAAAGCGTGGATATGATGTCAGCGTGCTTGACGAACTCCCAGGCGATGAGGCGGGAATTAAGAGCATAACATTTTTGGTGAGTGGCGAAAATGCCTACGGATATTTAAAGTGCGAAAAAGGTGTGCATAGGCTTGTAAGAATTTCGCCTTTTGATGCAGGGGCAAGGCGTCACACAAGCTTTGCAAGTGTTGAGGTTATGCCAGAAATTGAAAGTTCACCAGAAATTGAAATTAAGCCCGAAGATTTGAAAGTTGACACATATAGGTCAAGTGGTGCAGGCGGTCAGCACATAAACAAGACAGAAAGCGCAATAAGAATTACACACATACCAACAGGTATTGTTGTTAGTTGCCAAACAGAGCGAAGCCAAATTCAAAATCGTGAAACAGCTATGAAAATGCTATATAGTAAACTTGCTGAGAAAAAAGAAGAAGAGGAAATGGCTAAACTTTCGCAAATCAAAGGCGAGATTAAAAAGATTGAGTGGGGAAGCCAAATACGAAGTTATGTATTTTGCCCATACACACTTGTCAAAGACCACAGGACAGGTTATGAAACATCTAACATTGAAGATGTCATGAACGGAAACATTCAACCTTTTATCAATGACTATTTAATTAAAAGTAATTAAGGTATAAAAAATGCAAATTTCAGAAGATATATTTAATAAATTAAAAGACAAAAAAAGTGTAAAAATACTTGCCATTGAGTCAAGTTGTGACGAAACAAGCGTCGCAGTGGTTGAGAATGGAAGAAATGTGCTTTCAAATGTGATTGCATCGCAAATAGACATTCACACACGCTTTGGTGGAGTTGTGCCGGAGATTGCATCGAGAAATCACATAACGGCGATATCCAATGTCACAAGGCAGGCACTAAAAGATGCAAATTGCACACTTGACGACATTGACGCAATAGCAGTCACCTACGGCGCAGGACTACTTGGCGCACTCTTGGTTGGAATAAGCTTTGCAAAAGGTCTTGCTTATATGTCGCACAAACCACTAATTGCAGTCAGCCACATCAAAGGACACATTGCTGCAAACTATGTTTCACACATGGACCTAAAGCCACCTTTTGTTTGTCTGCTCGTCAGTGGTGGGCATACCGCAATTTTGGACGTGACAGATTACACACATACAAAACTTTTAGGCACGACAATAGACGATGCAGTTGGCGAAGCTTTTGATAAAGTCGCAAGAGTTATCGGGCTTGGCTATCCAGGTGGCCCAAAGATAGATAAAATGGCAAAACTTGGAAAAAATAACATTGAATTTAGACATAAATACACGCTTGAAAACTCCCTCAATTTCAGTTTTAGTGGTATAAAGACGGCGGTTATAAACTATGTTCACAAACTTGAACAAAAAGGTGAGAAGTTGCCAGCTATAGATATTGCAACAAGTTTTCAAGAAGTGGTGACAGATGAGCTTGCAGGAAAAGCAATAAAGGCAACAAAGAGTTTAAAGAGAAAGACGCTAGTAATAGCTGGTGGCGTTGGAGCAAATTCAAGACTTCAAGAAAAGCTTAGCAGAATGTGTGAAAGCGAAGGAATAAAGCTATATTTTCCAAGCTTAAAGCTTTGCACAGACAACGGAGCGATGATTGGCTCATATGCCTACTATCAACTTTTAGATGATAAACAAATAGCAGGCCTTGACCTTACGGCAAAGTCAGTTGTACCACTAAATTAGGAGGGTAAAATGAACATATTTAAAAAGATATATTGCAGAACATATCAACTTGTGATGAGAATGGCGATGCCTTTTTTGCCATATCGTCAACCAAAAATTTTGACAAATTATGCTTCACTTGCTCAAACTTTGAAAAGTTTGAATTTAGACAGCGTTTTGTGCGTTGCCGATAAGACGATAGTTTCACTCGGACTTACGGCAGAGCTTGAAGATGAACTAAAAAAAGAAAAAATAAAGTATACAATTTACGACAAAACTGTGCCAAACCCAACAACTGACAATGTTCTTGAAGCACTTGAAGTTTACACAAAAAATTCATATAACGCCATTGTCGCTATTGGTGGAGGCTCGGTGATGGACTGCGCCAAGGCAGTTGGAGCAAAAGTTGCAAGACCAAACAAAGAATTAAACAAAATGGCAGGCGTTTTGAAAGTTAGGAAAAAGACGCCAACAATTTTCGCAATTCCAACCACTGCGGGCACAGGAAGTGAAACCACAATTGCAAGTGTAATAACCGACAGTCACACAAGACACAAGTATGCAATAAATGATTTTGTTTTGATTCCTTCATATGCAATTTTGGACGCAAACTTAACGCTTGGTCTTCCTCCAAAAGTCACGGCTACGACAGGTATGGACGCACTCACTCATGCAGTTGAGGCATATATTGGCAAAAGCACAACAAAAAAGACACGAGGCCATGCACTTAGTGCGATGAAACTCATATTTGACAATTTGCCAGTTGTATACAGTGACGGCAAAAATCTTGAAGCGAGAAAAAATATGCTCAAAGCGTCATATCTTGCTGGGCTTGCGTTTACTCAGTCATATGTTGGATATGTTCATGCAGTTGCACATTCGCTTGGGGGGAAATATAATGTTGCCCATGGCGAAGCAAATGCAATTTTGCTTCCAGTTGTTTTGAAAAGATACGGTAGCAAAATATACAAAAAACTTCAAAAAATATGCTTAAATCTCAATTTTTGCGACACGACACTTTCAAGACAGGAGTGCGCTGAGCTTTTCATTAAAAAGATTGAAGATTTGAACAAGAGCATGAATATAGATACCGTCATTCCACAAATTGTGCTTGAAGATGTGCCATCTCTTGCTAAAACTGCCGACAAAGAGGCTAACCCACTTTATCCCGTACCTGTACTTTTTGATGCAAGACAACTGCAAATCATATATTATGAAGTAATGAAATAAAACAAAATTACAAATGAGGAGAAATTATGAAAAAAGCATTTTTTATTGTTAATATGTTGCTTTTAGCCGTTCTTTTGGCTCTTGATGTCGTGTATATCGTTGAAAAGGCATTGCTAATAAAAGCAATAACAAGTTCGGTTTTTGTCATTATTGGCATAATAAATACAGTATTTGCCATAAAGAGCAAGGCAAATCTCAAATTTCCTATTGTTATGCTAATAGGACTTGTACTTGCAATGCTTGGCGACATATTGCTTGGAATTGACTTTATTGTCGGTGCTGGACTTTTTGCTGGTGGACATGTGCTTTTCTTTATTTCATATTGCATGCTCTCAAAATTTACACTAAAAGACCTTATATATGGCGTAGTAATATTTGTGCCATCAGTACTTTTCATGGTGCTTGCACCAATGTTTGAATACGGCGGTGCGCTCATGGAAGTTGTATGCGTTGTGTATGCACTTATTATATCTTTTATGGTTGGCAAGTCAATTTCGCTTTTGGTTTCACAAAAAGATATGCTATCACTTTTGATACTGATTGGAAGCGTCATGTTCTTTTTAAGTGACTTTATGCTCCTATTGGTCAGATTTGGTGGCGTTGCTGTCGCTGATATATTGTGCTTAGTGCTTTATTATCCAGCAGAATTTTTGCTCGCATTTTCAATATTCGTACACGCATTAAAAAGTAAAAGTGATATAGGCGTAAAAGATAGTGATAAAGTGGGTGAGCAATGAAAATAGTTTTGGCTTCAAATAATAAAAACAAAATAAAAGAATTCAAGCAAATACTTGGCGATTTTGAATTTTTGACGCTAAATGACATAGGTTTTCTTGATGATATTGAGGAAACGGGCGCAACATTTTTTGAAAATGCGAAAATAAAAGCGCAAACGGTCCAAAATTATTTACATGAAAAAAACTTATCTTTGCCAGTGCTTAGTGACGACAGTGGGCTTTGTGTCAATTCATTAAATGGCGAACCAGGGGTTTATAGTGCGAGATATAGCGGTGAACATGGTAACAATGAAAACAATAGGCAAAAATTATTAAAAAGTCTTCAAGGCAAAGAAGACAGGAGTGCGTATTTTGAATGTGTTTTGGTGCTTATGTATCCAAACGGCGAAATAATATCAGCACAGGGCAAAACTACCGGGCATATCACAACAGAGTACCATGGTTCAACAGAATTTTGTTATGATTGCATTTTTTACTCAGATGACTTAAAAAAGACTTTTGGTGAAACGAGCCTTGAAGAGAAAAACAGTGTTTCGCATAGGTCAAGGGCAATTAAAAATCTTCTTAGTGCTATAAATGAAGAAAAAAAACAAGGCTAAGGTCAAATCATTTTGAAACTAGCAGAATAAACAAGAAAAAAGGAGTTCTACTTTTAAAGTAAAACTCTTTTTTATAATTAGTTTCAAAAATTATAGACAGATTAAATACTTTTGAAACAGATAAAAATTTGATAAGTAGTGTATAAAGTGTTTGAATTTTAAGATTACTGAGTTTTAGTTTTTTTTCTTAAATTTATTTATAAACAAGAAAACTCCAAGCAATACAATTGTTGAAATGCTTATCACCAAAATCAGTGCAAGTGTTGAAACATCATGGCCGAAAAACGACATTTTCACATCAAACCCGCTGGCAATACCATTTATCATTCCTTGTGGCAAAGTTTCTCTCATCCTATTTAAAACACTGTTTAAAAACCCTTGTCTGAACAAAACGGTTGCGTAAGTGCCTGGCAAAAGAGAAACAAAGTATTGCATACCTTGCCCCATTGTGCTAATCGGCATATATGCACCACAAATAAATCCGTATAAGGCAGAAACAAGAGTGCAAACCCCACTTACTACTCCTTGGGAATGGGTGAAGGTCCAAATTATATTTGCTAAAATTGTACCAAAAAGCGAGGTTATAATAATCCCAAAAACAATTAATAAAATATCAACAAAAGTGATATAAAATCCAACACAGGCAAGATAAATTAGCCCGACTATGAGTAAAACAAAAGTAATTATAAATGTAGAAAATAAATTTGCTAACACATAACTTAATTGAAGTGTACTTTTTTTAACTGGCGATACCATAAAGTCTATGTTTGCTCTATTTATTTTATCAATAACCATCATTCCTGAACAAAATGCAATAGTTATACAAGAAGTTGCAAGAACGGATGAAAACAGCCACCCACCAGTGAAGGCATCAATTAGGCTTTGGTCCAAATCAAAACCTTGGATTATTGAAAGAATGCTGTCTTCATAAGTTGATTTTAAAAAAGCTATAAAGAGAACAAGTAAAATAAGTGGGGTTATAAGTGAAACCAAAAAGGTCATTTTGTCTTTGAAGTATAATTTTATATTTCGTAAAGTCAAATAACTCATCTTTCTTAGTTCTGACTGTTTATTCATATATTCTCCTTCAATTCTTTTCCTGTGATAGATAAAAAGACATCATCCATTGAACCTTTTACAATTTCAATATCTTTAAATAGGTTGTTGTGCTTCACTAGAAAATTTTTCGCTTCATCTGTGCTTTTAAACAGTATTTCTAAGCAATTCTTTTCTTTTTTATATGGTATTTTTGCCTTATCTAAAATCTCCAAAATACTGTTGTCGTATTTATATGCTTTAATGTAATCGTTGGCGTACTTATTCTTTAAAGTTAAAGGAGAACCTTCGGCAACAATTTTTCCACCATCAATAATAACAACATTATCGGCGATACTTGCTTCTTCCATATAATGAGTGGTTAATAGCACTGTCAAATTTGTTGTTTTTCTTAATTCGTTAATCGTATCCCAAACAAGCTTTCTTGTCTTTGGGTCAAGCCCGGTTGTTGGTTCATCAAGTATTAAAATATTGGGCTTATGTAAAAGTGCTCTCACAATATCCACTTTTCGTTTTTGACCACCACTTAACTTATCAAGTTGTTTTTTTAAGATTTGTCCGAGGTCAAGTTTATCTATGAAATATTTTAAATTATTTTCAAATTCTTTTTTGTCCATACCATAAAGCATTGCTCTATATCTTAAATTGTCATACACAGATAGTTTTTTATCAAGTACAGATGTTTGAAAAACAATTCCAATACTTGGTAAAATTTTAGAAATTTCATCCACTGAAAAATTATTAACAAAACAGTCGCCACTATCACGCTTTAACACGCCAACAAGAATATTGATAGTTGTGCTTTTCCCTGCTCCATTTAACCCCAAAAAAGCAAACAACTCACCCTCTTCGACAGAAAATGTAATATCATCAACTGCTTTTGTGTCGCCAAAAAATTTCTTTAAATTCCTTATCTCAATAATATGACTCATAAAAATCCTTTAATTTTTTGATTTTCAATTTAAAATCAATGTATCATAAAACTTTATGTATTGTCTATCGTATGGTGAAAAAATAAATCTATACGATAATAAAAGTGTGTATTGAAATAAAAAAGAAT
>CALWTI010000016.1 GCA_944384425.1 uncultured Clostridia bacterium | reverse complement strand
TAATTTAAGAGAGCCGAATTTAATTGCATCGTCATAAGAGCTAGAAAAATCATTATTTACACAGCTAAGCGTGTGATACTTAAAGTCAACATTATCAAGATAAATGGATATGTTGTCGCTATGAATAACCTTTTCAATATCGCACATAAAGGTTTGGTCAAAAGGGTTTTGCTTTAGCACCAAAAATATGACATCATCATCAATGCAAAGCCTTGCAACAACACTACTTGCAAAAGGAACATCGCCAAAAAATTTCACGGTAACAACGCCATATTCTCTTTTTCGTGTTCTTATTCCGTCACGCCTAAAATAGCTTTCTCTTTCTCCAAATCTGAGCGTTGCAGAGTAATAATCTGTTTCAGCTTGATAATACGAATATTCAATTTGTGAGCATAAATATCTTCTTTGAGTTAACCCATATGAGTATTTATAGACAAAACAAAACACAATAAATATGAGCAAAATGCACAAATGGACAACATATTTTTTCATGTTATATTTTATGTACTTCAAAAAAATATTAGAAATGATTTGTAGAAATTAAAAAAAAATATATAATTTAAGTGGAGAATAATTATGAAATTAGTAGATTGTTACAAAGACGCAATAAAAAATGGATATGCCCTTGGTGCATTCAACTTTTGCAATTTGGAGAGTTTAAAGGCAATACTTAGCTCCGCTCAAAAAAACAATTCCCCTGTCATCGTTGCCATTTCAAGTGGTGCACTTAAATATATGGGCGATGAATATGTCAAAGGATTTATGCTTGCAAGCAAAAAGGCATTCTCAATACCAATGTTTTTTCACCTTGACCATGGCAAAGACTATGAAATTTGTGAAAAGGCAATTAACCTTGGCTTTGATAGTGTCATGATTGACGGAAGTGCACTTGAATTTGAAGAAAACATCAAACTCACCAAAAAGGTTGCAGACCTTGCCCACAGCCACGGTGTGCAAGTTGAAGGAGAACTTGGCAGACTTCTTGGCACAGAAGATGAGCATGTTGGCACACAAAGTATTTACACATCACCAAGCCAGGCAAAGCAATTTGTTGAGCAAACCGGCGTGGACTCACTTGCCATTGCAATCGGCACAAGTCATGGAATAAGTAAGTTCTCTGGCGAGCCAAAACTTGCCTTTGACATATTGGAGCAAATACAAACACTTGTACCAAACTTCCCTTTTGTGCTACACGGCGCATCAAGTGTTGACGAACAGACAATTGTTGACATAAACAATCTTGGTGGAAACATCAGCCACGCAAAAGGCGTTCCCGAAACTATGCTTGAAAAGGCTTGCACAAAATACAATGTATGCAAAATAAATGTTGACACAGACATAAGAATGGCAACAACAAGAGCACTTAGAAGATATTTCAAACAAAATCCAGAAAGCGTGGACACAAAAGTCTACTTCAAAAGTGCACAAGATGACATTGAACAACTTGTTTCTCACAAGATATGCGATGTATTCCACTCAAACAATAAAGCATAAAAAAATCTCAAAAGGTCATATTCCTTTTGAGATATTTTTTATATTATTATTTTGATGATTCAGGTTCAACCAAGTTCTTTTGTTCAAAACTTTTGCTGTCAATTTCTTTAAACACTGTTTTTAAGCATTTTCTCATAGCACCTTTGACGTAGGTAGAAAGTTTTGAATTGTATTTATTTTGAGTGTAATCGTTGACAACTGCTGCAATTTCCTTGCCTTCTGGCTTGAGAATTTTTTCATCATTGCCGAAAATTTCATCAACAATATTATGTCTTAAATCTATTATTGATTTTGCATATGAATGAGCATAAACATTGTCGCCCGCCACAGCTGAATCAAGTTCTTTATCAATAGATTGTTGCAAAGTTTGAGCATTTGATAACTTGTTTCTATCATAATATGTATAGATATGCTCTAAGAAATTATATCTTCTCTTTGCTCTTTGTGTTGCAACTTTTGTGTCTGCACCTTCGCTTATCTTTTTGACATCTGAATCAATATTATTGGTTACTGCTGACAAAACAACTTTATCAATGTATTTTTCGGCAGACCTTTTTGTAAGGTAAACATTTGTGGTTTTCACACCCTCATGACTGCCCTTATATCGTGTTTTACCATAGTTATCTGCCCAATTTACCATATCAAGATCATCAAGTTCATCATGCGATGCTAAATGTTTCGTTTCCTCAACATAGCTACTATCATCTTTACTCTTGTCTTTGCTGTAATCTTTGCTATCATCTTTATAATATGGTGCTTCGATGACATCAGGAGGTGGTGGATTGTCAAGTGCATCTTTTTCTACTTTTTCAGATTTTTCCTCATGTTTTGGTTCGGTTTTTTCTGAATTTTTATAAGTAACTTGAGCAAAGTGTTGAACTCCCAAAGTATTCTCAGCATCATAAACAAAAGTATTTTCGTTAACAAAAGGTCTTTTTGGAGCAAGAGCTTCTTCAATTGTTTGTGGCACAATGTAATATTTATATCCAGTAGCCATCATTGACTCCATAACATCTTGCTTTGAAATACCAAGTTTGTCAATAGTAAACAACGCTGTTTTCATAGCAAGTGAATTCGCACTTTTTAGCGTTTGTGAATCAAGATTGAGCCCTGCCAATGTGTTACACATTTGAAGTGACAAACTTGCCTCAACCATACGATTTGACTTTTCAGAACCATAGTTGATTGCACGGCTGACAAGAACACTAGCATAAAGATTTACATAAGCCATTACTTTTGAATCTAACGTCAATTGCCCTTTCTTTTTATAGTCTTTTGAAGTTACTTTTATCAATTCAAAAAGTATTCTTGTCATTTTCTCTTGTTCTGAGAATTTATATATCTTGTTGTTTCCAACTTCGATAGAACTATTTAAAACAATTTTACCTTTGTATGATGGACTTGACTTCAAGATTTGTTTCTTAACAATTTTTCTGCACAAATTAAGCGCTCCAAGCCCAACATTTTTCAATTTTGCAACAACGCCACTTTTTCTCTTATATACAAAAAGTTCACCTGAATCATTTTTTTCAATGACTTTAACTTTATAAGATGACCTTATCTTCTTAATTAGCGATGAATAGATTGGAAAAGTTTTTGTTTCAAAAGGCATATCACTTGATGCGAAAGAGGCAACAAGTGGATAACGAAGTTTGCCATAATTATTTTCATTTTCAATTAAAGCAAATGACGAATAACCGCCATTGTTTGTGATTGGTGAAACAGTATCGCGCACTTTTCTTGATGGGCGAGAATTTTTCCACTCATCAGCAGTTTTTACACCAAGCTTTGCAACTGTTAAAATATTGGCAGACTGCATTCTTGTGATTACATCATCAATAGTAACATTTTCGCCCTTTGCAAGCCAAAAAATAGAATCTTTGCCTGTTCTCGCAAAGTCCTTAAAATCTTTAATCATTGCATCAGAAAGCTTTTGCTTTTTTAAATCTGACATACAACCCCTCCGTATTTGAATATAGTATAACAAATAATGTTTAGAATTTCAATACCCAAATTTGTTTTTTTTCAATATATAGTTGCTTATTTTACAAAATGTCACTATATGTATATGTCATAACTACGCAAAATCGAAGTTTTTTATTTATGAGAATAACTTTTTAACATAGTCATAAGCCACAATTTGAACCATTGTTCTGTTCATAGGGCTGGTGATTAAGAATGCTTGACCAACGCCCGCTGTGACAATTGTATCTTGCTCTTGCTGGTTGATTTCCCCGCTCTTTCGATAAAGTTCAACAAGGTCGTTCATATCACTTGGTGCAAGTGAGAATATCATTGAATATTGGCTGGCATTGATGACTGCTGTTGACTGTCTTTCAATCTCTTGTGAGCCGACAAAGTCTTTGATGTTCTGAGTAATGACTATTTGCATACCGCCATACTTACGAATACGCTTTGCCATCTGTGCCATAAAGTCAAGTGCTATTGGGTATTTTGGGTTAATAAACATGTGAGCCTCATCAACTGCGACTATGATTTTACGGTTGACATTATATTTGGCATTGAAGTCCTTGTTTTTAATAATCTCGTTCATAAGGTACTTAAACACAATGAGCATCTGTGCATTAGCAATGACTTGGTTGTTACTTGCAAGCAGAGACTGGAAGTTGAAAGTGATGAAGTTTTCTTTTGTTTCAAGCGTTGTTGGGCCGTTCCAAAGTTTACTGTTACGCCCACCCCTTGCAAATTTTTTAACATATGTTTCAACGACATTTAAGTTATTCAAAACATACTCATTTTTTTCTGTTTTTAGTCTTTCAAGAACAAGGTCATAAAGGTCATCAAAGGTTGGATAGGCGTCAACAGGAAGCGTTGTGAAGTTGCTTGTGCCGTCTATGCCCTTTTTCTTGTAAAGGTCAACTACAAGTGAGTTCAAAAGCTCAAATGGGTCTGACTCAATACCTTCCAAAATAACTCTGAAAAATTGTTCCAAGAACTGAAGGTGCTGAGCAAATGTATCACTTGAATCATATTCTTCGTCAATTATATTGCCATTTTCATCACGCTCTGCTGTGAGCGACAAAGTATCATCTTTGAGTGTCGTCATAACATGGAAAGGATTGATAATTCCCATTTGAGATGAACCGACATCAATGACTTTACCATCTAGGTTGATTGCCAAGTTTGTATATTCGTTTTCTGGGTCAAGAATAAACACCTTTGTGTTGTCTGCTGCAAAGTTCGCAAGAAGTGTCTTTGTTGCGTATGACTTACCAGAACCTGACTTCCCTATAATCATCATATTTGAGTTAACTCTTTCACGATTACGCATGAAAAAGTCGACAAAAACAGGAAACTCATTATCGCCAATATAAAAGCCATTTGGGTCTTGAAGTGCCCCAGAAATAAATGGGAATATTGCCGCAAGTGAAGTCGTTGGAATACCGCGTTTAAATTCTCCTATGTTGTCACGCATTGAGATGTTACTGCTAACAAAAGCGTCAACTTGTCGACCAAACATCTCACTATACTTAAAACCTTCTTGTTTGAGTATCGCACGAACTTCTTTTCTTGCGGGGTCTTCACACATAATGAATGTATTGACATCAAAAAGCTGTTCATTGTTGTTTTTCAAACTAACAAGAAGCTCTCTTAATGTTTGCAAGTGAGTTTCGTTTTCAATTTGTCTACTTGTGGAAGCACTATGAGATAGTTTTGCTTCCATTTCCATGATGGCTTTATCTATTGCCTTTTCTGATTCGTACTTCTTTTGTGGCTTTATTTTTGTCACAACTCTTGTGCGGTCAAGGAGATAAAAAGATGAGCCCCAAGCGTCTGGCACTTGAATTGGATAGTCTGATATCACAAATTGACGATATGGTTTGCCGTCCAAAAGCATTTTGGATGCCTGAAATTTAATCTTTTTTGGAACAATCCACTCAAAATATTTGTTCATTGAAACGGCGTCAAGCTCACGCTCGTCAAACTCTTTGCCATAGTTTGCCTTTAAAAACACCAAAAGGTCTTTACCTACAAGACGCCTTGAATTTATTGGAGTAACCGCTTGAAGAAGTGTGGTTATGATGCCGTTAACGGTGTTTTCCAAAAGTTCTTTGTCTTTGTCATAGACAACGAGATAAAAATAGTCCTTATATATCTTTTCTTCTCTGTTACGTATTTCCATTTGAGAAACGCGCTCTTCAAAAATACCTGCACGAACTTCAACTTCTTTTTTAGTTATTTCGCCTTCATATTGAAGCTCCATAAGGTTGTCATACTTTCTATCTTCATTGTATATGTAATTATCAAGCACCATGGCTTTGTTTAATTTTGTAATTGTTGCCGTTTGCTCATTTGTCAGTCTTCTAAGTGCATTGGCAAAAGTATTTATAACCATGTTGCGTTTATATTCATTTAAAAGACTAAAAACAATAGGCTGAATTTCAATTACTTGTGCATAATATTCCTTAAAATCAATAAATCTGTCTTGATATAGTCCTGTGAAAGGAATAATCTCTTCAATAGGTGCATTATGCTTTGCTTTTTTAAAAGAATACTTCTTTTTTTGGGCAAAAAATCTAAACAAATATCCAAGAGTTTGATATAGTCTCATATCATCACTTATTTTAAAAAATAGTGAAATAATAATAGCACACCACGCTATTCCAATCCAATAGTTAATACCGCCTGCGAAATTGCTTAAGAAAAATCCAAGAGCACCTGCAACACCGATGGCACCAAATATAATGTCAGAAATAGTGACATTTTTGACAATTTCCATTTTAACTTTGGTTTTTCTAGGAATAATATGCATTATTTTTTACCCCTTTTTTGTACATACAAAATTTATTATAGTATAACCTAAATAAAAATAAAATCAAAATAAAATAAATAAATATTGTTTTACAAAAAAACATGCCAAAAATAGCATGTTTTTTAAAATGTTTCAATTATTTCATTGACAATATCGTCAATTTTTTTTATTTTTTCAACCAAAGCGTTGACATCTTGTTTATTTTTCATTGTCCACCTCTTTGATATCATCAGTATTTTCACCAAGCGAGATGTCTATTTTATAAAATTTTTTCAAATAATTTTTATAGAAATTTTCCAAATCAATTTCAGATTTAACACATTTTTTCAAATTTTCTGCAATATGCAAGATATATTTTGACACTTCAATGCTATCACCACAATCACTCAAAAGTTCATCAAGTGCAAGTACCCTTTGGATTCGGTCGGTTATACACTTTGTCATTGTGATTGATGATTTGTCCAAAAAATCTTTTTTTATGTCTTTTGCCACATCTGTGTCTTTTTTTTGCATCAATTTTTGATTTCTTTTTATTATTTTCAATGCTTTAAAGTCATTAATTTTTATCAAAATTGGTACAAGTTTTTCAAGATAGGCATTTGATGACATTGCATATTCCAGTTCAATAGATACTTTGTGTGTGATTTTGTCAATCATTTCCAAAATTGCTTGATTTGTGTCAAGTCGCAAAGATATCATTGTCGATATATCAACAATATCATCATTTGAAAATTTAATGTATTTCATAAAAACTCAAATTAAACAAGCTCAACTATTGCAAGTTCAGCAGCATCACCACGACGAGCACCTGTCTTTATAACTCTTGTGTATCCGCCCTTTGTTCCAAGCTCTTTTGCACGCTCAGCGTACTTTGGAGCGTAGATATTGAATATCTTTTCAATAAGTGGGTGATTGATACCTTGTGTTCTTGCTCTGTATGCTTCAAGACCTTCTTTCTCGCGTCTTTCTTCTTTCAAATCATACAAAAATGCCATAATTTTGCGTCTTGCAGCAAGTTTCTTTGGACCATCATTGACAACTTCTTTCTTTACTTTTGTTCCGTTCTCGGTAATTGTCTTTTCAGTCTTTGCATTGTCTTCATATGAGTTGATTGCAAGAGTTAAAATCTTTTCAGCTTCACTTGAAACAGCTTTTGCTTTTGCTACTGTTGTTTCAATTCTGCCATATTTGAAAAGATGTGACACTTGATTTCTAAGCACTGCCAATCTTTGATCTGTTGGTCTACCTAATTTATCGTTAGCCATTTTTATCTCCTTTTTAGTCTTCGTCACTTCTCAAACTTAGACCATATGTGGCAAGTTTTTGAATGACTTCTTCTATTGATTTCAAACCAAGATTTCTTACCTTTAACATATCACTTTTTGATTTTTTGATAAGATCATCTATGGTGTTTATATTTGCTCTTTTTAGGCAATTGTATGATCTGACGGAAAGATCCATCTCCTCAATTGGCATTTCAAGAACTTTAACTTGTTTGTCTTCTTCTTTTGAAACCAAGATGTTCATATCTGACATCTCTTCGCAAAGATCAACAAAAAGTCCGACATGTTCTTGAATTATCTTGCCTGCCAAACTTACAATCTCACGAGCAGTTGTTGTGCCGTTTGTTTCAACTTCCAAAGTGAGTTTGTCATAGTCAATGCTTTGACCAACACGGGTTGGCTCAACACTGTAATTGACTTTTTTGACTGGTGAATATATTGAATCTATTGCAATATAGTCAACAACATCAACTCTTTCTTTGTTTATTGTGTTTGGAACATAACCACGACCTCTTCCAATGATGACATCAAGTTGGAAATCTGCATCACCATCAGCTGTTGCGATGTGAAGGTCTGGATTGAGTATCTCAACTTGGTCGTTTGGTTCAAACTCACGTGCAGTTATTTCTCCTGCGCCTTTGTGACGAAGGTGAATTGTGGTTGTGAAGTCTGTGCTTTTGTCTGTTGTTTTTACTGCCAAACACTTTATGTTTAGCACGATGTCCACAACATCTTCAGAAATGCCGTGAACTGTTGAAAATTCATGCAATACACCATTTATTCTGATAGCGATTGGTGCTGCACCTGGGAGAGCCCCAAGAAGTGTCCTTCGCATACAGTTTCCTAGCGTTATGCCATATCCTCTTTCAAGTGGCTCAACTATGAACCTTGCATAACTGCCACCCTCTGTTTCTTCACACGTAATTCTTGGTTTTTCAATTTCCATCATATACTCAAAATCCTCCATTTACTATCTTGAATACAACTCAATAATGAGGTGTTCTTTGATGTTGAGATCAATATCTTCTCTTGTTGGAAGTGCTAGCACCTTGCCTTCAAGTGTATCACTATTGAATTCAAGCCATTTTGGCATAACAATCTTCATACCTTTAAGTTGTTTGAACATTTCAAGTTCTTTCTTGTTATCTTTAACTGCAATAACATCACCAACTTTGACTTGATATGAAGGAATGTTAACTGTCTTGCCATTGACTGTGATTTGTCCGTGGTTAACTATTTGACGGCACTCACTTCTTGAAGAACCAATTCCCATACGGTAAACAACATTGTCAAGTCTTCTTTCGATGAGTGACAACATATTTTCACCAGTAACGCCCTTCATTCTTTCTGCTTCTTCATAGTACTTACGGAATTGTTTTTCAAGTATTCCATATGCTCTCTTTACTTTTTGCTTTTCACGAAGCTGTGTACCATATTCGGTGACTCTCTTTCTGCCTGCACCATGTTGGCCAGGAGCGACTGGACGTCTTTCAAGAGCGCATTTTTTGGTTGTGCATCTCTCGCCTTTAAGGAACAATTTGCATCCTTCACGACGACATTGTTTGCAATCTGCACCTATCATCTTAGCCATAACTTACTCCTTTTATATTCTTCTAATCTTTGGTGGTCTGCAACCGTTATGAGCGATTGGAGAAACATCTTTGATCAATGTAACATTAAGTTCTGCTGCACTAAGTGCACGAATTGCTGCCTCACGGCCATTACCTGGGCCTTTGACATACACTTCAACAGATTTAATGCCTTGTTCCTTTGCGACTTTTGCTGCTTCCTCAACACATTGTTGTGCTGCGAATGGTGTGCTCTTTTTTGAGCCTTTGAATCCTAATTTTCCTGAACTTGCCCAAGAAACAACATTTCCTTGAAGGTCTGTGAATGTAACCATTGTGTTGTTAAAAGAAGATTTGATATGGACTTGACCTTTATCTATGTTTCTTGAAACTCTCTTTTTCTTTGATGTTTTTGTTGTTGCTACTTGTGTTGCCATTTTTTATCTCCTTTTATAGTTTACCTTTCTTAGAACTGCCACCTACGACTTTTCTTGGACCTTTTCTTGTACGACAGTTTGTCCTTGTGTTTTGACCACGAACAGGAAGACCTTTTCTGTGTCTTGTGCCCCTGTATGAGCCAATTTCTGTTAAACGTTTAATGTTGAGTGAAACCTCTTTTCTAAGGTCACCTTCAACTGTGAGATTGTGTTCGATATAGTTACGAAGCTTTGCAACATCGTTTTCATCAAGGTCCTTAACGCGTGTGTCAGGATTGATGTTTGTTGCAGACAAAATCTCATTGGCGGTGTGTCTGCCAATGCCATAAATATATGTGAGCCCTATCTCAACTCTTTTTTCTCTGGGTAAATCAACACCAGCGATTCTTGCCATATTTTCCTCCGAATTTATTTTTTATTGATTTATATTTTGTCGCACCATATACTTGCCGCGGCTATGATGCGTAATATTCAAGTTTAGCCTTGTGTTTGTTTATGCGATTTGTCTTTTGAGCAGATGACCATAACTTTTCCTTCACGTTTAATCACCTTGCACTTATCGCACATTGGTTTTACTGATGGTCTAACTTTCATTTTCTCTCTCCTTTCAATTTATAATTTAAACATAATTTATTTTATTCTATATGTTATTCTGCCTTTGGTCAAGTCGTAAGGACTCATCTCAACTTTCACCCTATCTCCTTCAAGGATTTTGATGTAGTTGATTCTTAGTCTACCACTTATATGGGCAGTGATTGTGTGGCCATTATCTAGCCTTACTGTGAACAAGGTGTTTGGAAGAACTTCCTCAACAACCCCTTCAAATTCTATCACATCTTCCTTTGACATACAAACTCCTAAACTATTTTTAAATTATCAATTGTCTTTTTTATTTCGCTATCAAGCACTTTTTCGTGCATTTGGAACTTTTTTTCAAGTTCCCCTGCCTTTACTCCAAGTAAAAGCAGATGTTTTGACTTTTTCTTTTTTGGCTTTGCTAAAAGCCTTGTCTTGCCATTGACACAATAGGCATAGTCATTGTCAACTGCATACACGATGTAGACAGTATCAGCATCTCTACCTTTTGTGCTTTTGACTAAATCGCCAACCGAAACACTACTCATAATGATAAAATCTCCACTCCGTCTTTTGTAACGATGACTGTGTTTTCATAATGAGCTGCTGGGCTGTAATCTTGTGTGAAAATTCCCCAGCCGTCTTCTGCCATGTAAACATAGCGTTGACCCATGGTTATCATGGGCTCAATTGCAAGACACATATTTTCTTTGACAACAATGCCACTTTTTGGACTGCCATAGTTTGGAACTTCTGGCTCTTCGTGCATATTGTGACCAATGCCATGGCCAACAAGCTCACGAACAACACCATAGCCGTTTGACTCTGCGTAAACTTGAATTGCATGACCAAGTTCACCAAGTTTTGAGCCAACTTTTAGATGTTTTATGCCCTCAAAAAAGCACTGCTTTGTGACATCGATGAGCCTTTGCTTTTCTGGACTGATTTTTCCAACAGCAAAAGTCCTCGCTGCGTCACCATTGTAGCCATCAACTATTGTGCCGATGTCAACACTGATGATGTCACCCTCTTTTAGTATTACATCTTTTGAAGGAATGCCATGCACAACCATTTCATTGATAGAAGTGCAAATACTTGCTGGATAGCCTTCAAAACCCTTAAAAGAAGGAATAGCACCATGGTCTATTATAAACTTTTCAACAAGTTTGTCAAGTTCATATGTTGAAAGCCCTGGCTTTATCAATGTTTCTGCATAATTTAGCGCATCACGAACAACAATGTTCGCCTTTCTCATTCCATCAATATCTTGCTTTGTCTTACAAATCATACTTTACCTTCATTTAAAATACACTTAATGTCTTTAAAAACTTGTTCAATATCTTTGTTTCCATCGACTTTGTAAAGCAATTTATTTTTCAAGTAGTATTCCACAAGTGGTTTTGTCTGCTTTTCGTACACCATAAAGCGCTCATTTATTGTTTGCTCGTTGTCGTCATCACGCTTTTTTAGTGTAACATTGCAGTTTGGACACACCAAAGTGTCGCTAAATGTTTTTTGACAAAGAGGACAAATTTTTCGTTTTAACATCCTCTTTTTTGTTTCCTGAGTGTCAGTATCAATTAAAATAACTTTATCAATTTTAGTTATGTTATCAAGCGCCTCAGCTTGTGCAACTGTTCGTGGAAAACCGTCCAAAACAAAATTGTTTTTTACTTTTTCGTCACTGAGTATGTTTTTCACCATTTCAATGACGATATCGTCTGGCACAAGGTCACCTTTGTTGATGATAGCTTCTGCCATGACTCCAACTTTTGTTTTGTCTTTGATGTTTTGCCTTATAAGTTCGCCCGTGGAGATATGACAGACACCAAACTCACTTTGAATTTTTTGTGCCTGCGTACCTTTTCCACTGCCTGGGGCGCCTAATAAAATCAATCTCACTTCAAAAATCCTCTATAATTTCTCATGAGCATCTGAGCTTCAAGCTGTTTATCAAGTTCAAGTGCAACTGAAACTACAATCATAAGCCCTGTTACGCTGAATGCGTTAATGAGTGTTGAAGTAGCAACTGTTGTTGCAAGCGCGTTGAATACAAGACTTGGAACGAGAGCAATAAACGCTAAGAATATTGCACCAAACAGCGTCAATCTTGACGATATTTTGCCCAAGTATTCTGCCGTTGGCTTTCCTGCTCTTATGCCTGGAATAAATCCACCATTTTGTTGAATTTGCTTACTCACATCATCAGGTTTGAATGTGATTTGTGAGTAAAAGTATGCAAAGAACAAAATTAAAAGTGCAGTTAACACAATGTATACCCATGAACTTGTACCCATATACTGTGTCCACCAATCAGCGAATGGTGTGTTTGGCCAGAAAATGCTAATAAGCATTTGTGGAAATGTCACAATTGCGTTTGCGAATATGATTGGAATAACGCCTGTTGAATTGACTTTGATTGGAATGAATGTTGATTGTCCACCATACATCTTTCTGCCCTTAACTTGTTTTGCATATTGAACGGGAACTTTTCTTTCTGCATTATCAATAAAGACAATGAGTGAGAAGATAGCGACAACTGCAACCAAGAATACGACAATTGTCCAAATATAGTCAATGTCTTGGACTGTTGTTTCAATAGCTGTGTATATTCCTGTGCAAGCTGATGAAAGTATACCAACGAAGATAAGAAGACTAAGTCCGTTACCAACGCCGAGATCGGTTATTCTTTCACCAAGCCAAACTGTAAACATAGCTCCTGCAATCATAAGTATTGCAATGACTGCACATGTGAGCCAAATTGGTGCTGATGCACCAAAAAGTCTTGTGTCAATAAAGCCATCAGAATTTGCATAAGAAACGACAATTCCAACTGCCTGTGCCGTTGCAAGAACAAGTGCGCAGATACGGGTATAAAAGTTTATCTTTTTTCTGCCCTCTTCACCTTGTTTTGAAAGGCGTTCTAGTGGAGGAATTGCAACTGTTAAAAGTTGAATGATAATCGATGCACTGATGTATGGTGAAACGCCAAGTGCAAACAACGATGCGTTTGCAAGCGCTCCACCGCTTATGGAGTTCATAAGCCCTAAAAACGTCATACCATTGTCCATATTGGCAGTGCCTGTTAGTGCCCCCGGGTTTATTCCTGGGACTGTTATCCAACAGCCAAGCCTATATATAAACAATAAAAGTAGCGTTATTAGAATTTTTTTGCGTAGATCTTTAATTTTAAATGCATTTATAAATGTTTTAAACATTAGATCACCTCAGCTTTTCCACCGGCTTTTTCAATCTTCTCAATAGCACTCTTAGTAAATTTATTTGCTTTAACTGTGAGTGGTTTAGTAAGTTCGCCATTTCCAAGAATTTTTAGACCATATGGCTTAATTTTTCCTATAACTCTTGATTGATATAAAAGTTCAAGTGTAATAACTGAGTTTGCTTCAAATTTTTCCAAATCTGCAACATTGCAAGTTGCATATTCTTTTTGGAAATTGTAGTTGTTGAAACCTCTGATTGGGAGTTTTCTGACAAGTGGGAGTTGTCCGCCTTCAAAACCTGGTCTGACTCCGCCACCACTACGTGCGTTTTGACCCTTGTGGCCTTTTCCACTTGTTTTACCAATTCCACTGCCAATGCCTCTTCCGATACGCTTTTCAGCTGTTCTTGAGTTTTTGGCTGGTGCAAGTGTTTGAATGTCCATATCTTCCTCCTAAACTTCTTCAACTTTTACCAAATGTTTGACGTGGAAAATGCTTCCTTTCACACTTTCATTGTCTGGTAAAACAACTGAATGATTTAATTTATTTAGGCCAAGTGCCTTTAATATTTGTGATTGTTTTTTGTCATAGCCTATTGGACTTCTGACAAGTGTAACTTTCAATTTTTTCTGTGCCATGATTTCCTCCTAGATTTCCTCTGGTAATTTGCCACGAAGAGCAGCAATTTGCTCACGTGTCTTTACCCTGCTTAGTCCGTCTAGCGTTGCTCTAACTGAGTTGATTTTGTTTGTGGAACCATGAATTTTTGTGACAATGTCTTTAATTCCTGCAAGTTCCAAAACGGCACGAGCACCACCACCTGCGATGATTCCAGAACCTTCTTTGGCTGGAATAAGGTGGATTTTTGATGTGCCATATTTACCAATTATCTCGTGTGGAATTGTTCCATTGACGATGTTGATTGGTCTCATGTTTTTCTTTGCGTTCATTGTTGCTTTGTCAATTGCAGCAGGAACTTCTTTTGCTTTACCTGTTCCCATGCCGACATTACCTTTGTGGTCACCAACAACAACAACCGCTGAAAATCTGAGTGTTCTTCCGCCCTTGACAACTTTTGTGACACGGCGTACTGCGACGAGGTTTTTATCAATACCCTCATCTTCACGTCTTGAACGCTCTTCTCTTGGCGCTCTTGGCTTTCTTTGTTTTTCTTGTCTATCTTGTTGTTTTTCTTGTTCTGCCATTTTTGCCTCCTATAGCTTCAGTCCAGCACTTCTTGCGCCTTCGGCGAGTGCTTGAACTCTTCCTGTGTAGATGTAACCACCTCTATCAAAAACAACTGTGTCAATTTTTGCTTTGAGTGCTTTTTTGCCAATTTCTTCCCCAACAAGTCTTGCTTGTTCGGTTTTGTTTTTGCCTTCGAGTGATTTTTCAAGTGCTTTGTCTTGGCTTGATGCACTGGCAAGAGTAACGCCCTTTGTGTCATCTATTATTTGTGCATATATTGAAGTGTTGCTTCTGTAAACACAAAGTCTTGGACGCTCAGCTGTACCAGAGATTTTTTCTCTTACGCGCTCATGGCGAATAAGTCTTTCTTTGTTTTTGTCTAATTTATTAAACATTTAACTTCTCCTTTATTTCTTTGCGCCTTTGCCAGCGGCTTTACCAACTTTTCTTATCACAACTTCATCGTCATATCTAACTCCATATGCGTGATAAGGTTCGACTTTTCTTAAATCTCTAATTTTTGAGGCAAACTGACCAACTTTTTGTCTGTCTATTCCTTTAACAACAATTTCAGTTGCTGATGGACATTCCAAAGTGATGCCATCTTCTTCCAAAACTTCGATTGGATGTGAATAGCCAAGATTCAAAACTAGTTTGTTTCCTTGCTTTGATGCTTTGTAACCAACGCCGTTTATAACAAGTTTCTTTTCAAAACCGTCATGAACACCTTTAACCATGTTGGCTATAAGTGCACGGTAAAGACCGTGTTTTGCACGGGTTTCATTTTCATCATCTTTGCGAGTAAGTTCAACTCTGCCATTTGTGCAGTTGACTGTTATGAGTTTATCAACGTCGAGGCTAAGTGAGCCTTTTGGTCCTTTAACTGTAACAGTGCTTCCTTGTGTGGTGAGTTCAACTCCTGCTGGCAAATCGATATGTTTTCTACCTATTCTCGACATATTTTCCTCCTACCATACAAAAGCCAAAACTTCGCCACCAACATCTTTGGCACGAGCTTGCTTATCTGTTAAAATACCTTTATTTGTTGAGATGATTGCGATTCCAAGACCGTTTATAACCTTTGGGAGTTTATCTTTTTCTGCATAAACTCTAAGACCTGGCTTAGAAATTCTTTTAAGTCCTGAAATAACGCTTTCACCGTTATTGTCATATTTAAGTGTGACAACTATATCTTTGTGTGAACCTTCTTCTTTCAAAACTGCGTCAACAATGTATCCTTCATCTTTAAGAATGTTGAGTATTGTGAGTTTTTCTTTTGAAGCAGGAACAACAACTTCTTTATGCTTAGCCGCAAGGCCATTGCGAATACGGGTAAGCATATCTGCGATTGGATCTGATAATATCATACTTTCCTCCTCTTACCAACTAGACTTCTTGACACCAGGTATTTCACCTTTTGATGCAAGCTCTCTAAAACATATTCTGCAAATGCCATACTTTTTAAGGACGGAATGTGGACGTCCACAAATTGAGCAACGTGTGTATTCACGAGTTGAAAACTTTTGTTTTCTTTGTTGCTTTTCTATTAACGCTTTCTTTGCCATAATTCCTCCTTATCTTGTCCTGAATGGCATACCAAGCTTTTCGAGCAAGGATTTTGCCTCTTTATCCGACTTTGCACTTGTGATAATCATCACATCAAGACCACGAATTTGGTCTATTTTGTCATACTCAATTTCTGGGAATATAAGTTGTTCTTTTATTCCGAGTGAGTAATTTCCTCTTCCGTCAAATGCTGTGTCGCTTACGCCTTTGAAGTCCCTAACTCTTGGAAGAGCGATTGAAATGAGTCTATCCAAAAACTCATACATCTTGTCCCCTCTAAGTGTCACCTTTGCACCGATTTTTGCGCCTTGGTGAATTTTGAAGTTAGAAATAGCTTTCTTTGCGCGTGTTGCAACAGCTTTTTGACCTGCAATTGCTGTAAGTTCATCAACTGCAATGTTAAAGCTCTTTGAATTATCTTTAACTGCACCAAGCCCCATATTGAGTACTATTTTACTGATTGAAGGAACTTGATTTACATTTTTGTAACCAAACTCAGAAATGAGTGCTGGCACAACTTGTTCTTTATATTGAACCGCTAATCTGCTTTTCATTATTCCTCCTTACTCTTCTCTGCTTTTTTTGCAGGGGCTTTTTTTGTTGTAGTTTTTTTTGTTGTCGACTTTTCTGCCGACTCTTTCTTGGTTGTTTCTTTTGCCTTTGTTGTCTTTGTTGCTTTTGGTGCTTCGCTTGCATCGGCTTTTTTGTCAGCCTTTGTTTGCTTTTTCACTTGCTTTGAATAAGCTTTGTCAAGTGATGCGCCACATTTTTTACATATTCTGACATTCTTACCGTCAACCTCTTTGTGTCCAACGCGTGTAGCTTTTCCACATGCTGGGCAAATCACCATAACATTTGATGCTTCCAAAAGTGCGCTCTTTTTAATAAGACCACCTTTGTCTTGTTGAGATCTTGGTTTTTGATGTTTTGTAACAACATTGACACCGTCCAAAAGTACTTTGCTATCTTTTGGAGAAACTTCCAAAACTTTTGCGGTTTTACCCTTTTCTTTTCCGGCAATCACAACGACTGTATCGCCTTGTTTAACAAATAATTTTGCCATGATTTCTCCTTTTAAATAACCTCAGGAGCAAGGGAGATTATCTTCATATATCCCTTATCTCTAAGTTCTTTTGCGATAGGTCCAAAGATACGAGTACCTTTTGGTTGTTTTTGGTTATCGATGATAACTGCTGCGTTGTCATCAAACTTGATGTGTGTTCCGTCTGGGCGACGAAGACCTTTACTTGATCTTACGATAACTGCCTTGACAACATCACCTTTTTTCACAGAACCACCAGGTGCTGCGCTTTTTACTGATGCAACGATGACATCACCGATATTTCCACTTCTTCTATATGAGCCTCCAAGCACGCGGATGCACATGATTTGTCTTGCCCCTGTGTTGTCAGCCACTTTAAGTCTTGTTTGTGGTTGAATCATAAAAACCTCCTATCTTGCCTTTTCAACAATTCTAACGACTCTGTAATATTTGTCTTTTGAGATGTGTCTTGTTTCCATGATTTCAACTGTGTCACCTATGCCACACTCATTATTTTCATCATGAGCCTTGAATTTTGTTGTTTTTTTAACGACTTTTTTGTAAAGTGGGTGTTTTGTGTTTGAAACAACGGCAACAACAACTGTCTTGTCCATTTTGCCACAACTTACAACCACTCCTTGTTTTGTAAGGCGTCTATTTCTTTCTAAATTTTCCATACTTCCACCTACTATGCCTTTTTCTCTTTTAATAATGTATTGACCCTAGCAATGTCCTTTTTGACATTGTGAATTTGCATTGGGTTAGGCAAATTGCCTGTTGCTTGTGAAAAACGGAGATTGAACAATTCTTGTTTTAAGTCAACAAGTTTTTGATTTAATTCTTCAACCGTCAAACTTCTAAGTTCATTTATTTTCATTGTTCTCACCACCTTGTTCTCTCTTTATGAATTTTACGGTGCAAGGAAGTTTGTGACCAGCAAGTCTAAGTGCTTCACGAGCGATATCTTCAGTAACACCACCCATTTCAAAAAGCACTCTTCCTGGTTTAACAACTGCTACCCAAAATTCTGGTGAACCTTTACCGGAACCCATACGAGTTTCAGCAGGCTTCTTTGTTACAGGTTTATCTGGGAAAATTTTTATCCAGACTTGACCACCACGCTTAATGTATCTTGTCATTGCGATACGCGCAGCTTCTATTTGATTTGATTTTATCCAACATGGCTCTGTTGCGACAAGACCATAGTCACCATAAGTAAGTGTATTGCCTCTTGTTGCAACTCCTTTCATTCTGCCACGATGAACTCTTCTTCTTTTAACACGTTTTGGCATCAACATTAGTCCTGTCCTCCTTTTGAAGCTTGTTTCTTCTCCAAGATGTCGCCTTTATATATCCAAACTTTGACGCCAAGTTTTCCGTAGTTTGTGTAAGCTGCTGTGACTGCATAATCAATGTCTGCACGAAGTGTTTGAAGTGGAAGACTTCCATCCATATAAGTTTCACTTGTTGAGATGGAGTTTGCACCGTTGACAACACCGCTAACTCTGACTTTGCAACCTTTTGCACCAGCCTTCATAACTCTTTGAAGTGCTTGTTTTAATGCACGTTTGTATGCGACACGCTTTTCAAGCTGAGCAACAATGCTCTCTGCAACCAAACGAGCATCAAGGTCTGGTTTTTTAACTTCTTTGATGTTTATAATCAAATTTTTTGTTGGGCTTATTATCTTGGACAACTGCTTTTTGATTACCTCAATATTTGAGCCTTTTTGTCCAATAAGAACAGCTGGTCTACCTGTGTAGATGTTAAGCACCAACTTTTCTTTTGTTCTGTCAATTTCAACTTTTGAAATTGATGCTGTGTGATAGTTCTTTTCAAAGAACTTTCTTATCTTGTTATCTTCTAATAGGAACTTGGCAAAATCTTTCTTGCCTGCGTACCAAGATGAATCCCAAGATTTGTTTACTCCTACTCTGAATCCGATTGGATTAACTTTCTGACCCATTATTTTGCCTCCTTCCTTTAATTTTGCTCACTACCAAGAATTATGGTTATGTGGCAAGTTCTTTTTAATAATCTATTAGCTCTGCCCTTAGCGCGTATGTCAAGTCTTTTGAGTGTTGGTCCTGGACCTGCATAGCACTCTGCGACATACATATCCTGTCTGTTTATTCCACGATATTCGCCGTTTGCTATTGCAGATTTAAGCACTTTAAGGCTAACTTCTGCGCCTTGTGTGGTTGAATTTTCAAGAATTGCTACTGCATCTTCAACCTTTTTGCCACGTATTGTGTCAAGCACGATACGAACTTTTGATGGGCTCATTCTAATATATTTTGCTTTTGCATATGGGCGAGTATCTTTAGCTTTTTGTCTCGCTTCTGCCTTTTGTTTCATTCTTGTTGCCATTATTCACCTCTTAACCATTGGTTGCCGTTGTTGTGGCAGTCGACTTTTTACCTGAGTGCCCCTTGAATGTTCTTGTTGGAGCAAACTCACCAAGTTTATGACCTACCATTTCTGATGTGCAATAAACTGGTATATGTTTTTTACCATTATGAACAGCGAAAGTGTATCCCACAAACTCTGGATAAATGACTGATGAACGAGACCAAGTCTTTATTGGTTTTTTGTTTTTAGGATCCATTTCAGCGACTCTTTTTAAAAGTCTTGGGTTAACATATGGTTTTTTCTTTAATGATCTAC
>CALWTI010000015.1 GCA_944384425.1 uncultured Clostridia bacterium | reverse complement strand
GCTCTTTTAGTGCTTTGTCCATCACATCAACAAGCTTTATGTCAAGTGGGAGTGTCACATCGCCAATGCCAAGATTGTATATTTTTTGATTTGGGTGACTTTGTTTGAAGATTTCGACTTTTTGTGCAATCTCTGTAAAAACATAATTTTTTTGCGTCGAATAACATTCATTTATTTTCATAATACACCCCGTCAAAAATATATTCGCACTCCCCACTCATAACAATATTATCTTCGCATATTTCTATTCCAAGTTTCCCGCCCTTTTGACACACAGTCACACTTGAATTCGTTAAGTTGACTTTGTGCGAAACAAAAGCACTAGCACACGCACCACTTCCACACGCCAGAGTAAAGCCACTACCCCTTTCGTACACAACAAGGTCAATATCATCTCCATTGATGCACGCCACATCAACATTTATCTCACCCGAAAAGCATTCTAGGTTTTGCACCTTCTCACAAAAGTCTTTTAGGTTGAAATTAAAATCTTTGACAAAAGTGACGCAGTGCAGATTGCCCACATCAACAATATAAAGTTTGTACTTTTGCCCCCTATATGCAAGAATTTTTGTTTCAACAAGGTTCGCCTTGCCCACGCTAACGCTAACAACTGCATGGTCTTTTTCACTTTCAACAACCTGACAATACAAAGTTTTTTCACCACTTTTTATACTTATGTTATTTTTACCAAGTTTTTTGGACATATAAAAGGCGACGCACCTGGTTGCATTTCCGCAAAGTTTCGCTTCGCTTGCATCATGGTTGTATATCTTCAACTTAACATCTGCATTTGTGCAACTTGTAAGCACAATAACACCGTCACCACCAACGCCATAGTGTCTATCACAAATTTTTTTTATTATCTTTTTTGTTATTGGCGTATGAGGTCTTGATGTGTTATCAATAAAAATGTAGTCATTGCCAATGCCGTCCATTTTAAAAAATTTAATCATAATAACTATATATTAAAATTGTTACAAAATGTTGAATTATGCTATTGACTATTTTCCTTGTCTAAGATACAATCGCTATTGGTGAAATATGTTTAATATAAATAATAAATATTTAAAGCACGCAGTAAATGTCGTTTTTATTCTTCTTGGGGCTTTTGTTATGGGCGCAGGATTTAATATGTTCTATGCTCCCAAAAACATCCTTCTAGGTGGTTTCGGTGGTTTTTCAACAATCATATCCGACCTTTTGGCAGACATTGGAGTCAACATACCAATGTCAATCATATACCTTCTTTTGAATGTCGTTTTGTATATTTTCGCCGTCAAAATTCTCGGCAAGACCTTCGCCATTTACGCCATAATTGGTATTCTTTCATACTCACTAGCTTTGGAATTTTGCACATTTAAGCCAGTTGGCGATGAAATGCTTCTATGCAGTATATACGGCGGATTTGCAACAGGACTTGGCGTTGGCGTCATCATAAGATGTGGCGCAACGACCGGCGGTGGAGATATGCTTGGCTGTGTAATAAATCACAAAAACCCAAAAATCTCTGTGGGCTGGGTAACAATAGTCGTCAACTGCATTGTCATATGCTTTTCACTCATAATTTACGGACTTAATTCATCGCTATATTCAATCATAGGTATATTCATTGCGGGAAGGACAAGCGACCTAATTATTGAAGGACCAAAATCAGTCAAAGCATTTTATATCATCTCTCCAAAATCTGATGAAATATCTCAAAAGTTGTTGACAGAACTTCATCGTGGTGTAACAACTCTTGAAGCTAATGGAATGTATAGCCACAAACATATGCAGATGATTTTATGCCTTGTTACACAATATCAAATTTCAAAACTCAAACAAATAGTCTATGATGTTGACCCTTCCGCATTTTTGTTCTCGGTGTCAGTCAAAGAGGCAATGGGCAAAGGTTTCCATAAGCTTGAAAAGCACAAGTCAATTTTAATTCACAAAAAACAAAAACAAAATATGGCAACAAATGTCACCGAAACCACTTTCACCACTACCCCCGCAGAAAAAATTGATGCCAAAATCGATGGTGAAGAATAATAAACAAAAATAACCTTTATATTTCAAAATCATAAATAAAAAAACTTTACTAAATTTGGTAAAGTTTTTTGTTATTTCTACTTAAAAATATTATTTTTATTTTATGTTGAGAAAATCAAATATTATGTTATAATCATATCTAGATTATCATATAAAAAAGTATTAAATACAAAAATAAATTTAGATAAACAAAAGGCACTAAAAATGATGAATAAGAAAAAATATAAAATGTATACATTTGCGAACGGAGCAACACTTTTATATAGAAAAAGCAAAATAAAATATTATAAAGGTACTGCAATTGTTGCGGGGTTTAGAAGAGGTAGCGAACAAGACTCATTGCCTGGGATAACGCATTTTATGGAGCACCAATTCTTTTTTGACACAAAAAACAGAACCAGACAGGACATTTTAGATTACATAAATGAAAAAGCAAGCATAAATGCAGAAACTTCACCAGTTTATGTGCGTATGTTATCTCAATTTTCTAATAAATTAACAAATCAAGCTTGGGATATTTTAAGTGATTGTTTACTAAATTCTGATTACAAAACAAAAAATATAAACAGTGAGCGTGGGGTTATTCATGAAGAACTAAATCAAAGATTAAACACTTTTCAAAAAAATATAGATATAAATCATTATGCCTTATTTCAAAGATTAAATTATCCATATCCAATCAATTTAGGCTCACACGAAAGTATTGATAAAATAAAAGCCAGTGATTTGAATAAATATAGAGACAAAATATTTAAGTCAAACTACTTTATAATTAGCGTTTATAGTAGCTTGCCTTTTCATAAAATTAAAAAATTAACACAAAAATATTTTGTAAACAAACTTTTACCAGCAAAAGATGTTGAACAAAATAATTTATGTCTGGATATTGTTAAACCCGATGCTTTGCAAGTTTTACAAAGTAAAAGCGAAAACATAACA
Organism: uncultured Clostridia bacterium; assembly: GCA_944384425.1. Taxonomy (GTDB): domain Bacteria; phylum Bacillota; class Clostridia; order Christensenellales; family UBA1242; genus UBA5893. Next base: position 19,371 of record CALWTI010000015.1, on the reverse strand, counting down.
TGCGATATAACTTTCGCGTGTGACTTGGGAATAAATAATTGTAACAACATTGCTGGTTATAGATGGGTTTATGATGCTTTGTTTAAAGACAATTTAAGTTTGTTTCATTATTTACGCTCTAAGGGGCTTATTTATTCACAAAATTATAGCATTAACTATTATAACAATTCTAGTTACTATACTTTTTATTTTCAAACAAGCAAAGAAAAGTTTATAGATATAATAAAGTGTATTGGTGAATATTTGCACTTTGCATACAATAATCCAATAGATGAAAAAAGATTTAGTCAATTGAAATTAAAAGATAAAATCAATAATGACATAATAATTACAAAACCACTTAATCCTATAACTATTTGCAAATCCAACTTTTCATGTTTTATCGCAAACGATTATGATAAAAAAATCAATTTTAAAAAATTAAATAAAAAACTTACTACATTAGATATTCATGAGTTCGTGCAAAATTTATTTAATGAGGAAAGTAAACTATATATTTCTATTATGGGAGATGTGTCAGACAAAGATTTTCCTACACTCGATGAGCTTAGAAAGTTGCTCGTGGGTGGACTAAAAAAACCGACTAAATAAAGAAACACAATATTGATTTAATATTAAAGTCTTTAACCTAGTTTAAAAAAGGAGCTTTACAATTTTAGTAAAGCTCCTTTTTATATTAGTTTTCAAAGTTGTTTTATTATGCGGTCTGCTTCTTTTTGATGCCAACAGCACAATCTACAAGCATGACAACATCATGTGGGTTTTTCCTAAGCACATCTTCAAAAGTACTTGGGTAGTCCATCTCAATTTCAAACTTTTCAGCATAAGTGCAATATACCTTTAAACTTTCTTTGGCGAACAAATATGCGTCCTCAATAGTGTCACCATCAATGGTGATACCAAGGTCAGGAAAAAATGCAATAAACTTGTCGTCCTCTTTATAAAATATTGCAGGGAACAAAAACTGCTTCATCGAAATCTCCTATCATGCACAAAAGTAGTATATGAATATGATAGCATAATTATTGATATAATCAAAATATTTTCAAGCAAAAATAAAAAAAGTTCAGACACATAGCATCTGAACTTATATTATTATAATTCACAACCATTTTCAAAATCTTTATTTTTTTGTACAGGACGGTAATCAAAAGATTTTGAAATTTTGTTAGCCTGTGTCTTTTCACCATGCGCATAGAAAAGCATATCCATTTCTTTGGCTGGTACTGTGACTTCACGCTTTAAGTTAAGGCTTGAATCAAATTCTCTTTTTTTGCTAATTTTGTTCATACTTCCTCCAAGTAGTTGCTTAATTCGTTAGTATAGTAACATAATTTTGAGACTTTGTCCATACCTAAATTTAATTTTTTTTATTTATTTATAAACTTTTTTTATTTTTTGATTTTGTCGCATTTTTTGGGGGTGATTTTTTTGAAGCCACAACTGATTGCTTTAATGCGTCCATAAGGTTTATAACATTTTTTGGAGCAATAATTTTGCTTGGTCTAACTTGCTCTCCTTTTATCTTTTTGTTTATTGCAGTGATTAGTTTTTGTCTAAATTCATCTTTGTACTGTTTCGCATCAAAAGACTCTGTCATGTTTTGAATTATTTGTTTTGCAAGGTCAACTTCCTGTTTTGTCACACTAATGTCTTTTATCTCTTTTGGAACTTTTTGCACCTCGTCAAAAAAGTGCAAAGTATAAAGAACTAAATTCCCATTTTGTTCTCTTATTGCAACTAACTGTTCACTATTTGAAAGTACAGTTTTTGCTATTGCGACTTTGTTTTCCTGCTTCATTGCTTTTTTGAGAACCAAAAAGGCTTTTTCTGCACTTGTTGGTATAACATAATACGCCTTGTCAAAATATATTGGGTCAATTTCCGACAAATTGACAAATTTGTCTATTGAAATTGTCTTCTCTTTTTTTAACTTTAAATCGTCAATTTCTTTTTGACTCAAAGTGACATACTTGCCTTTTTGATACTCATAACCTTTGACAATGTCCTCGTTTTTTATGTTGTTTGGACAATCTTCACAAGTTTTTTTGTATTTTATTCTTTGGTGATTTTTTTTGTATAAAAGATTAAAGCCTATGTCGTTTGATTTAACGCATAAGTAAAGTTCTATGGGAATATAAACAACTCCAAATTCAACAGCAGTTTTGTAACTTCTCATACTTTTAGTATGCTTTTCAATTTACAAACTATACTTTTAATAGAATTTTATCTCCCAATCCATATCACGATATACAATGCAACTGCCGTCATAAAGTTCTTCATACCTTGTAATATTTTCAATTTTTGTAACAGTGCTACCTAGTTCATATTGTCCTGATGAATTTTTTTGAAGAACATATTTATATACATCAATACCTCTGTTTATATAAACATTTATAGAGCCGTCTGTTTGATAATAGGCAGTAACATTGCCACCCTCAGGCAACTCAACCGAGTAGTCAGACAAATAGTCTGGTAAATACAAGTTTTTCATTGTTGTTGTATCTAAAACGACATACCCATGAAATGCGGAAGGCTGACCAATCTTGTTGTTGATGTTTTGAACAACTGTTCCCATACGAAATCTCGACTCATACAAATCTTCACCATTAAGAGAAAAATATGTCTGATAAGACTCACACCCTCCACCAACAACAGCAACCCAACCATCGACATCAACGCACCATATAACATCACCATTTGGTGTAAAATCTGGCACTGTAATGTCGCTCGGTTTTCCTACGCCACCGTAAATAAACTCGGCACTCGTGGTGTTTAAACTATCAAATTTAGCATAAATTTCCCATTGATTATTTTCATACGTAAGTATAACAATTCTATGGTCCTTGGTACCATCAACGCCAACTATTTTGAATTGATTGGTATATCCTGTATCAAATTGAACCAAACCATCAACAACCTCTGTCGTAGGGACTAGTGCAGCATAAGCAAGCCCACAAGGCAATTTAGTGTATTTTACTTCGGTCATACTTGAAGTTGCAGCAGTTAAACTATCTTTTTCCATAATAGCATAATAAATACTATTATTTGAATTATCTTTTCTTAAAACGTAATAATGGTCATTAAAGCATCCTATTTTGAGAGGTAAATCTTTATTTAAAATTTGAACATTCATCCCCTCAACAGAAAGGGTATAACTTTTTACTCTATGCAATTGGCCAACCCAAACATAAACAGAAAAATAATTATAAGGTCTTTGAGGTATGAAATTATAAGTGCAAGAAAATTGAAAATCAGGTGGTGATGAATTAAAATGAAAATCTCTTACTTTTACACCATTAACATAAAAGCTTACGATTTTTTCCATTGAAGCTGACGACTCAGTTATTACTGAACCATCAATATTGAAAGAAAGGACTACCCTTGTGTTAGGTTCGCAAGCAAACTGACATTTTGGGGTGGAATAATTACTTGAATCTGGTTGGTGAACATATCCCCAAGTGCTATCTTTTTGCCAAACCATTTGCTTTGTTGTCGTTTCTGTGCCATCTCCACCTGTTTGCCCACCTGAGCCACTGCTTGATGAGTTTTCAAGTGTTGTTATGCGTGAACTAAGTAAAGTATCAGCATCTTGAAGGTCACCTATTGACGATGAAAGACTCGATATGTTCGAATTTATAACTGTTATGTCATCTTCAATGTCTTCAATGTCCTGAGATACTGTTGACATGCTATTTAGTGTCGAGTTTATTGAGTCGATGTCATTTTGCAAACTTTCAATGTCAGTAGTTACTCCGCCCATATTTGAAAGCGTTGAATTTATTTCCTCGACATCACTTTTGAGATTTGAAATGTCTGTTGAAAAATCAGATAGTCCACTAAGTGTACCATTTATTGTCGCGACTGCACTTTCAAGACTAGATATGTCTTGCGTCACGCCATCAAGTGCTGAAAGTGCTGTGTTTATTGTGTTTATGTCTCCCTTGATGTCTTCAATGTCATCCGAAACATTTGATAGTCCAGAAAGTGTCGATGATATTGAAGAAATTTGGCTCTCTATACTTTCAACAGTCTCTGTAATCTGCTCATAATCTGCAATATGCAAATCATAGGCATCGGTGTGCGTTTTATAATCTTCAAGGTGTTTATTTAATTGTTCTTGATATGTTGTAAAAAGTGATTGAATATTTTCAAGACAAGTTTTTAGTCCTGTCATATAGCCCTGAGTTGTAACTTGATTTGAAAGTGCTTTTATTCTTTTTTCAAGTTCATCAATTTGTGTTTTTAATTGGGCAAGTGTTGTTTCCATAATAACTCCTTTTCACCCAATTTTAAGTAACAAAAACCTCTCTTTCAAACTTTTGTGACAAAAATTAAAGAATGCAGTAAAAAAGCGATAATAAATACCGCTTTCAATTTTTATTTTATTTAATTACTTTTTCAATTTCGCCACCACCAAGGCATGTTTCGCCGTCATACAAAACCACATATTGACCAGGAGTGACTGCACGCTGACGCTCATAAAAAGTCACTTCAATATGGTCGTCAACAATTTTCACATGCACTTTTTGGTCAGGCTGACGATACCTAAATTTTGCATAGCAGTCAAATTCATCATCTTTTGGGCGATGTGGTATGAAATTGAATTTCCCGCTCACAAGCCCACTTGAAAAAAGCTCTTCGCCTTCACCTTGCGACACATAGAGTATGTTGTTTTTAACATCTTTGTCAGCAACAAACCATCTTTCCCCATTGCCATCGCTTTTCCCACCAATTCCAAGACCACGCCTTTGACCAAGAGTGTAATACATAACGCCTTCGTGTTTGCCGACAACTTTGCCGTCTAGCGTCTTTATGACACCTGCTTTTGCTGGCAAAAAGCCTTTCAAAAACTTTCTAAAATTTCGTTCACCAATAAAGCAAATACCTGTACTGTCTTTTTTGTGTGCATTGCTAAAATTAAGTTTTTCGGCAATTTCACGCACCTTTGGCTTGTCTATATCGGCAAGTGGAAACAAGACATATTTCAACTGGTCTTGACTTAGTTGATTCAAAAAATATGATTGGTCTTTGTTTTTGTCGTGTGCTTTTAGTAAATAATACTCACCGTCTTTCTCTTCTTTTTTTGCATAGTGTCCTGTTGCAATGTAGTCTGCACCTATTTTTTTTGCAAAGTCCAAAAAAGGCCCAAATTTGACTTCACGGTTGCAAAGAACATCTGGGTTTGGCGTGTTGCCCTTTTTGTACTGCTCCAAAAAATAAGTAAAAACTCTGTCATAATACTGTTTTGAGTAGTTGACAGTGTAATATGGTATGCCAATAGCACTACACACGCGCTTGACATCTTCATAGTCCAATTTTGAAGTGCAAACGCCGTCGTCGTCATCTTCTTCCCAGTTCACCATGAAAAGTCCAATGACGTTATATCCTTGTTGTTTCAAAAGGTATGCACTGACAGCAGAGTCCACTCCGCCACTTATACCAACAACAACAGTTTTCATTTTTCCTCCACAAGTTCAATTGAAACAGGCACTTTGAATTTTTTCACGCATATGTTGACAATATCAAAAATCCACATGATACCCAAAGCACCCACAATCAAATAAATAATTGTTCCTATGCTAACAGGAATCAAGTTGTTTATGCTAAGGATTGCTCCGACAAGAAAAACAGTTCCAAAGCATAGCATAACAATGCCCTTTTTTATTCTTCCAACATAAAAGCAATGCCCGCCAAAAAGTCCTAAAAATATGCACATAAGAAGGACTTTATAGCGTTTTAGGTCGCTTGGCATTTCGGTTGTGTACACAACTTTATTTTTTTTGCCAAGATGTAACATTTTTTTTCCAGCACTATTCGTCGCCCATTTCAGCCTTTCAAAAACAAGCCCACAATATGAGCATTTGACCGCATTTTTAGGTGCTTTTTCGCCACATCGTGGACATTTTTTTTTATCAAACATCTTACTCTCTTTCTTCTGCTATGCAATAAATTCTTTTGGTTTTGTCTGTGACTTTTATTTTGTCAGATATCTCAACACCTGGTATGATATACACCTCATTTTCATCGCATAGTAGTGGCAAATACTCACGAAGTCTTGCAGGTATCTTCTTATCAATCAAATAACTTTTAAGCTTCTTTTTTCCCCCGCCAAATTTCTCAAACACATCTCCACTATGTCTAAAACGCCATTTTGCAGTCTTTGGGACTTTGTCAGCATCATAATAAAGTCTATTGTCGCTGTCACATTTATCAACTTTTTTGGTTATTATTTTTCCATAGTTTGGTACGACTATTGTGCCAAGCTTATGTTTTTCTTCAAATACGACTTCTTTTTTCTGCTTGTTGGTTAATGTGACATAGTCATATTCTTTGTGTGCACTAACTTTGAGTGGCAAATCAATTCTCTTGCCATTTTCAGCACTATTTGCAAATGAAATAATCATATCGATATGTTTGCTTTCAATATCTTTATTGACACCAATATAGCCAAGCGCACGAGTTATCATTCTTGAAACTATTGGAGTTGGATATACAAAGTATGTAAGTGGAATTTTGACTTCTTTTTCTTTAATAATAAAGGCATCAGTTGGAACTTGCGAATTTATGTACTCATCGTCACGGCTAGCTAAGTCTGCAAAGTTAAGTATTGACTGAATGGCATTTGGCCAGCGTTTTTCAATAAGTGGCATAATAACATTTCTTATATAATTTCTATTGTATTCATTTTCTTGATTGCTTTCGTCTTCACGATACTCAATGTCATTGTCAAGAACATACTTCCAAATCGTCTTTTCGTCAGTTTTCAGCATTGGTCTAATAAACACATTGTCACGAACAAGCCCCATGCCTTTAAGCCCACTTACTCCACTTCCACGGAACAAGTGCATAAGCACAGTTTCAGCTTGGTCGCTTTGGTGATGAGCAAGTGCAATTTTGTCAACAGTCCCACGGCTAATCAGTGAGTTAAAAACTCCAAATCTTGCTTCACGCCCTGCACTTTCAAGCGAAAGAGATTTCTCCTTTGCGAGTGCTGGTACATCAATTTTGAATTTGTATGCTCGTATTCTGTTATTTTTACAATAGTCCATGACAAACATAGCATCAAGTGCACTATTTTCACGAATACAGTGGTCAATTGTGATTGCAACAACTTCAAAGCCCATATCGCGTGAAATAGAATTAAGATAATGCAAAAGTGCCATGCTGTCTTTGCCACCACTGACGCCGACGCCGACAACATCGCCCTCTTTAATTAAACCATATTTTTGAATAAGTTTCTTAATGTTTTCCATAAATTTTCCTCTCAATAAATATACATCATATCATGTTGTTTTTCAAGAATGTGCAAAGGCAATTTGACAAAAATTTGCGAAATGTTTTGAAATTTTTGCATTTTTTTGCATTTTTTTTGCGAATTTTAATAATATTTAAAAATAATTGCCATAAGCAAAATTGAAAGACAAATAATAATAACCGCAAATGACCAAATAAATCTCTTCATGCCATTATACTATAACATCAAGAAAATAAAGTCAATTCAAATGCATACAAATTGCATTTTGAACAACTCACCGATTGTTTTGTTTAACAAATCAACATTAAATTAAAACTATAAAACAACTAAATTTATTATTAGTGTATAAAACATTTATAAAAAAACCACTTTACAGTGGTTTTCTTACGCACAAAGTGCACTGTTTACATTATAAAGATTTCGCACACTCTGGTCTATAAATGTCAATATTTTAGATGCATATGCAAAACTTTGCTCATCATCTTTTGCATAAATAGTTGGGTCAAAGTCGCATTTTGCAAAATCATGAAAGTCCACATTGTCAAGACTTGTGTAAAACAATTCAACATCGTTTTGATAATAATTATAAACTGTCAAAAATTGTTGCAATTCTTCAACTGTTGCAGTCTGTGTCGAAGATTCACTTGCGATATTTATTTTTGAATAATCGTCAAGTGTGGTGAAAAGTTTGTCATTAGCAAGTGCCACATAACTGCCGTCAAACGCGTTTAAGTATTCAATGGCAGGAGTTATTGTCGCAACTACACTTTTTAGATTTGCCAAATTCTTTTGATTTCTTAGTTCAGTGTCGTTTAATTCAATATATGCACCATTTTGGTCAACAAATGTTGAGTATGAAGTAAACACATATTTTTCGCACAATGATATAAACATATTGTCAAGGTCAACAATTTTGAGACACAAATCAATGAAATCTCTCTTATAATTTTTCAAGGCTTGCAATGATGACAAATCAAAAGGATTTTGAATGTTTACTTGAATATCAAATTGATGTAATGATGTTTTAAATTGCTCAATACCATCTAGCACAGTATCTATTTGTTTTTCAAAATTTACATATTCTTTTTGAGTATCAACAGTCAAATTTTCTTGGCTTGGTGCCACGCTTAACGTTAGACTAAAAGCTTGCAAAAAATGAAATGAAGAAACAAATATTGAATCATACACAGTTTCTAGTTCCAAATAAAGATTTCCATTTTCATCATCAAATGTACCATTTTTTATTTTTGTCAAAATTCCACTTACCCTATCTTCATATGCCACACCATTTTGGTATTCAGAATTCAAACAAATGGTTTCAATAAAATCGCTAAATTTGGTACTTGTCTTAACATAAAAGTTTGTGTCAACTTCTTCGCCACATCCAACAAACCCAAAAGCAGTCACCATAAGCAAAACAAAAACCACAATAATATTTTTAACTTTTCGCATATCTCACCTCTTTAAACCAAATAGAAATTGTTTTTAAGTGCCAAAGCACTTGCATTTTGCTCGCCTTGTAAAGATGCAACATATTCGTCAAAAGTATTTTTTGCAAGATTATCAATTATGGCATTAAAATCAAGGTTGTTAAAGTTTGATAAAAGTCCATCATAATACTTTGTATTATTAAAATAAGATTTATCATTTATCACCATTGAGCTTTCAAAATGGGCAACTTTTTGAGTAGCCAAAGTCAAGGCCTGTTTGTCAACATCTGAATTTTTTAAATTATCGCACACTTTGTCTGCCCAATACATTAAAGACTTTATATTTGCTTTTGATAGTGAGTTGACTGCAAATGTGTCAGTCAAATAATTTTCAAAAACATCAGAAATGAGTTTGAAATAATTGGTTAAATTAAGTGAAAAAGTAGTGTAATATCCATAATAATTTTCAATATAACCAAAAGTAGCATCGTCATCAGGATATTTGCCAGTAGCCTCAACTGTTAAATACTGGTCAATATAAGTCTTGCAGTCTTCAATGTTTTGCGTTAGTTCATCTCTTTTTTGGCTAACGGACTTTTGAAGGTCAAGCATCTTACCATCTTTGTCAACTGTAAAAAGTAAGTTTTCAAGCAAAAATTCTTTTTGACTCAAAATGCTGTCACTAAGACTATTTATATCACTAAAAGTTTGTTTAACTGTTTCATAATTTTCGCTTTCAACATTTGTTAAAGTGTCCATTATTTCATATATGTTTTTATTTTGCTCAATCACATAATTAAAATCTTCATCATAAACAAGCGAATAAGTGTCGTTATATGGAGCTTTTAAATCAACTTTTGGTCTAAACAAAAGTATGCACCCCACAACTATTGCAATGACTACCAAAATTGACAATGTGATAATTATGAATTTTTTATTAAAAAATCCCGTTTTTGACATTATTTTTCTCCTTGCGTATATAGTACCACAGTTTCGTCACAAAATCAACATTGTTTTTAATTTGACGCTTGAAAGACAAAAAAGGCAAATAGCTATTCACTATCTGCCTTTTTGTATTTTTTTACCTTCTGCCACGTCTTCTCTTTTTGTCTTTCTTGCTTTCTTCTTTCGCTTCACCTTCGTTTTCACTGGTCGATAAAGTTTCAGCTTCGCCTTTGCTTTGCGTTTCTTCTTTCTCTAATGATTGTGAAACTTCAGGTTGCTCCTCGGTCTTTGGCTCTTCGGATACTTCTGCTAAGATATCAATAGGTTTTTCTTCAGTTTGTTCTTGACTTTGTGGCTGATTTGTTTCAGGTTTTTCTTCTACCACTGTTTGTTCTATCTTTTGGGCAGGCTCTTCTTGAACTGGTTGCACTTCTGCACCCTGCTCTACTGATTGTTCAGTAGGCTCAGTCACGCCCTCTTGAACACTGACCGATAGTTCTTCTGGCTTTTGCTCCAAACTTTCAACTTCTTGTGGCTCAGCACTTAATTGATTTTCTTGTGCTGCCTTTTCATGTTGTTCTTTGATTTGTTGCAAAGTTTCACCAAGTTGCCTATTGAGTTCGTTTTGTTGTTCCATCAAACGATTGCTTTCTTCAATTATTTGATTGCTAATTGCCGTTAGCTCATCTTGATTTTTTCTTGGTCTGCCACGCTTGCCCGTTGTTGTCTTTACTGGAGTGGTTGTGGTCTTTCTTGGTCTTCCGCGTTTTCCTGTTGAAGTCTTTTTTGGAGTAGATGCTGTGGTTGACTTTCTTGGTCTACCACGCTTACCTGTTGTGGTCTTTGCTGGACTGCTTGCTGACGAGGTTGTTTTTCTTGGCCTGCCACGCTTTTTAGCTGGCTGACTTACATCTTCTTCAACTTGAATCTTTCTTGGTCTACCGCGTTTGCCCGTTGTTTTCTTTACTGGCTGTGATGTTGTGCTCTTGCGTGGTCTACCGCGTTTTTTAGGAGCTGAGTCTTCCTTAGGCTCTGTTTGTGTTTTTCTTGGCCTGCCACGCTTTGCCTTTGGCTTTTCCTCAATATCTTGTGGTTTTTCTTGTTCGCCCGTCACCACTGCCACACTTGCATCGGTGGCTTTTGCCTCGGATTCTAGCTTTTCGCTAGGCAACTCCTCTTTTTCAGACTTACTCTCTTCAACCTTTTCAGCTGGAGATTCCTCTGCCTCGGCTGGTTCTTCTTCGACTTTTAAGTCTGGTTGTTCAGCCTTTTCTTCTTGTTCTACTGGTTTTTCAGTGGCTTCGTCTTCTTTTGTAGCTTCCTCTTCTTCAGCTTTTTCTTCAACCGACGGCTTAGTTACTTCTTCTTGCTTTTCTTCTACTTTTTCTGCTTCGGTTGGTTGTTCTTCTTTTTGTTCAACTTTTGGTTCTTCCGCTTTTGGCTCTTCTTCTGCTTTTGGTGTTTCGTTGTCTTTCTCGCCTTCGCCTTCACTTGCCTCTTCTACTGGTGCTTTTTCAACAAGGTTGCCATTTTGGTCATAGACATTACCATCAAGAGCATGGTATAGACCCTTATCATCGTAGTATGTACCATCTTCATACCAGAAATATCCGTTTTCGTCATAAATGCCTTGTGGCTGTTCTTCTGCTTGCTCTTGTTGTGCTTGCTCGTCAGCACTATCTTCTGGTTGTGCTTCGGTAGCTTCTGCTGTTTGCTCTTCTTGTGGTTGTTCTTTTTCTCCAAGTTCAACACTGTCTATTGCAATTTGGTCTTCAAGTGGTTTATTTTCTTCAACCTCATCTGATGTTTGCTCTAAAGTTGTTTGGTCTTCTACTTTTTCTTCTTGAACACCCTCAACCTTGTCCTCTTCTTTTTGAGCCTTAGCTTCAACGCTTTGCTCTTCTTGCTCTATTTGAGGATTTTGCTCTTCTTCTTTATGAATAAGCTGTCTAAGGTCGTCAATAACGCCGTCTTTAATGGAGTTGATTTCTTTCTCTTTTTCGAGTTCTTTTATTGCTTCTTCTTTTTCAGATGCAAGCTGGTCAACTTCTTCTTTATGCTTTGCTTGAACATCGCTCAAAATTGCTTTGTAAACTTTTGTTGAGAATGTGTCATACTCGCTCATCATAGCGTTTGTAACATATTGCTTTTTCTCATCACGCTCCGCTCTGAGTTTTTCTATCTGCTCTTTGAGTGTTGCAGTTTCTTGGTCGTAACGAACTGTTGCATCATCTTGGTCTTTTTCAAGTTGTTCTTGCTTTTTGATTTCGTCTTGTTGTTGCTTCCTTATGTAGTTGACTTCAATACGGTTTGTTGATTCTTCTTGTTGCTGACGAAGTCTTTCAATGTTTTCTTTACTTGCTTGAAGCTTTCTTTGATAGTCTTTTGAAGTGTTCTCGTAATTTCTCTTCAAAGAATCAATTTCGCTTTCAAGTTGTTGAACCTGAGATAATATTCTTTGTCTAGTGTTTAAGAATATCTCGGACTCTTTCATCGCTCTATCCAAAATAAGTGAGCCATCAATTCCTGCGTTTTCAAAGTTGTATTGTTCATGCTCAACTGCATTTTGACGAGCGCGTTCAAGCTCTTCGGCTTCTTGTCTCGCACGCTTTTCAAGATATTCATTAAGTACAGGTATTCCTCCACGAATTTCTTTGCGTGTGAACAAAATTTCAAAGTCGACATATTTTGGTATTGTTGTTGATGCCTTGTCTATGTATCTATCAAAGATATGAAGTCCTTGATAAAGGCTAGATAAATTAAAGTTTTGTGACGCACGAAGCATTATAACAAAAATCACTGAAAGTAGTAACACAGCAAGTGGTGAAACAAGTGATGTTGTTATTGATGTTACAGTGAGTGTTCCATTGAAACTAATCAATGTCAAAAGGAATGACAAAAGCATTGTTAGTATTGAAATACCCATAAAATTCTTGATGTTTGAAACATAACCACTTGTGTGAAGAGGTTTTTCAATAAGGTTGTACATACTAAGATAATGGCTTGGCTCATGCTCACGATAAAGCATATATTGTTGCCAATGATATCTTAAAAGTCTTGGAGTTTTTTTGATAAGACGATTAAACTCCACCAAATTTGACTCATCAATTTGTTGATGAGAATAAAGCCACCTATTTAATTTTTCAAGTGACCTTTCAAGTCTCCCTTCATATGCGAAGCGTGATTTTAGCATAAAAATAATCATCATGAGTGCGGTGAATCCAACTGCAAGATAAAAGATGATATCAACGCTAAGGCTGTCTTGTATTACTCTATACAAGAAATTTGTTACATCACTAATAACACTTAAAAGCATGATATACTTCCCCTTTTTTTACATTTTTCGAGTGTAGTATATCACATTGTGATTTTTTTAACTAATATTTTTTAATATTTTTTTTATTTTTTTTATTATTTTTTTTGAATATTTTTTTAATATTTATTTTTTCAAATAATTGACATTATTTATGCAATATCGCTTCAATAAGTTGTGCAGATTTTAAACTCAAAATATACACCTTTTTCACAGGACAAAACAGCCCTTTTTCAATGGCAAGTTTATATAAATAAAGTTGTTTATTATATGTTTTTAAAAGGCTTTTGGGCGTCTTTGAAGAAAATTTGTAATCAACCAAAATTGCCCCATCATCATCTTTTATCACAAGGTCGCAAACGCCTTGGACAAGCACTTTTTCTTTCGCCGTCGAATTTTCAATTTCACTGTATGGTAGTTGCATAACAAAGCTATGTTCTTTTAGCACAACATGCCCTTTTGCAAGTTTTTGCACAATGAGTGCATTTTTTAATGCAAGGTTTTTATCAACTGCATTTAGCACATTTTGGTCGTATATTTTTTGTGAGTTTATATTTGAGATAATGCTTTCTATAACACTATCATCTATGTCGTTATCATAATTTATACTTTCCAAAATCTTGTGATACACAATACCAATTTCAGCAGGGTTTTGAGTACTCAAATGTTCATCAAGTTTGAGCGTATGTGGCTGAAAATTTTGACTTGTGTATTCATACTCATCTTTAAGCACACTTGAAACCGAGTTTTTTTGAGCGATAGAAGTTTGAAGTTGATTTTTGTAATCAAGTTTAATATATTCACTAAGTCCTAGGTCCTCCCCAGCATTTAAAGCACTTATTTTTTGCTCTTTTTGCCCAGAAAATGCACTTTGACACAATACATTCAAAACAAGCTTTTCATTTTTAAACATATTGCAACTTTTTTGATTGTTTAAATTCTCAATACTTTTGTTGTCCAAACTTCGCACAATAAGGTCAAGATATGTTCTTTGAGAAAGTATTTCATGTTCACTCTTGAATTTTTCATAACTTAGTTTATTTGTCGAACCTATTAAAATAAGTTTATTTTTTGCACGCGTTAGCGCAACATACAAAAGTCTCAATTTTTCGGCATAGTCATCTTCGGCATTTTTTTGTTTAATTACATCATAAAATATGCTTTCGTATTTTTTTCTAGAAAGTTCATCAAAATATTTTATTCCAATTCCAAGTTCTTCATTTAGCATAACTTTTGAAGTCTTTGGCGACTTGTTAAAATCTTGACCAAGCGAAACACAAAAAACTATTGGCCATTCAAGACCTTTACTTGCATGCATGGTGGTAAGCGTCACACAATCAAAAGACGACGCCTCGCTTGTCACTTTTAAATTTCTTGTGTTTTGTTTCAAAAATGATATATAGCTACCCACAGCAAAGTTAAAAGACGAGTTGACAAATGAAGATATGAACATCAAAACATTGTTTTTTCTTGATAGTCCATTGCTAAGATATGACAGTTTGTATGTGTAGTTTGTTATGTTGTTAAGCTTGGTTAGTGCAAAATATAGACCTTTAAATGTGTAGTCGTCATAAAACTTTTTAAGAGTGCTTTGCATACTGTCTATCTTTTGTTTAATGTCATCTTCAAAATCATAACTTTTCACACACTCATAAAAAGTAGATTTATCTTGCTGTCTAATTTTCAGCATTTCATCACTAGAAAAATCAAATAGTGGCGACATCATAACACTTGCAAGAGTGTAGTCGTCGTTAAAATTCTCGCAAATTTTTATTGCGTTTATAAGCACTTTAACATCATAGGTTTGTTCAAGGTCAAGATTTGAATTTTCAATGAGCGGAATGCCATATTCGCCAAAAACTTCAACAAATTGCGCCTCTTGACTGCGTGTTCTAAAAAGCACACAAATGTCGCTGTATTTCACATCTCTGTACTCTTTTTTGTTTATGTCGTAAATTTTTTGACCTAAAAGCGTACTGATTTTTTCTGCGACTGCCATTGCTTCAACTTTGTCTGAATTTGAAATGTATGGCATATCTTCACTCACGCTATACACGCCTTTGACTTTTTCGTCAGATTGTTCGGTGTCATCATACACAATATCAAGCTCAACATTGTAATCTTCGTCCAAAAATTCGGCAAGTGGGTTTAATAGTGCATCTTTTTCGTAGTTTAGGTGCGCACTTTTTTGTGTCATTATTTGAGAGAAAATTTCATTGACAAAATTCAAAATATATTTTGAAGTCCTAAAATTTGAGTTAAGTTTAAGTGCGTTACTTTTGCCAGAAGTTTTGTTTTCTTTTTCGTAGTCTTTTATCACCCTTTCAAATATTTTTGAGTTTGACTGTCTAAAACCATAAATCGCCTGCTTTAAATCGCCAACCAAGAACAAGTTGTCCTCTGACTTTATTAGTGACAATATTTTTTCTTGAATTAAGTTGGCGTCTTGAAACTCGTCAACAAAAATCTTTTTGTACTTAGATTTGACTTGGCTATTTATGTCTTCATGCTCCAAAATTGATATGGTGAACCTTTCAATATCGTTAAAATCATACAAATTTTTTTGCTTTTTTATTGCGTCATACTGCTTTTCAAATTCACTCACTAGGTCAAGAAGTGTTGTTGTGTTGTCTTTACAGTACTGTTTGGACTTTAAATACACCTCACCGTTCACATAACCTTTCAGCGTGTCGACAACTGACTTTAAGATGTCTTTTTGAACAACTATTTTGTCCATATACTCATCGCTCACGCCTGGCTTTGTTGGAAAAGTTTGAGATGTGCAATAGTCGATAATTTTTTCAAAATCGTTGTTTTCAAGCAAAAATTTTGCAAACACCAAAAGTGAAACAATGTATTTGCAATGTTTTTCAAGCTCCAAACTTTGACAAGCCTTATGAAGTGAAGTCAAGTTTTTAACAACATAACTAAGTTTGTAATTTATGAAATTTTTATATATTTTTTCTGCCTTATCATTTTCGAAAAGACTAAGCGCATTATCTTTAAATTTTTCAAAATCAATTATTGAACACGAGAAATTATATATAGACAAAATTAAGTCATATATATTTTTGTCAGTTCTGTTATCTGCAAAACAATTAAATAGTGAAAAATATCTCTCTGGATTTTTCTCCCTATAAACATCAATGGCGTTTTTTAATGCCCTGTTTTGATAAATTGTTTGCAAGGCGTTGTCAAGCACAGAAAATGAAGGGTCAATGTTTATCGCATAAAAATACTTCTTGACAATTTTTTGACAAAAACTATCAAAAGTTGAAATGTCTGCAAGTGGCAAATCGTCAAGCTGTTCAAAAATATCTTGCCTATTTGGTGCAACTTCTTTTAGTGAAGACACAAGCCTTTGCCTCATCTCTTCGCTTGCAAAGTTTGTATATGTCAAAACAAGTATATCTTTGACTTTTATGTCGTGGTTTAGGATATAGTCAACAATTTTTCTAATCATCACGCTGGTCTTTCCACTGCCCGCCGAAGCCGACACAACAAGGTTTTGGTCAAGAGAATTTATTACATCTTCTTGTTCTTGTATCTTTTTTATTTCACTCATTTGTCGCCTCCGTAAAAGTTGATGGAGTAACTTTTAGCGTTTTCTTTCTGTATACACTTTGGTCATGTCCACAAATATCTTTATAGGCACAAAAATTACATCCGTCTTTTATTGGTGATGGAGATATGCTACCGCTAATTATCTCTTTGACGCCCTGTTTGACAATATCCAATGAATAGTCAAGCATTGCTTCAAAGTCTTCTTTTTTCACTTTCTTTTTGGACAGTAATTTTTTTATACCCTTTTTCATATTCTCTTTGCTGGTCGAAAAAGATGCTTCAAAAAGTTTGCTTTTATAATTATCTTTTAAATCTAAATCAGCATGCTCGCAAAGTTCAACATCGTCCAAAAAATAGCCGTTTAGTTTATATGCGTCACTATCGTCGTCCAAAAAGGCATTTGTTATTGGCAAGTAAAACGCACCAAAAGCCTTGCCGTTAAATTTCTTTGTGAGTGCTTTAAGATAGACATAAACCTGAATTTTGGTACCATAATAAAGGTTTGCAATTTGTGCATTGTTTGAGGCAAGCGAGCCAGTTTTGTAGTCTATTACAGAATAATAATCTTCAAACTTGTCCACCCTGTCCACTATTCCGACAAGTGAAAAATCTTTATCGTCAATTGTGACGCTTAGATCACTATCAAACTTATATTCTGTTTTGTAAATTTTAAAATCAGATTTTTTTTGTTCGTAACTTAAAAACTTGCCAAACCTAATGGCTTCACTTTTTAGTATTTGCTTTGAAAGTTCGTTTTCTTCGTCGTTTAACAAAAAGTATTTTTCGCTTTTTATGAGATTGTCAAAACAATTCAAAATGAGCGCTTCAAGCTCACTTTCGTCATATTCGCCAATATTTTTTTTCGCACTTCTGATAAGGTTGTTGCAAAAATCATGCAAAAAATTACCAAAGTCATTTTGTCGCATCTCGCCGTCTTTGTTCTCAACAAGTTTCAATCCATATGAAACAAAGTGTTTAAATGGACATGTGTAATAACTTTCAAGTTGAGTTATCTTGATTTTGTTATTTTTTAGCATAGTCTTTGCGCTAGACACGAAAAACTGCTTTGGAGTGTACTCAACATCTTCACCCAAAGTTTTTAGTGCTTGTTTAATGTCTGCACCTGCTTTTGAATTTTCAATATACTTTCTTGCCACAACTTTGTTTGGAGCGTGAAGCTTCAAACTTTCAATATCTTCGCTAAGTTTATACTCCTCGTTTGTCGTGGTGTTTGCCCCAAGCATCACTAGGTCATCAACAAAAGTTGAATTTACAATTTTTTTGCCATCTTCATCAAAAAGTGGATAAGTTATCACATGCTCTTTTGCCATTAAAAGCGAGTCAAAAAGTCTGAACTTGTTTCTCTTGTTTATGACTTTAACTGTTGGACTGATATTGACCATACTATTCAATTTTTCTATATCACCGTCCAAAATCAAGCTCTCATCTTTAATTTTTGTTGGCATTTCACTTGTAGCACCAATAACATACATGATATTTTTTGGCTCAAAAAAACTTTTGCAAATATCGCCAACAAAAACACTGTCAACGCTTAGTGGCACTTTGCTTATATTGATATTTTTCAATGCGTTATCATAAAAGTCAACAAAGTCTTTTAAAGATATTTCTTGCTCACCCAAAATATCACATATTTTTTTATTTAATGTATCTATTTTATCATAAATTTGCACATACACTTTTTCAAGTTGCAAATCGCCACTGTCTTTGAAACTTTGGCTTATTTGTGCAAGCTTATCTTCTAAGTTAAAATACTCGAAAATTTCATTTAAAAATTGTATGTAATATTCAAATTTTTCTTTTATTTTTAAATTATTTAATTTTTCAAAAATATATTTTATTTTTTCATCAAAGTCATATATTTTCGTTATTTTTTTGTATTTAATATTATTTTCTCTTACATAATTTATTATTTCATATTTTTTTTGCCTATCGATATCAAAAAAATAACTTTCAATTAAATTGATTATATTTTCTTTTTCAAATCTATCGGTCAAAAGTTCAAATATACATTTGATAAAATTATATATTGGCGAATTGCCAAGCGACATTTTATCGTCAATATAATAGCTTATTTTGTACTCAGAAAATATATTTTCAATAAGTGGAAAATATGTACTGCTTGTCGCCACACACATCTCGTTATATTTAAGCCCATTTTTTGCATTGTAAGCTATTTGCATTGCAATATTTTCAATCTCGTCTTCTTTTTTAGGAAAAGAAATCACAGTTGTTTTTAGGTCTTGTTTTTTTATGCTGTGACCAAATAGGTTTTTGTATATTGCATCATTGTCGCCGTCAAATTTTGGCTCCACGCTTTTTAAAGTGTATTCAATTTTATTTTCATCTAAAAATGCCATGAGAACTTTTTGCATTTCGTCATCATAGATGTTTTTGTTTGAAAATTTGGTTGGAGTGATAACACCTATTGTGACATTTTTTGCCACCTTGCAAATTTTTTTCACAATGTCATAGCCCTGCGCAGTAAAACTTTCAAAACCACAAAAATAAAAGTTGTAGTCATCATACATATGCGTATTTTCAATTAAGTTTGAAAAAGTTTTCAAAACATTTGTGGCGTCAAGTCGAAAGTCAATAAGTTTTTCATATTCTTCAAGCACAAGTCTTAGGTCGTGAATTTTGTTTTGCAAATTGACATCATCTGTATTTAAACTGTCCAAGTCTTTCGCTTCAACATTTGACGACCTTAAAAGTGCAAGCGAATTTTTTATTTTTTCAACAAGCCCAGTGTTTAAGGTTTTTGAAAAACAAATAAAATTATCTTTTTGATTTTGAATAGCTCGATATACTAGAAAGGCGCTTTGTGTGTGGTCAATCTGGGG
>CALWTI010000014.1 GCA_944384425.1 uncultured Clostridia bacterium | reverse complement strand
ACAAAAGGAGAAATTTTGTTCATCGGTAAACCTAAAATTAACCCCCAGACTATCTGGGGGTTTTATATTACAAAAAACCACCAGCTAGGCTGGTGGATTTTTATTATTCCATTGATATAATATAGTAATAAACTGGTTGACCACCATCTATAATGGTGACTTCACACTCTGGATATTTATTTGCAAGCGTGTCACGAAGTGCCTCTGCGTCTTGCTGATTGACATCTTCACCATAAAATAGTGTGATACTTACAACACTTTCATCAATCATCTTACTGACAAGGTCTTCTGTTGTTGGACCAACAAGGTCACCTTTTGCCAAAATTCTCTTATCATCAAGTCCAATAATTTCACCAACAGACAAATCAAAGCCATCAACGTGTGTTGCTCTAACCGCATAAGTTACCGAAGCACTCTTCACATTTTTATAAGCATTGTTCATACTTTCTGTGTTTTCTTCAATCGTGCCCTCTGGGTTAAATGCTAGTGATGCTGAAATTCCCTCAGGTATGTTCTTTGTTGGGATAACAATTAGATTTTTGGTTGTAAGTCCTTTTGCTTGCTCACATGCGAGCGTTATGTTTTTGTTGTTTGGAAACACAAAAACTGTTTTTGCTGGGACTTTATCAACTGCCTGTGCTATGTCTGCTGCACTTGGATTCATTGTTTGTCCACCTTGAATAATTTCATCAATCATAAGGTCTTTCATAAGGTCTGCTATGCCTTTTCCTGGGGCAACTGAAACCATGCCAAGCTCTTTCAAGTTTTCTTGTTTTTGACCTGCTTTTTTCTTCAATTGACGGTTTTGCTCACGCATATTCTCAATTTTCAAGTTATATAGTTCACCAAGTTCAAGCGCATAACCAAGAGCCAAGTTTGGTTGGTTTGTGTGAACATGAACTTTAACAAGCAACAAATCACCAATACACAAAACAGAATCACCAATTGCCATAAGCTTTTCTTTAAGCTTTTCAATATCGGCCTCGGTTGTCTTTTTATTCATATTGATAATCATATACTCTGTGCAATAGCCGTATTCAATTTCAGCCAAGTTATTGATATCAGCAATGACATCATCAGCCGTTTGAACTGGTTGTCCATCACTGAATGTGATATTTGAAAAATCTGTTTCACCAATAAGAGCTTTATAAAAGCCTGTAAATATGACAATCAGCCCTCTACCACCAGAGTCGACAACGCCTGCCTTTTTAAGAACTGGAAGCATTTCTGGCGTTTGTTGAAGTGTTTCTTCACCTTTTTCAAGAACACGTTTAAAAAACTCTTCAAGGTCACTTACCTTTTTGGCTATCTCAACAGCTTGTTCACTCATAACCCTTATAACAGTAAGGATTGTGCCTTCTTTTGGCTTTGTGACAGCTTTGTATGCAACTTTTGCACCTTCGGTCATTGCCTTTGCAAAATTTTTAGTGGTAATCGATTCAACATTTTTTAGCACTGAGCACATACCTTTCACAATTTGTGATGTTATGACTCCGGAATTTCCTCTTGCGCCTCTTAATGCGCCTTTTGCAAATGCCTCACAAATGCTTAAAAATGTATTGTCCTGACAATTGTTGACTTCGTTACCTGCCGACTTCATTGTCAAAAACATATTTGTACCCGTGTCCCCGTCTGGAACTGGAAACACGTTTAATGAATCTACTAACTGTTTATTTTGATCGAGTAGCGAAACGCCCCCGAATATCATCTTCCTGAAAATTGCGCCATTGATGGACTTCTGCATTTTTATCTCCTAAACTCTGACCCCAACGACATGGATGTTGACAGCATCTACAATCATACCAGTAAAGTCTTCAACACTGTATTTGATTGTCTTTTTCAAACTTTCTGCAACTGCGCTGACAGAAATACCGTATTTTAATATACAGTATATGTCGATGGATATTCTATTTTCTACATTAGATATTTTTATTCCACGTGAATATGGTTGTTTAATTAATAACTCTCGAATGCCGTCTTTAAGGTTTCGTGAAACAAGGTCAACAACCCCGTAAGAATCTAGTGTGGCAAAACCAGCGACTGATGCAATCGCTTCATCTGAAATGGTTATCTTTCCATAAAAATTATTTGTTTCTACCAAGTTTCGCTCCCTTTTAAGCATACGAACGTACAATAAATATACAACAAACTCGTAAATACTTCAAGTATTTTTTACCAATTTTTAGAAAAATGAGCCAAAACTCTTGATT
Source organism: uncultured Clostridia bacterium (assembly GCA_944384425.1). Lineage (GTDB taxonomy): Bacteria > Bacillota > Clostridia > Christensenellales > UBA1242 > UBA5893. Next base: position 20,505 of record CALWTI010000014.1, on the reverse strand, counting down.
TGTTTAAAAAAAAATGATAACATATGCGATGTAAAATTTAGAAGCGGAGGAAATTATGAGCAGAGTTTGTGAAATATGTGGAAAAGGAAAAATGTCCGGTCATAATGTAAGCCACAGCAACCGTAAATCAAACAGAACATATGAAGTTAATTTGCAAAAAACAACTATAACTGTTGATGGTCAAGAAAAAACGGTAAAGGCTTGCACAAAATGCATTAAAACAGCAAAAAAAGCATAGTTTAATGTTATATTCTCACCCAAATGGTGAGATTTTTTATGTAATAATGGTTATTATTTTATAACTGATTTTCTAAAAATTATTTTAACAATGCTAGATAAAAACTTTGGTATTTTGAAACAAAATATTTTCATACTTTTCTCCTCGTATAATAATATGCCAAAGTTTTTGCTATGGTGTCACCTAAGTGACGAAATTGCAGCGATTTTATCTTCACTATTATAGACATAACTTCCGCTAACCAAAATGTCAGCACCACATTGTTTAAGCCTTTCACTAACAGATGGATTAACTCCACCATCTACTTCAATTTTGAAATTGACATTGTAATCACTTCTTATCTTATTTAATTGTGCCACCTTTTGATATGTTTCATCAAGAAACTTTTGTCCACTTTTCCCTGGCTCAACGCTCATAACCAAAACCACATCAGTATAACTTAAATATGGCAAAATCTCACTCACTGGTGTTTGTGGCTTAATACTTAACCCTGATAGTGCGTGTGCCTGTCTTATCGTATTTAGGTCATTTATAAGTTTTTTCTTGTCTATGTATGCTTCATAGTGAACAGTCAAAATGTTTGCCCCTGCCTGCAAATATTTATCAATATCTTTTGATGGCTCACTTACCATCAAATGGACATCAAGAGCAATTAGCGTCTTTTCATTTATCGTCGCAACACCTACATATGAATATGTTTTGTTCTCAACAAATTTTCCGTCCATAATGTCACAATGCAAAAAATCAGCATCGTGTTTGATACTTTCTGCATAATCAATAATGCCATGAATAGACCTTATTGGGTCTGTTGAAGGTGCAATCATCATTTTTTTATCCATGTGTTTTTACCCACTTTTGTTCTAAAACTTTGTATATTTCTTTGTATCTAAGATACCTTTGCTTGTCTAGCTCTCCACTCTCCACCGCACTTTTTACGGCGCAGTCACAGGCGCTTTCGCTTATGTGCTTACAATCGGAATACCGACACTTTGACATATATGGCAAATAGTCTTTATAGTATAAAGGAAGTTCGTAGTATGGAATTGGAAGCAAAGTTTCATCTAGTGCAGTAAACCCTGCCGTGTCAGCAATCAAAAATTCATTATTTACGAATATCTCGCAGTGGCGTGTGGTATTTTTTCCTCTACTAATTTTTTTGCTAAGCTCGCCTTCTTTTACATTCATATTTTTAAACAAACAATTTATAATCGCACTTTTCCCAACTGCCGATTGTCCAGCAAGAGCACTGAGTTTGTTTTTTAATATGCTTTTAAGTTTATCAATATTTTGTTTCGTTTTTGCAGAAATAAACACAACATCCATAATTGGCTGATAAACTTTTTTTACATATTCATTTACATCTTCATATACATCTTGTTTGTTGACTACAAGTACAGGAGTAATATCATAGACATAGCAAAAAAGTATAAGTTTGTCGACAATATAAAAATCAGGTTTTGGCACACCGGATATCACAATGACCAATTGTTCCAAATTGGCAAGTGGAGGTCTTATCAACAAATTTTTTCTCGTGTAAACACTTTCAATTGTGAATTCATTGGACTGACAAAGAATATGAACTTTGTCGCCAACAAAAATCCCTTTCGCTTTTAAAAGTCCACGAGGTTTTGCATTCACAACCTCACCAGTTGAAAGGTAAACATCAAAACTATTAGAAATCTTTTTAATTACTATTCCATCCATTATAATACCATATTTTGTATTATGCAAAAATGTATAATACTTTTTATTGTGTTTCTTTTAACACCTTTGCTCTAAGTTGTCCGCAAGCGCCTTCAATATCTTCACCCATTGTGCGCCTTATTGTTGCACTTACTCCATGACTTTTTAGTCTATCCATAAAAGCGTAAGCTCGATGTCTGTTTGTGCCTTTTAGTCCCCTTTCCTTTACTTCATTTAAAGGAATAAGATTGACATGATTTGAAAAACCTTTCATAAGACCCGCAAGCTCATCTGCGTTTTCAAAGCTGTCATTTTTGCCTTCGATAAGTGCATATTCAAATACTATTCTTCTCTTTGTTTTTTTGAAGTATGCCTTTGCACTATCCATAATTTGTTTAATGCTATATCTATTTGCAATAGGCATTGTTTGTCTTCTTATTTCATCATTTGGAGCATGCAGAGATATAGTCAATGTTATTTGCAAATTTTCTTCTCTTAATTTGTCTATTTTGTCTACAAGTCCACAAGTTGACAGTGATATGTTTCTTTGACTTATGTTGATTCCATGCTCATCAGAGACACATCTTAAAAACTTGACGACATTATCATAGTTATCAAGAGGCTCACCACTGCCCATCAAAACGACATTGGTTATTTGCCTTTTTTCTTTCGTACCACCAAGTAGTGCATTGACGCAAAGCACTTGAGAAAGTATCTCACCACTTGTCAAATTTCTAATAAGTCCACCAAGTGTAGACGCACAAAATTTGCACCCCATTCTACAACCGACTTGTGTTGACACACAAAGCGTATTGCCGTACTTATATTTCATCAGCACGCCTTCAATAATATTGCCGTCAGTAAGTTTGTACAAAAACTTCATTGTGCCGTCACTACTCTTTAATTGTCTATAAATTTCAATAGGTTGAAACACATAATTCTTAGATAATGTATCAATAAGTGACTTTGGGATATTGCTTATATGGCTTGGCGACTTATACAAAGTTAGTGCATCATAAAGCTGTCCCAGCCTAAATTTAGGCTGATTTAAGTCACTCAAAAGATTACCCAGTTCTTCATAAGATAAATCATGTAAATTAAACATTGGCAATTGTCCCTATTTCGACTTTTTTGCCATTTAGATAGCTCTTGCTTGGCATAACCTTTCCACCCGGCGCCTGAATAAGTTCAACCATAACAGCACCGTCTTGACACTTTATAACAAGTCCTTGTTTTGGCGACGCACAAACAACTGTGCCGTTTTGCTCATCACAATCTAAAACAACTTTTTTCAGTTTAAATGTTTTAAATGTCACCCCATAAAGTGTAAACTTCGCCCCTAAGTTTGGAGAAAGCGCTCTTGTCAAATTTACGAGCTTATCCGCCGTCATGTTAAAATCGAGCATTGTATCTTCGGCTTTTATCATCTTGGTAAAAGTCGCCCGCGTTTCATCTTGTGGCGTCCACTTATCTAAACCGTCTTGTATCATATCTAGCGCTTTAACGACCAACTCGCCACCAGCATGTGCAAGCTTTCTTGTTAGCGTTTCATAGTTGTCATCATCGTCAACATCAAGCTTTGTTGAAATGAGCATATCGCCTGTATCAATTCCAGCCTCTGTACGCATGATTGTGACGCCGGTTTGTTTCTCTCCGTTTATTAGTGCATATTGAATTGGTGATGCTCCTCTATACTTTGGCAAAAGTGACGCATGCACATTTATTATTTTGTGTGGGCAAATATCAATTATCTCTTGGCTTAAAATTTGACCATATGATGCAGTGACCATTATATCTGCATCAATTGCACGCAATGCATCAACACCATCTCGTCTAATCTTTTCAAACTGATAAACATCAATATTATGTTGTTTTGCAAATGTCTTAATCTTCGGCTCAATTATTTTATGTCCCCTTCCTGATGGTTTGTCGGGCTGAGTAACAACTGCGACAACTTTGTGATTTGAATGCAAAATATAGTCAAGGCATATACATGAAAAGTCCGATGTTCCTAAAAATATAACTTTCATTTTTACTCCTTTTCTAGTTTATCAATAAACAAGATGCCGTTTAAATGGTCTATCTCATGACAAAGGCAACGCGCCAAGTACTTTTCGCCTGTGATTTGGAAGTGATAGCCGTATCTATCTTGGGCACTTACAGTGACAACCATAGGTCTTTTAACCTTGCCTCGTATTTTGCCACAACTAAGGCAACCTTCTTCCTCTATGTCACAACCACTTTGACTGATAATTACTGGGTTAACAAGTTCAAGTCTCATATCATTGACGTCCATAACTATCACTCGTTTAAGCATACCGACCTGAACTGCTGCAAGTCCCATACCGTCATTGGCATACATAGTCTCCCACATATCGTCAATTAGTTGTTCTAATTTTTCATCGAATACTTTAACTTCTTTGCTTGTTTTTCTAAGCAACATATCTGATTTTTGAATAACTTCTCTTACTGCCATTTTATACTCCTTTAACTTAAATTTTGAGGATTGATTTCAACGAATATGCTAACTTTTGCATTTTCATATTTGTCACATATCTCGTATAGTTTTTGAATTATATCATCCTCATGCTCATGCTTTATACGCATTAGAATTTGATATCTAATTTTATTCTTGATTTTGCCGATTGGACTTTTCATTGCGTCCAAGTATACAAAATCTTGTAAATACTCGCTTTGAAGCTGTTTGATATCAGTATAGCACAATTTTGTCGTTTCGCGAACAATTTCTTCATTTTGAGATGAAAACAAAAGTCTAAGTATTGTCGTGAATGGTGGAAACATTGTGTTCTTGCGAATATTAAGTTCTTTCTCAAAAAAGCTTTTATAGTCATAGTTTGCAATGTATCTATACGCATAGTGCCTTGGTGCATATGTTTGCAAAATGACTTTTCCTTCTGCTTTGTCACGCCCAGCACGACCAGCCATTTGAGTGATAAGTTCAAAAGTCTTTTCCGTGCTTTTATAGTCACTATGATACAAACTTTGGTCTGCATCAATAATACCAACCAGCGTAACATCTGAAAAGTCATGACCTTTGGCAATCATCTGTGTTCCAACAAGTATTGCCGGTTTTGTGCTACCAAAAGCTGACAATATTTTTTGATATGCGTTTTTTGTCCTTGTCGTGTCATTGTCCATTTGAAACACTGGCACATCAGGATAAAGCTCTTTAAGTTTTGCAACTACTTGCTCTGTGCCTATTGCTCCGTTTCGTATTGCCGTGCTCTTGCAATTTGGGCACACAGTTAACGCTTTATATCGCTTGCCACAATAATGGCATTTTAACTTATTTTCATGTCTATGGTAAACAAGTGTGACATCACAGTCACTGCACTTTGGTATATAGCCACAATTTGTGCAACGCATAAACGAGCTGTATCCTCTTCGGTTGATAAATAGCATTGCTTGGTGCTTTTCTTTTATGCACTTATCAAGTTCATAAAGCATAGCGCTTGAAAACATACCAGTGTTGCCGTTTCGTATTTCGCTAAGCATATCAACAATTTGAATTTTTGGCATTGGCTTGTCGTTTATACGCGTTGGCAAGGTCAAAAGTTTATATTCACCATTTAACGCCTTTTGATAGCTTTCTAGGTCTGGTGTAGCGCTTGCTAGCACCAATGAACAATTATTGTATGCACTCCTGAATTTTGCGATGTCAAACGTGTTATATCTTGGGTTAGATTCGCTTATATAGCTTGTTTCATGCTCTTCGTCAATAATTATCACCCCGACATTTTTAACCGGTGCAAATATTGCAGAGCGTGCTCCTATGACAATTTTTGCTTCATTCATCAGCACTCTTCGCCACTCGTCAAAACGCTCGCCAGCACTAAGCCCACTGTGCAAAATTGCAACATTGTCACCAAATCTTGCCCTAAAATGCGACAACACCTGAGGCGTCAATGATATTTCTGGGACAAGCATTATGGCGTTTTTACCGCTTTGGACCATACTTTCAATAACCGACATATATACCTCAGTTTTCCCACTTCCTGTGACGCCAAACAAAAGATACGTGTCGTTGTTTTTAAGTATTGCATCAACTGCGCGTTGTTGCATTAAAGTGAGCTTGTGTTTCTCTGCGGTAATTTCATATGACAATGGTTTTCTGTTTTGCTCAACTTCCAAAACTTTTAATACATTATCATCAATTAGTTTATTGACCGCACTTTGCGTAAATTTCGATGTCAATTCACTTTTTAAATACTTTTCACCAAGCTTTAAATATTCAAGCAGTGCTATGATGTTTTTTGCATTTTTTCTAACATTGCCTACGTATGACTTTGGGTCAACACAAACCGTGACATAAGTTTTTACAAGTGGTTTAACATCATCTGTTCTTAACTCTGACGGTATAAATAGCCTTAAACAATCGGCATATCTTAGATGATACTTTTTTACCATAAAGTGCATAAGCTCTATATGCTCTTCCAAAATCGCTGGATAGCTGTCAATGGCATAAAGTATTTTTTTTAGTTTATCGTTTGATAAGTCTGACTTGTCTTTTAGCGCAATGACAAAACCTTGAATATTTCTTCTACCAAAAGGCACCATCACTCTTTGTCCAATGGTGGTATCTTCAAGCGCTATGTAGTCAAACACTTTATCAACTGTGCTGTTTGTTATGTCAACAATAACTTCTGCAATCATAGCATAATGATATCACAAATATCGGTCAAAATAAAGCGTTTTTTAAATTGATAGAAAAAGCCACACAAAATTGTGTGGCTAAACTTTTTTAATTTTATTTACTTCACATCATCACTTGAAACAATAGTACCAGCATAAATTTCATCGGCAGCCATACTTATTGCCTTTTTGTCACTTTTTTCAATTTCAGCTGGGATACGTTTTTCAAGTTCTTTTGCACGCTTCTCCATAATGATACAAAGTTTGTACTTGTTTCCATCCATCTTTTTTACCAATTCATCGATTGGTGGTTCTATCATCATAATTAAACACCTCTTTTAAGTCATATATTTTGTTCAATCTTTGCTATTGTAACATAAAAAACTTATTTTGTGAATACATTTTTTATATTTTTAGCAATTTTTTGAAAGTTTGTTCATCCATCACTTCAATTCCAAGCGTTTTTGCCTTGGCAAGTTTGCTTCCAGCCTCGCTACCAGCAAGAACATAGTCAGTGTTTTTGCTAACTGATGAAGATGTTTGTCCGCCATTTTGCTCAATTAGTGCCGTTGCCTCACTTCTTGTGAAACTTTCAAGCGTTCCCGTAAGAACAAAAGTCTTGCCAGCAAATATGCCCTCACTTTTTCCGCTTTGAGTACTATTTTTGATTTTTATGCCCGCAGACAGTAACTTATCAATAAGTTTCAAATTCTTCTCATTACTGAAATAGTCCACAATACTTTTTGCAACAACATCACCTATGTCGCGAATTTTTGCAAGTTCTTCCACTGTTGCATTTTTTAAGTCGTCTAGTGTTCTAAAATATTTTGAGATATCTTTTGCTGTTTTTGTTCCTACGTTTAAAATGCCAAGTGCATAAATAAAATTACTAAGCTCAACATCTTTGCTCTTTTCAATAGCACTAAGCAAATTACTTGCTTTTTTTTGTTTAAAAAGTGGCAATTTCAAAAGGTCTTGTTCTGTCAAACTATACAAATCACTCACATCTTTGACAAGTCCTGTATCATAAAGCAGTTTTGCTGTGCTGTCTCTAAATCCTTCAATATCCATTGCGTTGCGACTTGCAAAATGTGTTAGTCTATCTACTATTTGTTCTGGACATGCGTCTGTGTTTGGACAAAAATCAAGTGCACCAATATGCACAAGTTTTGTTCCACAACTTGGACAATAAATTGGTTTTTTAACATCAACAGAGCCTTCAAGTTTTTCTGCAAGTCCTGTGATTTCTGGGATAACTTCATTGCTTCGCCTAATAAAAACACGAGAGCCTATCGAAATATTTTTACGCAATATATCCATATAGTTATTGAGCGTAGCACGATATATTGTTGCTCCACTTAAATTGACTGGTTCAATAATTGCAATTGGCGTGACTTTGCCAGTGCGACCAACTTGCCAAATAACATCTTTTAATATTGTTGAAAGTTCTTGCGCTTCAAACTTATATGCCATTGCCCATTTAGGAAATTTTGAAGTGTAGCCAAACTCATCTCTAAGCTTCATTGAGTTGATTTTAACAACCATTCCATCAATCAAAATGTCGAGTGAACTTTTTTGTTTGTCAACTTTATCTATCTCGTCAAGTATGTCTTGTGCATTTTTAAAGTGCTTGTATGGAGAAATCAAAAAGCCGTTTTGTTTTAAAAATTCAAACATCTCAATTTGCGATGAAAATGTTTTGCCCTCAGCAAAAAGCACATTGTAGCAAAACCAGTCCAAATTTCGTTTTGCCGTTTCTTTTGGATCTAAATTTCTAATTGCACCACTGACTGCATTGCGTGCATTTTTTAGTGCTTCTTCGGGAAATTTTTGATTGAATTTTTTCAAATTTGAGAGCGTAATCATACCCTCGCCCTGAACAATGAGCTTGCCCTTGAAGTTCACTTTAAGTGGCACGCTTTTTATGGTCTTTACTTGGAGCGTGACATCTTCACCAACAATTCCGTTGCCCCTTGTTGCACATGACTGCAAAAAGCCATTTTCGTATGTGCAAACTATTGTCAGTCCATCGAACTTGTATTCAAGTGTGAAATCAACATCATTTTCTTTTTCGCAAACATCGTTCATCCATGCAAGCAGTTGCTCTTTTGACTGGCTTTTGTCAAGGCTATAAAGTCTAACTTCGTGCGTGACTTTTTTAAAGTTTGAAAGAACGGTGTCTCCAACTCTTTGTGTTGGCGAATTTGGCAAAATCACCCCTGTTTGTTTTTCAAGTGCGACAAGTTTATCATAAAGTTTGTCATACTCTGCATCTGAAATCACAGGTGCGTCAAGAACATAGTAGCGATATGCATAGTCATTTAACTTCTCAACCAGTTGTTTCATCTCTTCCATAATATACCTCACGACAAAATTTCTAGTGGCGCAATCTCTAATATAAGCGTCTTTTTCCCAACATTTTCAAAAACAATATCTGCACATACGCCGTCGTCCACAATGTCAACAATCTCACCTTTTCCAAACTTTGGATGCGACACCTTTTGCCCAATCTTATACTGTGACACATCTTTTTTCTCATGCTGATTTTGATTTGACATTGCATAGTTTGAAGATTGAGATAATGAGCTTACAGGTTTTGTGAAATTATTGTCCACATTACGATTTATAAACTGCTGATAATCAAATTTGCGTTGTTTTGGCTTTGCATCAATTTCCATTTCACTCAAAAACTTACTAGGCGAAGTATATGACCTTTTGCCATGTAGGTATCTGCTTTGTACATATGAAATAAACAGACGCTCTTTTGCTCTTGTGACTGCAACATACATAAGCCTACGCTCTTCTTCTGTTTCTTTTTGACTATATGAGCTTCGTGACAGCGGGAAAATGCCCTCTTCAACGCCGACTATGAAAACGACTTTAAATTCAAGACCTTTGACAGAGTGAACTGTTGAAACAGTTACTGTGTCATCGCCCAAATAGTCAATGTCTGCTTCAAGCGTTATGCTTTCAAGGAATTCTGACAAACCAGCGTCACCATTTGACTTTTCAAACTCAACAACAGAGTTGACAAAAACATCAATATTCATAAGTTTTTCTATGTTGTCATCGGTTTGTTCAAGGTAGGCGCTTTTGACGCCATATTCATCAATTACATTCTGCGTAAACTCAGATAAAGACATAGATGACCTTAAAGCATTTAGTTTTTCATAAGAAGTGATAAATGGTTTTATTTTTTGTGTCAGTTGAGAATAGCCATCAACGCCCTTTGCAAGCTCTTTCATTGCTTGGATCATTGTCATATTATTGTCAATGGCGTATTGCCTGAGCTTCATAATTGCGCCATCACCAATCCCACGCTTTGGAAAGTTTATTATTCTCAAAAGCGCAGTTTCGTCACTTGGATTTGTGAAAATTCTTAGATAACTTATTATGTTTTTTATTTCTTGTCTTTCATAAAACTTAAAGCCGCCGTATATTCTGTATGGAATATTATAGTTTAAAAGTTTTTGCTCAAATGGCAGTGACAAGGCGTTTATTCTCATAAGTATTGCTATGTCACTTAATTTATAGTCGCCATGGTTTGTCATTGCCCAAATTTTTGACACGACAGACTCTGCTTCATTTTGCTCATCATAGTATTTTGTGCACTCAATTTCTTTGCCTTGGTCGTTTTGCGTCCAAAGCACTTTATCAAATCGCTCAAAGTTGTTTGATATCAGTTTGTTTGCCGTTTCAATGATATTTTTTGTGCTTCGATAATTTTGTTCAAGTTTAAATACTTTCACTGGCGCAAAGTCAGTTTTGAAATTGAATATGTTTTGAAAGTTTGCACCACGCCATGTGTAAATACATTGGTCTTCATCTCCAACAACAAACACATTTTTGTGAACCTGTGACAAAAGTTTGACAATATCATACTGAATTGTGTTTGTGTCTTGAAATTCGTCGACAAAAATATATTCAAAGCGTTGTTGATAACTATTTAAAACATCAGCGTTTGTGACCAAAAGCTCATAGGCGTTTGACAAAAGGTGGTCAAAATCCATGGCATTGTTTTTTTTGAGTGCCTCTTCATATGCTTCATATACTTTTATTGAATCATCTTCATCTCGTCTTGAATTTTTTGCATAAGTATAAACATCAATATTGTGATTTTGACAATAACTGATGACTGTTGCATAGTGCTTTTCGTTTTCAAGTGGAAGTGAAAGGTCTTTTATCACCTGCTTTAAAAGTTTATCGCTATCACTATCGCTATAAACAGAAAATTCGTTTGTGTAGCCATCAAGTTTGGATATGTTTTGTCTGAGCATTTTTAAACACATTGAGTGAAAAGTCGATATCCAAAGTCCGCTAACGCTCCCAACGAGATTATATATTCTGTTTTTCATCTCATTTGCCGCTTTGTTCGTGAATGTGATTGCCAATATATTTTGTGGAGATACGCCTTGTTCTTTGATTATGTAGGCAATGGTATTTGTCAAAAGTTTCGTCTTGCCACTGCCAGCCCCAGCAGTTACCAAAACAGCACCCTTACAATTTAAGAGTGCTTGTTTTTGTGCTTCATTTAAATCTTTTAAAATGTCCATATGTTTAGTATATCATAATAAAACCTTATTGCAAAGTTTTTCAATTAACTTGCTTTAATTTTTCGTGTTCATATCTGGATTTTAGTCGTCTATATTTGTCTGCAATATTAAAAAAATATCTTTCTTTTTGCTCGTTTGATAGTGACTTATAATATTTTATATCTATAAGCTCAGCAAGTGGATTTATGCAGTTGTCATCAACTGTCTTTTTCACTAGAAAATAAAGCTTTTCATCGTCTTGTACTTCAATTGTTTTTACATTTGATTTGTGGCTTGTGTCTTTGCCCCTTAACCTATTTTTCGCTTGTTGTGCCATAAATTTTAATATGTCGCGTCCTTCCATACTATCTCCTTAAAACAGAGATATTATAACAAATTTAGACACATAAACCCTAGTAAAAAAAATGACCAAAAAGTACCTTTTTGGTCGAAATTTATCAGTTCTTTATAAGTGACAAAATATAGTCAAAATATCGCTCTTCTACACCGCCTAGGCTCAAACTTTGAGATTTGACTGTGATGTATTTTTGCTGGTCACGCATAACTTCGCTAAGCCTATAAAATCTTATGCTGTCAAGTGTTGCAACTGGCGAAATTGTGGTGATTGGTTTTTGAAAAGACACTTCAACAAGAATGTTTAACATCTTGTTTTCGCATACCATTGAAGAAAACTGAACTTCTCCTTCTTTGACATTTGGTTTAAAGTCGTGGTTTTGCAAATTTTTTACGAATTGTTCGCCGTCAACTATTGTGCCGTAAAAATTGCCCACTGACATACTTGCACGATTAAAATCTCTAACATCAATTTTGCTTTCATGGAATTGTTCAAAAAGTGCATCTTTGAGCTTCAAGTCAACATTTTCAAACCTGTCATCAATATCAAGTGAGTGTACTAAACTTATTGTAACATCACTACCCTCTTGTCTTGTGCCATAGATGTAAACAACTTCCTGGCCTTTGACCAAAAATATTGAATATAACTTATCTTGCCTATATTCACCGAACACAAGGCGATTTGCAAACGCATTGAACACTTTGTGGTGAATGAATAGCTTTGTGAATATGTCACGAGAATATGTCCTGTGAGATACAAAGTTAAGATATAATCTTTTTATCTCATTTTGCGTTTGCTCTTCACTTAAAGTTTGTGGGACAATAAGGTCTTTGACTTCTTCAACATTTTTCTTGTTTTGTGAGGCGAATATTTCAACATATTCATCAGTGTATTTTGAAAAACTTTCAAATTTTTTTAGTCTTTCAAACATCTGAATGAAGTTTGGTTTTTGGCTATAAAGTAAGCATAGCGTTAAGTACCTTGCCTCTTTATTCCTATTCAAATTATAAAGCACATACAAAAACTCATAAATTTTTCTCTCAAACAAGTCTTTGGATAGTAGTGAAAACATTCTAACGCACCATTTGCTTGCAAGAATGTCAGAGCTTTGGCTGTGTTTGTCAAAAAGCTTTTCTGCAAAACTATTTAAGCTTTCGGCATCAAACACTTCATAAAGTGACTTTAAGCTTGAAAGGTTCAATAAGTTTTTCTCATCTTTGAAAACTTGAATTAAATATGTTTTATCAACATCATCTGCCTGCTTTCCACTTTTGAAGCTAAGTGGCAAATTTTCAAATGCAACGCCAAGTGTACGCTCCTGAGGGGCTACTACTTTTTTATGTGACAAAACTGTAAAATGCGCTTCTGTTCCAAAAGTTAAGTTTTCACTAATTCCAAGCCTTTTGGACAAAAATTCTTTGATTTGAGGGTCTTTTTCATCATCAAATATCTTTTCAAGCCTACTTTCAACTTCAACATTGTTTTTTATTGCTGAAATAACTTTTATGTAATGAAAGCGACGCTCTTTGTCCTGTGGCAAATACTTATCAAAAAATGCTAGTGTGTCATTGATATACTTTTTCAAGAAATACTCAGCATTTTCTTCGCTGACATTTTTGTGTGACATATCGTTGAAAATTATGCTTATGCCCTTTTGGGTGTCAAAACTCAAAATAAGTGTCAAATACATAAGTTCATACTGACTGTTGTTTAGTACATAGTCTCCGAGTTCGTCTTGATGTTCACGCATATAGTTTTGCATATATTCCATTGCAATATCGTGCCAAATATAAAGATTGCTCTTTTCTTCAAAAATACAACTAAGAATAAGTGGCATATAAAGCTCAACTGGGATTTTACCAACCATTGTAACTTCAATAAACCTATCAAAAAGACGCTCTTCAATATTGTACTCTTTTGCACGGCTTGTGTATGTTGCGCCATTTATGTGTCCCGCGTAAAGCTTTGAAATAAATTCCATCACTTCACTATATCTATGGCAATACAAAAAAATTGTGACATAGTTCACAACTGCTGGTGTGTAGTCATTTAACTGAAATATAAGTTCGCCAAGCTCGCCAACAAGTTTTTTGTCATCTGTGAAATTGCTGTGATTTGCAATATATTCAAGGTCGGCATCAGACATTTTGTCAAGCATTGGTGTTTCTGAAATATCATATGCTAAAATTTGCTTTGTTTTATTTACAAGTTGAGAATACTCTCTTAGTACTTCCATAATTTTCTCCAAACATATTTTAGCAAAAATTTTACAAAAGTACAAACACTTTAATTTAAAACAGTGAACAGATATTTCAAATTGGTGTTATATTCGCCGTAGTATATGCGTTTGCCATAGTACTGACTTTTTATGTAGTCGCTTGAAAAGCCCTCATCAATTAAATCGCACACAATTTCGTCATAGTGCGCTAATGGTATTTTTTTTAGTTCAGTGCAGTCAAAAAATTGTGCTTCAAGAGGAAAATAATCAAATTGGTAGTTTGGCTTTGGTTCAAATTCGCAACCGCCCATAAAAAGCGTTTTTGTGTCACCATTTTTTGTATAGCAAAAACATATGCTTGAAATTTCATAAGGAATGGGGTCATCTTCAACAATACTCATAAGCCAAAATGAAAAAAGTTCAATCATATCAAATTACCTCTTATGCAAACTGCAACAATTGTACAAACAATGCTCAAAAACAAGAAAAATAAAGCGTAGTTAAAATAACTAAATTTGATATTCACAAGTTTTGCAACTGTTATCACCTGCCTTGCTAGGTCAATGTCCATTTCGTCTATTTTGTAATCTTTTGGTAAATCGTACTCCTCTTTTATTTTTTTTGCATAGCCCACATCTGTATAGTGCCTTATAGTCTTGTAATTCATCAAGTTTTTTCGGTCTAAATACGTATCTTTGTTTGGAAGTTTGACTTCTCTTGACAAAAGTGCAACGAATGAATAAATGATTGAAATAAGGGCTAGCATTATGGTGGCACTTGCTAAAATATTTATTAGGTTATTGCTTGAAAAATATGTGCTTGCAAATGCAATCACAGCCGCCGCTATGGTCATTGTTATGCTGTGCTTTGTTTCTGCATATTTTAGATTTTCGAACAGGGTTTGATAGATGTATTTTAGTGTTTGTTTCATATGTGTATTTTGTGCATATTTACTTAAATATTTCACCTATCTTCACAGTTGGTCCAAATTTTACTGCAAAATTGTTTAGCGTAATTTCAGATATCACTTTCATACTTTTATCTTTAAGAAGAACATAAAAAATATTAAACTTAAATTTTGACATCTTCGCCATTATCTTGTATATTGGCTCGTCAGCAAAAACCAAGGTAAATTTGATTTGACTACCTTTTTTGTACACCCCTTTTCTATTTGAAAATAAACTCACATAGCCGTAAGATGTTGACCTGTTTGGCTCTAAAATTCCCAAGAACAAGAAAACGCTAATGATGAGCATATTGGTGTTTATCACTCCAAAAAACAAGCCAAAAATAAATGCAAGTACAAATACAATACAAATAAGTATGTTAAAAATAACGGTGACTTTTATCGCCAATTTCCTGTCATGTCTTTTAGTTATTATTCCCGCAAGCACTCTGCCACCATCCAAAGGATAACAAGGAAGCAAATTAAACACAAACAAACTTATATTTGCGTAGCAAAAAATTTTGGTGTAGATCTGAGTGACAGGAAATATCCACCAAAGTGCTATTGTTGCCGTTGCTAGCGCTAAGTTCAAAAGTGGACCACTAATGGCAATCAACACTTCATCTTTTGGCAAAAAACAATTTGTTTTGTAGTTTAAGCACACGCCATATGGCATTAAAAGCATTTTGTCAAGTTTGTAGCCAAGTTTTTTAGCAACTAGGCTATGCGCCATTTCGTGCATAGTGACAACAATGCAATATATAAGCACACCTTCAAACTGCCCAAGTATCAACAAAAAAACAAGATATAAAATAAAAAGTGGATGTATTTTGTACTTCACTTTATCACCACTTTTATTATGCTATAAATGTTTACAAGGCTAAAAAAAGAAACAACAAAAATAGACAAAGTTAAAACCTTTGACCAAAAAATTTCACCACAGATTTTGTGCATGTAAACTATTTGATAGCACCTAGTGGCATCTGTGATTTGTATGTCCTCTTTAAAACCTTCCACGATATATTGTATTTTGGTTTTTAGACAGTTAGAACTCCAATTGATTTTACTCGCTTTGCTTTTATCATAACAGCAAACTCAACACCGTCATCGGTGATGTCTGCAACAACATTTACCTTTGGTTCGTCCATATAACAGTCACATACATTTTTTATGTCGCTTGACAGCACTTCGCATAGTTTTTCAGGACTATTTTCTTTGTCATCAACAAGGACCCGCTTTAATCTATTTTCGCCTATTTGTGCTATTGTAACTTTCATATCAAACCTTCCTTTTTAAATTGCGTCTAAGTGAACCAAGTATGCCACGATATTTTTGTTTGCAATCATATACTTTTTGTGTGCCATTGTGTAAATTTTCGGCAAGTAGCATCCACGCTCTATTTGAATTTCTGCCACCAAGCGCACCGATGCTTGAAAGTGCAGTTATGTCATCATCTTCTGGTATGACGCCAAGCACAGGAATATGTAGAAAGTGTATTATCTCATCAACATCAATCATCTCTCCGTTCATCATAAGGTCGCCACGAACCCTATTCACAACCAAATACTTTTGATTTAGGTTGTATGTTGCCAAAATTGAAAGCACTTTGTCGGCATCACGTATACTTGATATGTGCGGAGTGACCACAACAACAGCCTCAGTTGCACAGGAAACGGCACGCTTAAAGCCTTGTTCTACCCCTGCTGGACAGTCAATAAATATGTAATCAAAGCCATTTTCAAGACTTTTTACCACATTCAAAATGTCTTCACTTGACACTTCTTCGCCACGATATGAATGTGCAGACGGCAAAACATAAAGATTTTCAAAATTGTTGTCTTGAACAAGTGCTTGCGTTGCTCGGCACCTATTTTCTATAACATCAATAAGGTCAAAAACAACTTTGTTTTCAATCCCCATAACGACATCAAGATTGTTTAAACCTATGTCAACATCAAGAATACAAACCCTAAAACCAAGATTTGACAGCGTCGCACCAAGATTTGCACAAACAGTTGTTTTACCAACTCCGCCCTTGCCACTTGTAAACACAATTTTCCTTGCCATTTTAACCTCAAAATTAGTTTAATGAGTATATAAAAAAAAGCAAAGGAACATTTTGTACTATTATGTCCCTTTTGTTCTATTTTTTGCGCATTAGTTTTGAACCACTAAGTCCAATATATTTGCGTTGTTTACAAGTTTTATAAGCCCATTTTGACAAGCTTCACTGCTATTGTCACTTATAAGTACATTGATTTTTAGCTCTGTCCTTAAATATTTTTCAAGTCCAACCATTTTTGAATAGCCACCAGTTATTGTTATACCATTTCTGACCACATCACCAGCAACATCTTTTGGCAATGACAAAAGCGTTGTCTGTATCATTCTCACAATTTCATCAAGGAAAAACTTTGTTGCCATAAAGATATCATGTGCCGAAACTGTGACGGTGTCGACAAGTTTTGTTGAATTGTCTATGCAAGAAACTTCTTCTTGTGACGAATCACCTTCATAAAGGCTCCCTATCGCCTCTTTTAAGTGCTTTGCAGTCTTTAACCCTATTGTGACGCCGTATTTCTTTTGCACATAATCAATTATTGAGCTGTCAAGTGTTCTGCCCCCAAGTGCCAAAGTTGAACCACAAACAATTTTATTTAAGTTGATAACCGCACAATCAATTGTTCCCCCACCAATATCAACCACCATTTTTGCACTGTTTGCGCCAATATTTAAGTTTTCGCCTATCGCCGACGCAATGGCACTTGGAATCATGATGACATCTTTTATTTTTACTGAATTGCAAAGATCAATATATTTTTGTTTTTCATCTTCTGACAAGCCAACAGGAGTCAAAAGTATGAGCCTTACACGATTTAATATCCCAGGTTTGATTTGGACACTATCAAGTAATTGTTTCAAAAGTATTGTAGCATATTCGGGACTGACAATTTCGCCAAAGCCGACAGGACTGAAAGTCATAACATTTTCAGAGCTTTTGCCCAAAAGATTATATGCTTTGTCACCAACACACAAAAGCACATAGCCATCTTCAACACGCTTGATAGACACTAGGTTTGCTTGCTTTAAAATAAGCCCTTCATTTTGCTTTACCAAGCAGACATTTGTACTACCAAAATCTAAACCTAAAATTGTTTGCATTTTACCCTCACTAACCCAACTCTACTTCAACAGTTGTATTTGTATTTTGTCGCAATAATTCAATTGACACCACATCGCCACTTTCAAGTTGCATAAGTGCGTAAATTAAATCATTTCTGCAATTTATTTCATAAGTTTTTGCCATAAATGTTATGCTGTTTATGATATCCCCCACTTGAATATAGCTTTGAGCATTACCACTTACAGACGAAACATAAAGTCCATCTTGTGTAATTGTGTCTAGTCCATAAATTTCACACACAGTTTTGTCAAGAACGCTCACTCCAAGTGTTGGAAGTGAATACTCCGCATTTTGCTCGTAGCAACTGACGACATCGTCGAGTACGAGCAAAACTGGATAGATTGGCACAGCAAAATACATATCGTTGGCACTTTGTGAGCCAAGAGTGTTTAGTCCAATCAAGTTTCCATCTAAATCAAACAATCCGCCCCCACTATTGCCATTTGAAATTGATGCGGTGTGCTGAATCAAGTTTTCATAGACATTTTCGCTAAGTCCATTTGAACTAGCTGAAACTGAATATCTATTAAGACCGCTGACATACCCAAGTGTGCATGAATTTTGATAAGCAAAATCGATTGGCGTACCTATTGCAATCACTGGTTCAAGTAAACTTAAAGGGTCGTCGGTATCTATCACCCTATCAACTGCATTAACATGTGGGATGTTTGTCTTTTCACATTTTATTATTGCAATATCAAGGTTTGAATTTGCCCATAAGCACTTTGCTGAATAGCCAACTTCTCCCCCATTTAGATAAACAACAAGCTCAAGATTTGAATTTTGAAGTGTGGAATAAACGACATGGTAATTTGTAACTATGTAGCCACCCGCGCGTATGCAGACGCCACTGCCCATACTCATTTCAGTGTTTGTCGATGTGTTAACAACAAATACAGTCACAACACTATCAATAACTTCTTGAACTACATTTGAAGGAGCTGATGAAGTTTCTATTGACGATGAAGTTGTTGTTTGCACATTGAAATCACAGCCAACAAACATAAAAATTGATGCAAAAATTAAACACAATGCAAAAATCTTCTTTTTCATATTCTCCCTCTAAAAAAACTCTAACATTAAATGTTACGAACAAGTCAGACTGCCGAAAAACAAGTGAGGCGAGGCTCGCAAAATGCCCCAAAGCAGGAGTTTAGTTACCTAAATGACTGTTTTGGGGCGTTTTGCAGTAAACAAAGCAAGAAAAAATTTTTAATTTTTTCGGTCACGCCGTTTTTCGACAGCCTGACATATCATTGATATGAATTGATATGAGATTTTTTTATATTATTTGCAAATTCTTTTTCAGTATTTTCTTGAATACCGGTGCAAGTTTCATCGCTTGTCTTATATCAAAACTTGCGTCGCTTTTGACGATTGTTTTCATAATTATTGAATCGCCAAGTATATCGCAACTTATGTCATAGACATTGCCACTCTTTGAGCTATCAAGTTTTGAAGCCAAGTTTATTATCACTCCAAGTTTTCTAACTGCATCAAGGTCTTCTTCTGTCAAAATATCTTTGTAGTTTACCCATTCCGATAATGAAAGGTTGTCAAGATTTTGACATTTGCAAGCAAAACCTGCCAAAAGCAAATCTTTGTGTGAAACGCCATTTAATTTTGAATTTACAATAACATCAAAACTATATTTTGAATTGTTTTCAAAATTTATTCTTCTGCCACAATCATACATCGATGATGCTATTCTTAAAGGTTTGACATAGGACCTTGGAAGCTTGTGCATAACTTTTAATTGTTTAAACAAAATTAGTGACAAATTGTAAACTGTTTGAGTGTTACTATTCTCGCCGTCAAAAAATGTTCTAATTGTTTCAAGGCTATACGCAAGCATATCACTAAGTGGCTTGTCATTTGTTTCAGGAACAACATAGCTATAAATAAGCCCTTCATCAAGTCCGCAAGATGATATTGAAAAATTTTGAATATTTAACTTTTCAATAATTCCTTTGACTATTGCCATTCCAGAAACCAAGTAATCTGCCCTATCCTCGCTAACGCCTTTTAGTTTGACTGTTTGGTCAAGGTCAAGGTCTTTAACTTTATTGAACACAGCATTGAAAACATTGGTTGTCACAACATAATTATTGTCAATATCAAGTGGATAGTGCGCAACACGCTTAGCAAGTTTGCCTATGCTCACCATAGTTTGACCAGTGCCAACAAACATTATGTCTTGGTCTAACAGTGTCAAAGATTCACTTGGTACATATTCTTTATTGACTTTTTCAATTATTTCAGCATATGGAACTTTGCCGTCTGCCATGCTGACTGCACCAAAGGGGAGTGTCGTGATATTTAAAATTGTTCTTCTGTTATAGTGAATTATGTGCGTGTTATTTGCTCCCACATCGACAATGACGCCTTTTGGAACATCAATGGAATTGACTATTCCAGTGTATATACATTTTACTTCTTCTTCTGGTGACAAAATTGTGAAAGTGAATGAAGTGTTATTGTAAATCTCGTCAAAGAAACTTTTTTGGTTTTTGGCGTCTTTAACAAAACTAGTTGCTATACTGACAACTTTTGAAACACTATAATTTTCACAAACTTTGCGAAACATTTTCAGAATATTTAATGTTTCTGTTATCTTCCCCGCTGTTACTAACCCTTCTTGCATAACATTTTGACCAAGACGGATATTCTCATTTATTGTTTCAACAACATTGTAA
>CALWTI010000013.1 GCA_944384425.1 uncultured Clostridia bacterium | reverse complement strand
AAATATATTATATCTTATTTTTAAATTCAAGGCAAGCAAAAATCACCCTTTTGCAAAAACTCAGCACTCTAGTATGTCCAAAACTTCACGAATTTGTTTCATCGCCCTGTCCATTTGCTCACGGGTGTGAGTTGCTGTATACGAAGTGCGAAGAAGTGCTTGGCCTACTGGCGTTGCTGGTGAGACAACTGGGTTGACATAAACGCCACGCTCCAAGAGAAGTTTACAAGCCAAAAATGCTTTTTTGTCATCATAGACATATATTGGTATTATTGGAGTTTGACTGTCTATTATCTTCACTCCTAGTTTTTTAAGTCCGTCACGCATATATTTTGCAATATCTTGAAGCGACTTCACCATCTGTGGATTTTCTTTGAGCTTTTTTAGTGCAGCCATAGCAGTTGCCACGCTACATGGCGTTATGCTTGCTGAGAATATATATGGTCTTGAATTGTGTTTTACATAATCAACAACTCTTTTCGTTGACGCCATATACCCGCCAAGTGAAGCAAGCGACTTTGAAAAAGTCCCCATTATTATGTCGACATCATCTTCAAGCCCAAAATATTCTGCCGTTCCCCTTCCGTGTTCTCCAAGCACTCCAAGTCCGTGTGCATCATCCACCATAACCCTTGCACCATACTTTTTTGCAAGTGCAACAATTTCAGGTAGTTTACATATTTCTCCGCTCATAGAAAACACACCGTCTGTGACGATTAAAATGCCATTTTCTTTTGGTATAAGCTTCAACTTTTCTTCAAGGTCAACCATATCACTATGATTATATCTTATCATTCTTGCGTAGCTAAGTTTTATTGCATCATAAATGCTGGCATGGTTTTCTTTGTCACACAAAACAACATCATTTCTCCCGCAAATTGCACTTATTATCCCAAGATTGCTTTGAAAGCCTGTTGAAAAAGTCATCACAGCTTCTTTGTGCAAAAATTCAGCAAGTTCATTTTCAAGCGCGACATGAATATCGAGTGTACCATTTAAAAATCTTGAACCACTGCAACCAGTGCCATACTTTTTGAGAGCATCGATTCCAGCCGAGATGACATCTTTATCACTTGTAAGCCCCAGATAGTTATTTGAGCCAAGCATAATCGTGTTTTTGCCTTCCATAACGACTTCGGTGTCCTGTCCTGATGAAAGCATATGAAAGTATGGATAAACGCCCATTTCCCTTGCCACATCAAAATTTTGTTTAGCTTCTGTCTTTTTGAATAAGTCCATAATAACCTTCCTTTTAATATAATTTTCCAACAATAAAGTTCACAAGTCGCGACGGTAAAAGCTTAGCAAGTAAGCACAAAAATTTGTATCCAAAGCCAACAGTCACATTTGGTGGTGGGTTTTTTCTTTTTAAAACTTTGTAAACAACTTTTGCCACAGTTATTGGCGACTTGCCGTTTTGCTCGTCTTTTTCCATTTTTTTAACACTTTTTGTGATTTTGTCGCCATAAATTTCATTTTCAACATCTGTTTTTAATCTATTTTGGGTGAAACCTGTTTTTGTGTCCCCAGGGCGAACACAACAAACTTTAATTTTTTGACTTCTAAGCTCATTACTAAGTGCCAAAGAAAACGCTTCAATTGATGCCTTTGTGGCACTATAACATGATTGAAAAGGTATTGAAATTGGCGCAGCAACTGACGATATGTTTATGATTTTGCCCTTGGTTCGCCTCAAATATTTAACTATTACACTGCATAGCATTATGACTGCTTTTGTGTTGACGGCAAAAATTTTCTCAACCTCTTCTTGCTTTAAGTACTCAACAGCCCCACTTATGCCCATACCTGCGTTATTGACGAGTGCATCAATATGCCCTTCGCGACTTTGAATGTCAGAAAAAATTTGTGACATCTTTTCAACATCTGTCACATCTTGTGAAATATGAATAAAATCAGGCGTGAAAAATTCACGCCTTGAAATACCATAAACTTTATATCCTTTTTTTGCAAGAAAAGTGGCGGTTGCAAGCCCAATGCCACTTGACGCTCCTGTAATAACAACAACTTTACTATCTTTTTTCATGTAAATAGACTACAATATTTTGTTGACTTTGTCAACATTTTTGTCACATTATTTTGTTTGTAAAATATAATATAAGCCTAAATGGGACAAGCTTTGAAACAAAATACAAAAGTTTCATTGAAGTGCCGATAATATACATTGGTTTGTGCTTTTTCTTTTTAAATACCTTATATATCTTGTTCACGGCATAGTTGACATCCATACGCTTTTTTTCACGCTTTTCAATTTGCTCACTACTCTTTTCAATCTTGTCTTTGTATCTTTCATTTGTTGTCAAAGTCTTATCTCTGTTTTTTGAAAAGTTGGTTTTAACATCTCCGGGGCAAATGCAAACAACATCAATGCCAGAGCTAGTTAGCTCCATTCTAAGTGAATATGAAAGCATCAAAACGCCCGCTTTTACTGCGCTGTAATGACCACGAAATGGCACAGGAAAAAGTGCACAAGCAGAACTTATGTTAAAAATCTTGCCACCCTTTTTCATAAGTTTAAGCGCACATTTTGTACAGTTCACAACTGCAAAATAATCAACTTCGAACATATTTCTTGCTTTTTTTGTGTCAACAAGTTCTGTCGCACCAAAAACTGCATAGCCTGCACAATTGACCAAAATGTCAATTCTGTCATACACCTTTGCGATATTTTCAAATGCAATATTTATTAAATCTTCACTGCTAAGGTCAGCATAAAACTTTGTCACATTGTCAAACTCGCCTTCTTTGTTTATCTCAACGACAGTATCTCCGTCTGACTGGTATCTTTGCTTTAAAGCTTTACCTATTCCGCTTGACGTCCCAGTTATAACTACAATCTTATTCATTATATCTCCTGTGTTTATTTTAGCATAAAAAAGCAAATACTGTACAATATTTTGACAATAATTTTATGGTGTGATAAATTATTTTATATGAACTACGGTAGCAAAAAAACAATACTAAAAGCACTGCTCGTTTGGCAAATTATAGTTGCCTGTTTTTATATTCCATCAATGTTTTTATATTTTCTATATTATGCTTATCTTTCGAATGTCGCAGAGGCATTTTATGGCATAACGCTACCTTCAAATATATTTACAATCATATACTTTTGTTTATATATCGTGTACTTTGCTTTTTTTATCAACTATATACCACGAAAATACAAACAAACAAAAGAAGTTTTTCACCAAAAAAAGATATTTTTTAGGATTTTTGCAGTACTGTCTATATTTTTTGATGTAATCACCGCAATTTTACTAATAATTACAGCTTTTAAAAAAGATGACGGCAAAGAAGAGATTGTATACATTAAGCCCGAGCGTGAAAAACCACAAAAACTTAGTCTTACAGAAAGTGGAAAGCAACAGTTAAAAGCATTGAAAAGTCAAAGGCGCAAAGGCATTATTTCAAAAGAAAACTTTGAGCGACAGAAAAAAGAGATAATAAAAAAAGAAAAATTGAGCTAAAATCAACACAAAACGCCATCTGTGTTGCGTAATTTTGCAAATTTCATTGATATAATTGCAATGTATCATAAAGGAGGTAAAATTATGAACACAGATAAAATTTATGCAGAACAAATTGCAAACCAATATTCAAAAAAGGAGACGACAAAAGTCAAGCAACTAAAAAAGCTTGATGCAAAGGCAAGAGTTCCTGCAAACATATTTGCTTACACTTTTGGAATAATTTGCGCACTTGTGCTTGGAACAGGAATGTGCCTATGTATGAATGTTATTGGCAGTGGAACAGTTGCATTTGTCATTGGACTAATAGTCGGAGTGCTTGGTATTGTCGGATGCTCGCTTAACTACCCTATTTACAAAAAGATTTTGGAAATTGGCAAAAATAAATACGGTTCTGACATATTGCGTTTAGCAAAAGAGATATCAGATGAACAAGACTAAAAATATAGATATGAATAAATCAATGAGCAGGTATTATAGTACTGCTCTTTTGATGAATCAAGCATTTATTGAACTTCTAAACAAAAAAGACTTTGAATTTATCACTGTAAAAGAAATTTGCTTAAAAGCTGGAGTCAACCGCTCTACTTTTTACTTGCACTATGAAACAATAAATGATTTGCTAACTGAGTGCATTGAAAACATAAACAAACATTTCACGCAATATTTTGGCGAAGAATCACAAAAGATTATAAGTGAGATACACTCCTCTCCAAAAGAAAAGCTTATTTTAATCTCACCCAAATATTTAACTCCGTATTTAACATATATAAAGCAAAACAAAATTGTGTTTAATGTTGCAGTAAAACATGCAAACATAATGAATAGTCATAAGACATTTGATTCATTGAATAACTATGTTTTTCGTCCAATATTTGAAAGATTTGGCATAAATAAAAAAGAAGGCGATTATATGATTACCTACTATATAAGTGGAGTGACTGCAATAGTAAATAAGTGGGTTCAAAACAACTGTGAAGATGAAATTGAATTTATTACCAAAATCATAATGGACTGTGTGCTCAAAAGTTATTAAAATCTCTTTGCCTATTTATTTCATACAAGCATGTTGTGGTAGCACAAGCAATATTTAATGAATCTATTCCTGCTCGCATTGGTATTTTTACAAAATCGTCAGCATTCTCATTATAAAATTTACATAGCCCGTCAGTTTCGTTGCCAATCAAAAGCAAAATTGGAGTGGTAAAGTCATAGTCTTGCAGTCTATTATTTGTTTGCAGGGATGTCGCCAACACCTTCAAATTAGCAAATTGTGATTTTAACTTATTAACTATATCAATATATTCATTATTACTTGTGATGAAAGTTATTGGCATTTTAAAAAACGAACCCATTGACGCCGTAATTACTGCATGGTCATATATATCAACACTGTGCCCAGAAAAGAAAATATGCTCAACGTTTAAAGCATCACAACTTCTAATAATCGTACCTAAATTCCCCTTTTTTGAAGGTCTATCTAACAGCAAAAATATAGGGTTGTCTGAATAACTTACCCTGCTCACTGTCTTCATTTTGACAATTGCCAAAATTTCACTAACATCATCTTTATCACTTAGTTCATTCATTAACTCTGGCGATAAAATGTAATTATAGTTTGCAAGATGTAAAATGCCTTTTGCCCATGAAGATAGCGTGGTTTTGTTGCAATAAATAAAAGCTTCTATTTCCCACTTGTATGTAATTGCATCTTTTATGTTCTGCACTCCTTCAACAAAAAATAGTTTTGTTTGCGCTCTTTTATTCCTATTTTCTTTAAGTGCTAAAATTTGTTGAAATGTTGAATTATCTTTTCCCACATTTATGACTTTCATTTTTTCTCCAAACAAATAATAAATATAATAAATAATAAATATAATAAATAATAAATATAATAAATAATAAATATAATAAATGTTAAAATTAAATAAATAGAGGAACTTTTGACAGTACCTCTATTTTTTTATTATTTCACATCAGGTTTTTTAGGTGGTGTTTTTGTGTCTGGTTTTTTAGGTTCTGTTTTTATTTCGGGCTTTTGTGGCTGTGACTTAGCATCTGGACTAGGTTTATCGCTCACATTTGGTTTTTGTGGCTGTGACTTTGTGTCCACTTTTGTTTCAGGTGCTTTTGACTTGTCAGCTTTTGCGTCTGCTTCCGACAAAATTTCTTTGAGTATATCTTCTCGTTTTTTCTCTAACTGCTTATCTTTTTTCTCATTTTGAACGACACTTTGCTCATTTGTCACTTCTTTCAAAATCTGCTCTTGTGAAGCAACTGCTTCAAATTGCTTTTCATACTTGATTTTACGTGCCTGCCCATAAATATCAATAACAAGAAGTGCAATGATAATAAGAGATGGTAACAATATCAAAATTATCATTCCAGCAGTAGTTGTGCAGAACTGGAAGAGATTGCCCACAAAACTATTTGTGTTTACATAGACACCGACAACATAATCTGCCATAACTTTATCGGTATCAGGGCTATTGTTTCTATCGCCCTGTGTTTCAAAAAATATTTTGCCATAATATTCACTTGTTGGGTTTGTATTTTCATAAATTTTAACAATTCTATGAAATTTGACAATTGAATAATTTTTTGCTGCCTCACTTTGATATTCATTGTTGACACCACCACCCATAAAGCTTGGCAATGTGGTTTCAACATTTCCACTTGTTCCACTACCCGAAGTAACTTCCGTCAAGTCATCATCATCGGGAGTGATTATTGGCTCATAAAATGCAATTATATCATCAACTTGTAAATCTTCCGGGTTGCATATTTTAACAAGCACAACATCGCCAGGATGAAATTCTCCGTTTTCTTCTTTGTTATCTTCCATACTTTTTGTCAAAATTTTGACTGCCGAATATCCAAATAGTGATGGGACTTCATTTCTCACTTTTGCACTAAACATAAGTATTGTTGAAAACAAAATAATCAAAAAGAAAGGAATAAACAGTACATTGCCAATTATACTTATTGTCTTATAAAAAACTTCGTTAGGCTTTTTAATACGCTTTGGCATTGCTGGTTGTTTTTCTTGCTCTTTTTTAGCATTTTCTTCTGGCTTTTTTGTATCCGTAGCTTTACTTGAAACGCTTTTGTTTTCAGTCGTTTCAGTTTTTGCCTTTGTATCTTTTGCCGTCAATTTTTCATCAACTGGTTTGTCCTGTTTTTTAGGCTCTAAGATTTGTGGTTTAGCTTCACTAGAAGGCTTAACAGGTTGTGGTTTTGCTGGCGCCTTTGGTGGAAGCTTTGGTGGAGCTTTTGGAGGCACAGCAATTTTAGATGCCGCCGTGCTAGTTTGCTTTGTCGAAACATCTTGCTCTTTTTGTGTATTTACAGTTTTGTTTCCTTGTTCCATATCCCCTCCAAAACAAGTTAATACTATGTGTAGTATATCATTTTAATTAGTTTGTGTCTATTGATTTATGTTTAATCACAAATTTTTTTATTCGCTTGTTTCAACTTTTTTTGCATTGCGGTTATGCTCAAATTTGCAATAAATATATACACAAAATTTATACAAACCATAGCTTAAAAAATACACTAAAACACTTTGCGTAATGTATGCCAAAAAGGCATAAAGCCAAGGAGAAACATCAATAATTTTTTGCAAAAAATCAAGTCCAAATGGGTCGCTTAAAAACATTAAATTTGTATCAAGCTTAGTATTCAAAATCAATGCCACAGCACAAACAACGCTAATAAGTGCAAAGTAGTTCCAAAAATGTTTTATGTTTGGTACATAAAGTTTTGATTTTATCACCATTATTCCAGTATAGAGCATGAGCCAATGATAAAAAAGACTGTGAATTGATGCTGGATGCCATAGCGGATAAAGCAAAAGCGAAGTTGAAGGATATACGGTAAAACAAATAGACGCCACAATTCCACCCATTGTGACAAAAGCAAAGCCAGTGTTTTGTAGTGTCTTGTTTTTGCATAGGCAAAGCCATATTGCGAATAAAAATATTGAGCAAAAATAAAATGGCAAATATGAACCATAAGAAAATGGCTGTTTGTAAATTCTTATAGCAATCTTGATTATCTCCATAACACTAACCAAAATTGCAATTATAAGCATGACTTTTTTCATCTTATTTTTGTCAAAATTTCTACCTAGATATATAGCTAAAACAATGGTAGCAAAAAATATTGCCAACGCCACAAAATGCCCTAGCGTAAAAATTCCACAAATGTCATTTTTGTCAAAATTATCATAAAACATAATTTAATAAATTTTAAGTCTTTTAAAAATATATGTCAAATAATATTCTTTTTATAATTTAACAAATAAACATGCCAACAAACACTATCTTTGCCTGGCGAATGTATCAAGTTGCGATAAACAAGTTGCGATAAATCTAAAATTATGATATAATTCTTAAAAATTAGGAGTAAAAATGCTCAAAATCAAAAACTTAACAAAAAGATATGGCGAAAAAATTGCAGTCAATAACATAAGTCTTGAAGTTGAAAGTGGACAAATCACTGCGTTTATTGGTCATAACGGAGCGGGAAAGACCACAACGCTCAAAGCCATTGCAGGAATTTTGGACTTTGATGAAGGCGAAATTTTTGTTGATGGAAAAAATGTCAAAACTCAGCCTCTTGAAGCCAAAAATGTCATTGGCTATCTTCCCGACAACCCAGATTTGTATGACAACTTAAAGGCGATTGACTATTTAAACTTTATTGCAGATGTCTTCAAAGTAGACAAGTCCACTCGTGAACAAAGAATAAAAACATATGGCGAGCGTCTAAAAATATATGGCGACCTAGGTGCACCGATAGGAACATACTCGCATGGTATGAAGCAAAAATTAGCAATACTTGGACTACTTGTTCACAAGCCAAAGCTATATTTGTTTGATGAGCCT
The DNA here is from genome assembly GCA_944384425.1 of uncultured Clostridia bacterium. GTDB lineage: Bacteria > Bacillota > Clostridia > Christensenellales > UBA1242 > UBA5893. The sequence goes on along the minus strand of CALWTI010000013.1, from coordinate 14,846 downwards.
TTTGTTGGTCTTGACCCCCTAACCAGTCATGAACTTAAACTTATCATGCAAGAAGAATGCAAAAATGGCAGTGCTTTTTTCTACTCAACTCATGTTTTGGAAGTGGCAGAAAAACTTTGTACTAATGTTGTGATAATCAAAGACGGCAAAATTGTTGGTCAAGGCGAGATGGAAAAAGTTACCAAAGATGAAAGTCTTGAAAATGTCTTTTTGGAGCTTGAAAAAACTGATGAGAAACATAATTAACCTAATTAAAATAAACTTCATCAATATATTCAAAGGAATGTTTGGCTATGGCAAAAAAACAGGCAGACGATTTTTTATCTCGACAATTGTCATTTTTGCCCTTTTATATTTTGTTTTTGGCAATCTTATGGATACATTTATGCAATATTTTGTTGCACTAAATTCTCCAAATTACATATTTTTTGTTGGCGCACTTTTGAGCTTTGCTTTTGTTTTGTTTTTAATAACATATGAATCTCAAAACTATTTCTTCAAGACAAAGGACTTTGACATATTGTCTGCCCTGCCTTTAAAAAATTCAGAAATTGTAATAGCAAAATACACAAGTGTACTTTTGTCGGCATATATATACTCTTCTTTAATATTTTTCCCAACAATTGTTGTGTATTTTATGTATACGCCTTTTTCTATGCCTATCTTGCTACTTCAAATCTTGGCTTTTATATTTATCCCACTCGTTCCCATGGCACTTGGCACACTGCTTGGACTTATAATAAGTTTTGTAACAAGCAAACTAAAACATTCAAACGCTATCACAATAATTTTATTTCTAATGCTCTTTGTCGCATACTTTGTCATGTTCTTTTACATGAATAATTTTGCAACTCAAATTGTCGCAGGTGGTGACACTCTTATTAACAGTATGCAATATTACCTACCTAGCGTTGCGTGGTATTTTAAGGGATTTGTGGACAATGAAGTTTTGTATCTATTTTTGTTTATGCTTTTTTCAATTGTTATGACATCAATAGTTTTGATTTGTTTAACACTGCTTTACAAAAAAATCAACTACGCACTCATTAAAAAGAAGTTGCCAAAATACAAAAAGGCATACTCTTTCAAACAGACATCTTCAATAGTGGCACTTTTTAACATTGAAGCAAAAAGATATTTTTCAACACCGATGTATGTGCTAAATAGTGGCTTTTCATTGCTATTTATGCTCATTGTGCCAATAATTCTCAAAGTTTCACTACAATCATTTTTTGACATAAATCAAGGAATAAGCGTAAGTTATTTACTTAACATTTTGGTGCTTTTAAATGCCATGTTCGCAGGAATGAGCAACACAACATACGCAAGCATAAGTATTGAAGGCAAGCAAATAAATATGTTAAAAAGTTTACCGTTAAAATCAAGCAATATCTACTTTGCAAAAATTTTATTTAACATTGTGCTAAGTTTACCATTTATTTTGCTTTCAAATATAATTACAATTATTTTGTTTTTTAATCAACTTGACTGGTTTTTAACTTTGATGCTTTTTGTTGTGCCAATATTGTCGCTCTTGGCATTTTCAACTTTTGGACTTGTATTGAACTTGTATTTGCCAAAGTTTGACTACGACAACATAAATCAAATAATAAAACAAAGCATAACTTTAATTATCATAGTAGTTTTGGACATAATTGTAGCATTTGCACCGATGTTTTTAATAAACTATATTCAAAACATATTTATTATTTTTGGAATTATCATTTTTGCATATTTAATTATATTTCTCACCAGTTTAATTTTGTTGAAAACAAAAGGTGAAAATCTTTACAATAAGCTACATTATTAACAAAAGTTACAAGTTTTTTCTTTTTGGTGAAAAAATTCCTATAAGCTCATTGTCTTTATGTTGCAAAATATCGTCAATCACCTCTACACCTTTCATAGCGTTTATAATACCGTTTGCCCCGCAACTTATGAAAAGCAAAATATCATCGTCAAATTTGCTCTCACCAATTAGCCCCATATTGTTATAAGTTGCGCCAAAACAACCACAAAATTTATAATCAATTTTTATATCTTGTCTATCTTGAAAAAGATTTTTTAAGTCTTTTTCAAGTTTTTTATACTTTTTTTCACTCAATTTTTCTTTTATGCCATCGCCATTATATACTGTATCTTCCCCACCAAATATAATTCTGTTATCTGGAAGCAGTCTAAAATAATGATATGGCGTTGTTGCATCATGAATAATTGCGCTATGATACCAAGAAAAATTTTCAAGTGGTTTTGTCACAACTGAATATGTGACAAATCTTTCACACAAATCTTTGGTTTTCAAAATTTCCCAGTTAAATCCAGTCGCTATCAAAATTTTTTTGCAATAAATTTTTTCGCCATAGTTTGTGCTAACGGTAAAGCCAAGATGACTTTTCTCAATTTCTTTTATGCAAGTGTTTTCAAAAATATTTTCTTGATTTTTCGCATTTTCAATCATCATCTTTTCAAATAGGTATGGATTAAATTCACAACCACCGTTACTTGCAAAAATTCCGCTCTTTATCGCAAAAGGAAAAGGGTTGTTACTCTCATCAAAATAATCACAAATAAAGCCGTTTTTTATTCTAAAATCATACTCATCTTTCAATTTTTGTTTTGAGAAAAATGAGTTTGAAAACAAAAAAGTAGGACGCAAATTAAACTCGCATTTGTTCCCATATTGTTCAATAAAACCGCTAATTTTATCAATGGCGCTAAGCCCCATTTTGTAAGCAAGACATATTTCTTTTTCAGACATATAAGGTTTTAGGTCGCTTGCAAAATCATCAAGCTGATATTCAAGTAGTGCTGTTGCACACGATGTGCAACCAAATCCAAGCCTACCCTTGTCAACCAAAACGACATCATATTTTTGTGAAAGATAGTAGTTGGCAATAGCACCATCAATTCCCCCACCAATAATTAAAATGTCGCAATACTTGTCATCATTTAAATATGGATATTGTTTTATCCTTGATTTGCAATCAGTAAAATAAGGTTTACCTTTTACATACTCCATATAATTATTGTGAGCAGAAAATAAAAAAATATTGTTAAAAAAAAATACAGACTGCAACTTAATGCAATCTGTATTTCAAAATTTATAGTTTACTCAGTAACTTTAACAGATGAAACTGTGACAGGTGTGCCAGAAGTTACTCTTACGCACCAAAGGTATCTCAAACCTTCAACCATTTCTTCTTTAACAGCTGAGCCGTTTTCATATAAATGGCTGTCTATCACATCAAATGTTGCCTCTTCTGATGAATACACTTCTTTACCTTTTGAGTTTTCAAGTGTAACGACAACAGTAACATATCCGTCTTTGTTTGTACCAAAGTCATATGTAACTGTGTACTTGCCATCAGTGAGAGATGCAGCATCATCACCAGCTACAAGAGCTGTGTAATCTGTTTGGTCAACACCAGTTTCTGCATAAACGAATTTAACTCCGTCATCCGTTCCAACAAAGAAAACAGCAAGTTCAGTGAGATATCTGTAATAATCACTAGCCTCAGCAGTTTCTGTGTCAGATGGTGTTTGTTTTTCGTTTAATGCCAAAGTCCAAACAAGCGCATTTCCAGCAGTCAAATCTTCAGCTTTAACATCAACTGTAAAGCTAACAGACATTCCGCCTTCACGCCAGTCATAGTTTTTGTCTTCTTCGCCAAAATATGTATTAGCTGCTGTGTAAACACTTCCGCTTTGTGTTGGCGTTAAAGTAACTGTTCCATCTTTATTCAAAGTCACTTCGCCATAATATCCATTAGCATCGTTGAAAACGCCTTCTTTTGAAAGGTCACCTTTCCACAATGTCTTTGGAGCACCACATGCTGCAAAGATTATTCCAGCAAACAATACAATAGCAAAACAAGCAAATACACTGAGAACTTTTTTGAGTGACAAACTCTTCATTTTTTTACCTCCTTCACGGCAATGTTAACAATTAAAATGTTTTGTGTCAAATGTTTTTATGTAATTTATAACGTCGCATCATTCTCCATTTTGTAGAATACCCAAAAACAAAAAAATTAAATCAAAAACAAACAAAATCTTACAAATTCCACGCCTTAGCGTTCGACAAATTTCGCTTGCCACATAGCTTGATTTGTGATTTAATATAAAAGTAATTTTATAGTTTAGGAGATAATATGAGTGTTATAAAAATGTACAATGAAATATATGAAAAAGATTTTCGTGACGTTTTTGAACAATATTGGAAATATATTACATATAACAAAGTTACACAAGAGCAAATAAAAAGTTGCCAAGATTACATATTAAAACAAGTGGCAAACCAAGAAATATTCATGTCGTTGGCCATAGACAACAATACAGTTGTTGGTTTTTCAATTTTTCAAATAGATAACGAAAAAAGTGATTGGAATAAACTCACTGGCTATGGCTTCATTCGAGAATTTTTCATTGTCCCAACAAAAAGATGTAAAGGACTTGGCAAAGAACTTGCAAAGTATACAACTATAAAGCTTTTTTCTATGGGTGCAAAAAAAATATATTTAGACACAGCAAAAAATGCAAAAGATTTTTGGCTAAAATGCGGCTTTGTCAGCACTGGAAAATTTGACGAAAGCAATTCAAATGAAATATTGATATATAAAAAGGAGAAATAGCAATGGCATTTATATTATTCATAGCACTATGCGTGTTTACATGGTTCGCCCCTGAAATATTCTGGGGTATTACATATCAAGAACTATTTGAACTTTTGACAACTGATAACCTTCAAGAATTTTCCCAAATATCAAAATTTTTTGGAATTACTGAACAAACAGTTAATCAATTTGTATACTCAAAACTTGCAATTTGTGCCGGCATATTTATTGTGGGGTTAATACTAATTGTTATACTCGCAAGAGTGACAAAGAAAAGTTGAGTTTTTAAACTATTGTGCATCGGATAATAGATTTTCAAGTTTTTTATTAAGCAAAGTATAAAGCGTTTGATTGAAATTAAACGCTTTTTTTAAGTCCACAACTTCTTTTAAATACATTTTTCTTGTTTGCAAAGGTATTTGCGTTAAGTTTGCTCTAATGAGAATGTTTTTAGGAGTATGCTCAAAACCAACAAATTCAATCATTTGAACATTACATTGCTCTAAGCAAATTACATCTAACAATATCTGTAAAATCAGACGCTATTCTCTCTTTAATCAAACCATATCTTGTTATGATTGGAAGGCTCGTTGACGAGATTTGTTTATTTACTTCGTGCTGACAACAAGGCACTGAAAATATCATCTTAACATTCCAGTTGATTGCATTAAATAGTGCATAGTCAGTTGCAGTATCACAGGCGTGAAGCGATATGACCATATCCACATCGGTTTTTGGCTTGTAGCCATTTATGTCGCCAAGTTCAAAACTCAAATTATCATAGCCATATTTAATGGCAGTTTGGTTGCACTTATTTATCACATCTTCTTTCAAATCTAGTCCAACCATGGTTATGTCAATGCCCTTTATATGCTTAAAATAATAATACACAACAAAAGTCAGATATGATTTCCCACAACCAAAATCTATAATGTTTATTTTCGTGAGTTTGCTATCTTTAATATAGTCATCTATAAGTTCTATAAACCTGTTTATCTGTTTATATTTGTCATACATTGAGTTAATTATTTTGCCGTCTTTTGTATAAATGCCCATATCAATAAGTGGCTGAATAATCTCGCCTTCTTTGAAAATATAGTTTTTGCTTCTGTTGTTTGCCTCTGTTATGCTAGCTTTGTTTTGACTTTTTGACTTAGATAAAAAAAGTTTGCCTGATTTCGAAAATTTGAGCTCATAATTAAATAAATTAGAGAAAAAGTTAAATTGTTTGTATGAGTTCACATATGTGCATAATTCATTTACTATGTCGTCTTTGTCTATATTTTTTGTAAAACACTGTTTTTCAGTAAAATAATTTATCATATAGCGGTTTATTTTATATTCTATAACAACTTTTTTATATTTGTAGTTTTTATCAACTAGATTACTCACAACTATTTTATTTATTTGACTTTCACCAAAAATTTGATTGACTTTTTCAATAAATTGTTGAATTTTTATTTCCATAATATCCTCGCTAATAATTTAGCACAAAAAATCAAATTTTTAAAGTAAAATAAATATGTTATTTTTCATTAAAATCAACAAAAAACTTTGCCAAAAGTTTAAAAAAAATTATTTTTGTGCTAATATACTAAGGCAAAAAAGGAAATTTATGAAAACGCAATTATTAAAACCAAATGAAGAAAGCATAAAACTTGCTTGCGAATTATTAAAAAATGGCGAAGTTGTTGGCTTGCCAACAGAAACAGTTTACGGCCTTGCTGGTGATTGTTCTAACCCAAGTGCAATTAAAAAGATATTTGAGGCAAAAGGCAGACCAATGGACAACCCCCTAATCGTTCACATCTCTTCAATAGATATGTTAGACGGAATTGTAAAGGAGGTTAATGACGACGCTTTGAAGATGATGAAAGCGTTTTGGCCAGGACCACTCACCATCATTATGCCAAAAGGTCCAAAAGTTTGCAATGAATCTTGTGCAGGGCTTGACAGCGTTGGTGTGAGAATGCCTTCAAATGAAATAGCACGAAAAGTTATTGCACTATCAAAAACTCCATTTTCTGCCCCAAGTGCAAATCTAAGTGGAAAACCAAGTCCCACAAACGCAAAAACTGTATATGAAGATATGAATGGAAAAATACCACTTATTATTGACGGTGGCGACTGTGAAACAGGCGTTGAATCAACAGTGATATCTGTTTTAAACAAAACTCCAATCATACTACGCCCAGGCGCAATTACAAAAGAGATGATTGAAGAAGTGCTCAAAAAGCCAATAAAACTTGCAGGTGCGATAACAAAACAACTGTCGTCAAATAAGCCAGTTTTGTCACCAGGTATGAAATATAAACACTACGCACCAAACGCCAATGTGATAATACTAAAAGGTAGTTTAAAAAAGTTCACCGAGTATGTAAACTCGCACAAAACCCCAGGCACTTTTGCCCTTGTTTTTGATGAAGAAAAAGACGCTTTAAATATTCCAACCCTAACATATGGTAGAAAAAACTATCCAAGCGAGCAGGCGCATAATTTGTTTACCAAGCTCAGAGAACTCGACGCACTAAACGCAAAAACGGTATACGCAAGATGCCCGCAAAAGAAAGGCGTCGGACTGGCTGTATACAATAGACTAATAAGGAGTGCAGGTTTCAACATCATTAAACTATAAATTTTTTTACAATTCAACTTTTATCTACAGTTAAAAAATCATCAACACCTATTTTTATTAAATTTTCACCCGCATTTTAAAATCATATATTTTCTAATTACCTTGATATAAATATGTGTCTTTATACTTTTAAGTTCATCATTGCAAATTTCGTAATTTTACATCACATATTTTCAATTTGCCAATAATAAATATAAAACAAGTGTAAAACACCATACCCTAACACAAAAAATCCTCCATTCCATAATGGTAAGGATGGATAACTTTGTGGCGGAAAGATCAGCGCGATATAGCGTATATCTTATTTTAATAAATTGTAATATTCTGTTTCTCTATAATTTTCAAAGATAGGCCAAGTGTCGATATCTTTCATTAATATATACAAAGATTGTTCTTCGTCTTTCAATTTTTTATATTCATTCTCATTTTTTATAACTTTGTTTATCAATAAATTTATGTTTTTGTAATCATTTTTTATAAGTTTTTTTGCCAATTTATAAATAGTTGCATCAGTATCAGTATCCCATTTTAACAACTCTTTGTCCAACAATTCCTTATCGGTATTTTTTAAGCAATGCATATAATTTATAAAATATCTATATCTTTGAGTTTTAGAAATCCAATTTAAGTTTTTTAATTGCTCATATCCAAATCTCGCTATTGTATACATCCTTTTGCAATAAATTTCCTCAAAAATAATTTGCTCTATTAATAAAAGATTCTTTTCATCCTTTTGTTTAAATAAATACTTCTTAATCAAAATCATAAGAAATATTTTATAAACTGTATCAAATGCATGATCTAAATATTGCGGATTATCTATTAAATCTCCACTTTTTATCCATTTATCTAGAATTGAAGAAGGAAGTGTTTTATAGTCATTTGTTATTTCATAAATACTATGTACATACATGTTTCTTCTAAAATATATTTCGTTGAATTCATTCATTAAATCTACACAATCGCTACAATCTATTTTTAAAGTGTTTACTATTTCCATTATTCTTTTTTTGTCACCATAAAGCTTGCTATCACAATATGCTTTTATTATGTAATCTTTAATTTCTTCTTCATCATAATTCAAAGATAAAAGTTTTTCAAATGAAATAGTTTCATTCTTCACAATATCATAATTGCCCTCAAAACAGTCATATGAAATTAATTGACGTATAAAACTTTCATAGATTGTAATTAAGTTTATAATTGGGTTGTGTGTAAATGTTCTAAATTGTATTTCTAGTTTATCTATTAATGGAATATTCTTATCAATATCAAAAACTTTATCATACTTTTTATTAATAATCAAGAATGAGTTTTCTTTGTCCTCTTTTTTAACACATATGTAATCTGAAACTTTACCATTCTTATATTTTAAATTAAGGAACTTGTTTATTTCCTTTATTGTGATATCATTAAAAATAACTCTTTTAAAAAATATTGAAAATTTGTACTCAAAGGCATGCTCTTTTTTTTGTTTATTATATTTTTTTAAATTTGCTTCAATATTGTCCCAACTATTTTCTCTTAACATTTCTAATTCGTTAAATATAGCTCTAACAAATATACTATTCATAATTTTCCTCCACTTGTTTAGATAATAACATAACTTTTAATGAAATGCATAATTTAAAATCAAAAAAATAGAAGTTTCAGTTTGATTTCATAAGATTACTGATTGTTTGCAAGTTTTTTAACATTTTTAAGAAGAAAAATATTTTTTTTATTTGCTTTGAGTTTAAATTAACTTTGCCTAATTTAGAATTATTTAATTAAATCAATAAAAAACGCACCAAAGAGCATTTGGTACGTTAAAAATTTTAGTGGCGGAAAGTTAGGGATTCGAACCCCAGTTACCTTTCGGTAAAACGGTTTTCAAGACCGCCGCTTTCGACCGCTCAGCCAACTTTCCACAGTCTTTGGTATTATACATGATTTAAAATGCTTTTGCAAGCGTTTTTTGCTTTTTATGAAAAAAAATACAAACTCTTGCAAATTTACCACTTTAATGATATACTTGCTGTTAAGGAGTTATTATGAAAAACACCGTTTCAAAAGGAATACTTTTTTATGTCTTTATGCTAATTGCGGTTGCACTTGGCGTACTGTGCGTAATTGGTGCAATACTTATTTTTTCACCTGGCACTGAAATATTTGGAATAAGTTATTATGTAAATCACACTAGTCAGCAAATTGAATTCGTCGACGATGACAGAATTGACGATCTTTTTGACCGTGGTCAAATTGATACAATAAACGTCACAACAAACTATGCCAATATGAGCATAGAAACTCGAAAATATGGGTTTGTTGAGTTTGTTATTGAACCAACACTTACTGGGCTTATGACAAATGAAAATAAAGACACCTATTCACAAACATGTTCTTATGATAGAACCACAAAAACACTTAGTTTAACTGTTCTTGCTCCAAAAATGTTATTGGCTTTTAACGACTCAATTGACGTAGTTTTGAGCGTTCCTGAAAGCATAAGGGATACAAACCTTAACATAAACTTTAATACACAAAGTGGTAAACTATATCTGGGCAATAAAGAACTTGACAACTACACAATAAAAAGCCTTTCGATGACGGCAGAAAATTCTTCAACAGTAATTTTAGGTTCTCATACCAAGATATCTAATGACATTTCAATTAGCATACCTTCTGGCAATATCAATTTCAAGCGCGACATTACAGCAAACATTATAAATATAGATTCAAATTCGGCAAAAATTGAAACTAAGAACATTGATGCACAAGAAATAAACATTGATACAGAAAGCTCTTCAATAAAAATGGAAAACATAACAGTTGAAACAAATTTCAACTATAATGCAAATCGAGGAGTATTGATGATAACCAAATTAAATGGTAATCTTAACAATTCAGAAGACGTTATCATATCCAACATCTCAATAGGAACTGTTAATGGTGAAGTTCTATTACCTGGGGCTAAATCATCAGACATAAAAATTGACGAACTAAACGGGAAAGGCACAATAAGCACAGAGTCCGGCAATGTAACAATAAAAGAAGCAAAAGGAATTTTGTGGGTCACAACAGAGTCTGGAAAAATTGATGTAAACATTAACACAATGACAGACCTTGACACAACTTCATATAACGAAGAACAAGGAATAGTAAATTTAGAAACACAAAGTGGAACAATAAATATAAATGTTGCAAATTTGCTTTTGAAAAATTATATCAAAACAACAAGTGGTAAAATAAATTGCAACATAAGCCCTGAACTCAACCTCATTATTGATTACAACTGTACAAATAATGCTCCAACATTATCAACGGGACTTTCAAGTGGTGAAAGTGCAAATCAAGGCAAAATCACTATGGGAAATTCAGGAACTGATGAAAATATTGATATAACCAATGAAAAAGGCAAAACTTCAATTCAAGACACATATGTTGTAAAAACAACAAAATAGAAAAGAAAATAAGATAAATTTCAGTAATTTTTGAGATTTATCTTATTTTTTGTTTACTTTTCACCTCAAAATAGTTTTTCCAAACGTCTTTGTCTAGTCTTTCATCAATGTTTTTAATAGTGATTTGATTTGGTGCAATTTTGTCTAATTCGCTCCAAAGTATCGGTGCAGAAATTGGCGCACCATCACGTGCTCTAAGTGAGTATGGAGCAACACTTGTCTGTCCTTTTTTGTTGCGTAAATAATCTATAAAAATTTTGCCATGTCTGTCTTCTTTTCTTATACTAGTCGTATAGTCCTCTGGCCATTTGCTTTCCATAAGCATGGCGACATCTTTGCAAAACTTCTCAAATTTTGTCCAAGTTGCGTTAGCTTCAAGGGGCACGACAATGTGATACCCTTTCCCTCCACTTGTCTTTAAAAAACTTACAAGTTCAAGCTTTTCTAAAATTTTTTTAAGCCTTTTGGCACACAGTCGAACTTTACCTAAATTTACAGCATCGCCAGGGTCAAGGTCAAACACAATAGTATCTGGGTGCTCTATATCACCACAATCATAGCAGCAAATGTGAAACTCCAAAGTTCCAAGTGCAACCAAGTTGTCTATTCCGCTTGCATTTTTTAAATAAAAATATTGTTTTTTTGTACCAATACCTTCATAGACATCGTCAATGTGTTTTTGAAAAAAACATTGTCCTTTTATGCCATCAGGACACCTAATAACACTCAAAAATCTATTTTTTGAATATAAAAGTAGTTTTTCCCCTACTTTTTTATAATAATCATACACATCTTGCTTTGTTATTTTTTCTTTTGGATAATAAACCTTGTCACCATTTTTAACGTTATTCTCTACTTTCACATCTTCAATCTCTTTGTCCTCTCTTAACCCTTTAAAAGAAGGATGCCGCAAAAGGTCGTCGTCAGTATATTCAGAGTATTCAACCATAATAATGACTTTTGGAGATAAAAATACAGTATTTTTAGGCGAATAATTCAAAAACGGTGATGTTTTTCGCTCTATATTCTTAAATAGGTTTTCAAATATTTTCTTATCCTTACTATCAAATCCACTTCCAACTTTTCCGAAATACTCAAGTCTACCATTTTTAAATTTCCCAACCAAAAGCGCACCAATCTCTTTATGGCTTTTTTGTGATAATGTATAACCACCAACAACAAATTCGTCCAATTTTTTGCACTTTATTTTTATCCAGTCACCATTGCGATCACCTTCGTATTTTGAATTTATAAGTTTTCCAATTATTCCCTCCAAATTATTTTTTTGAGCGTACTCAAAACACATTTTACCATTTCCTACGACATAGTTGACATACATAATGTTTTCAGGAGAATTTTTTAATATCTTTTCCAGAATGTTTTTTCTTTCTGTGTATTTTTCCCCACGCAAATCTTCACCATCTTTTGCTAGAATGTCAAAAACAGCATAAAAAGGAGTGAAGTCTTCACCTTTTAAATACCTATGCAACAGTTCAAAATCTGACCTGCCTTTTTCATCAAAAACAACAATTTCACCATCTAGCACAACATTTGTATTCTTAAAAAACGACTGCAAAATATTTGCAATGCTATTAAACTTTGAAGTAAAGTCCAGATTATTTCGCGTTTTTAGCACAACTTTACCATTTTCAATAAACGCCACTATTCGATAGCCATCAAACTTGACTTCATAGGCATAGTCTTCATCATTTTTTGGTATTTCTTGCAAAAGCTTTGCAAGTTCAACATTTACGTTTTTAAATGGATTTTTTTGATTTTTTTCTTTAATTAAAAGCCAGTTATCTTGTTTTTCATCTAGTTTCGTGCGAACAAGTGCATAATCTCCACTAAATTTTTCTCCTTTAAGAGTAAATTTTAGTACGCCATTTTTAAGCCCACTTTTAAAACTTTGTTTTTGCTCGTATGTCCCACTATCAAAAATCTCAACCACACCCGCACCATATTCGCCTTTGGGGATTGTCCCCTTAAATTTTGCATAACTTATTGGGTGGTCTTCTACTTTAACTGCAAGCCGTTTGTCTTTTGTACTTTTTGGCATACCTTTCGGAACAGCCCAAGATAATAAAACACCACCAAATTCAAGGCGAAAGTCATAGTGTTCTCGCCTTGAATGGTGATGTTGAATAACAAATATTGGTTTTTTGTGACTATCCCCACTTTTTTGTGGTTCGCTTGTCTTATCAAAATTTCTTTTTGTTTTATACTCTTTTAATGACATAAAAGTAGTATGTAAATAAAATAAAAATTATTTCAAGTAAATCTATAACAATTCATTTTAATATCAATTCCAGTTTTTAATGAGAACCTTGTCCATTTTTTTAACATTTTTAAAAGGACGCCTTGATAATTTTAGTGTCCTTAAAGCCCCAAAATGCGTGTCAGATGTAAAAAATATATTCATAATCTTCTTCTCTATAAATTACAATTATCCCATACAATAAAATCTGTCAATATTTTGCGAAAAAAAACAAAAAAACAAAATATTATTCTTTTTTTTCATAATATTTGTTTATATTTTTCACAAATTATATTTGCAATTAGGAGGAATTATGAAAAAAACATTTATATCACTGATTTTGGTGCTAGCATTGTGTTTAACACTCGCAACAACATTGTCAGATAAAAACCAGCCAACATTCGCCTACAACGAAAACAATCAATATATTATGACAATTGGCTGTGGAGAAGTTTTTACAAAAGCGGATACAATAGAGCTAAATTTTGGTTTAACACAAGTTTCAAACTCTCTTAGTGACGGCAACAAAAGCCTAAACGAAGCAATTGACCAAATTAAAAATGCAGTACTTTCCGTTGACCCCGAAGCAAAAGTCAATGTCGGTTATATTTCAAGTTATCCAATAGCACACGCAGGAGTTGGGCAATATCAATTTAATTGCAGTTTATTTGTAACATCATCAAGTCCTGATAAAAAAGATGAGATAATTGAACAGGTCACACAAAATGGTGCAACAAGCTTCCAAGGTTCAAGGCTCGAACTCAGCGAAAAGCAAGATGTATACAACCAAGCACTAACTAGTGCCAAAGAAGATGCTGAGCAAAAAGCAAAGGCACTTTACGGCGATGTTAAACTTAAAGAAATGTATGAAGTAAGTATTTATAGCTTTGAACAAAATGGCGAGATAAAAATTGAAGCTTGCGTAAAAGCAAAATTTATTATCAATGAAACTGAAAATAATGTCGCTGACCAAACAACACCAAATGAAAGTTTTGAAACTAACCAGCCTCAATCTACTCCCGACAATATATCTGATGTTTTGCCACAAGTTCCAACCCCAAGACAAGAAAAGGACTCTTATTCTCCAAATAACATAGCGCAAGCATAAGATGACGAATAGTCATCTTTTTTTAATCATAATTAAATATATTGAATAATGAGGTTGCAACTTAAAAATCACAACCGAATTTTTTTAATATATCTTCAAGATATTCATCTTTCCCAAATTGATAATGTAATACTGATTTATTTTCTTGCTTATTTTCTTTTTGAAAAATTTCAAAATTTTTCATATTTTCTTGCAAAATTTCTTTACTATTTCCACGATTTTTTAATCTTAATAGTATTTCATCTTTCATATCGTCTTTTGGAAATACAAAACAAAATCTAATTTTTCTATCAATCAAATAGTTCGTTGCTTCGTCATGTGGGGCACAAATTAACACCTTTCCTTTTTCAACCAATTCATCAAGTCTAATATACATTTCTTCAATAAAGTTATTTTCTCGTCTTTTAAAAGGTCTATTCCACTTTGTTTTTTCAAGTTCTTTGCGCGTAATGCCATCTGGCACATAGTATTTGCACCTTAAACGCAATTCGTCAACATCTACAAATATATCTGGATATTTATCACAAAGGTGTGATTTGCCCGCCCCTGGAGTTGCAACTATTGCATCAAATTCAATACCGTTATATCTCATATTGTTATACTACTAAAATATTTACATTATTGTCAAAATTATTTTACATAATAATATTCTAAAGACCAATAAAAATTTACTTAAAATAATATTTTACTTACTTTGGATGCATAAAACAATTTAATAAAAATCCACCAGCCTAGCTGGTGGTTTTTCATATAACGGGTAAAACCCTACTTCAAAGGCAGCACGAAATCG
>CALWTI010000012.1 GCA_944384425.1 uncultured Clostridia bacterium | reverse complement strand
AGTAAAAAATATATTTTTCTTATCTTTATTAGGAGAATTTATGATTAGACTTATTGATGATTCAACTTTTAGAAATTCACAAAAATATGCAATATAAAATAATATTGTGGTTGTCAACCTCAAAATGATTTTAGGCGATGAAATATATGAAGAAGGCTTTGAAGACACATGGGGTGCTTTTTATGAAAAGATGAAAACATCGAAATTGTTTCCAACAACATCTCAGCCTTCCCCTCAAGATTTTATGGACGCAATAAACAAAGTTTTGAGCGAAGACGAAAATGCAGAGATTTTGATTCTCACAATTTCAAGCGCACTTAGTGGAACAATCAATTCAGCGACAATTGCAGCAAATTCTTTTGAAAACAAACGCATTGTCGCCCACGATTCAAGACAAGCAGCAACTTGCGGAAGAATGCTAACCGAAGAAGTTGTTGAACACATAAAAAATGGCATTTCATTTGATGACCTTTTGGCACTCTTACCAAAAATAGAGAGTTCTCTTGCTATTCAGTTTATTCCTGACACAATGGACGCTTTAAAGCGTGGAGGAAGAATTGGCACACTTGGTGCAACACTTGCAAACATCTTAAAAATCAAGCCCCTTTTTAAATTCTCAGATGGCAAACTTACTATTCAGAAAAAAGTATTGGGACTAACAAAGGCAATAACAGATGCAATTTCACTTTTGCCTAAAAAATTGAAAAAATTGTATGTGTGCTATATCTATGATAAAGTCAATGTTCCAAAAATAACAGAGAAATTGAGGCAGATGTTAGGGCTTGAAAATGTTGAAGAAGTTGGCCTTGAACCTGTGTTTGGTGTCCATGTTGGAATAGGCGCCATAGGTCTTGCAAGCCTTGCTGAGTATTAAGATATTATTGATAGAAAAAATCTCACCAAATGGTGAGATTTTTGATTTTAAAATACAAAATTTTAATAAAAGCGAATAAAAACACAAAATTGCGTGGCGAAGACGAGGCTCGCTATGTCGCCAAATAGATAAAAGCGAGGCTCGCAAAATGCCCCAAAGCAGGAGTTTAGTTACATAAATTTTCAAAGACGATATAATGAATAGTTTTGTTAATAAAAAACACAAAATTGCGTGGCGAAGACGAGGCTCGCTATGTCGGGATAGGCAGGAGTTTAGTTACCTAAATGACTGCCTAGACTGACATAGCAGAAACAAAGTATTCGCCCGCAATTTTGCGTTTTTTAAACTTGGGTGCCGGACCTATATAACTCCGCATAAAATCCATTTTTTGCTAAAAGTTGTTCATGCGTTCCCTGTTCAACTATGTTACCATCACGCATAACAAGTATTTGGTCTGCGTTTTGAATTGTTGATAGACGGTGTGCAATAACAAAACTTGTTCTGCCCTCTGTGAGTTTATCCATTGCCTTTTGAATTTGAACTTCGGTTCTTGTATCAACGCTTGATGTCGCTTCGTCCAAAATAAGCATTGGCGCATTGTTTACCATTGCTCTTGCTATGGTCAAGAGTTGGCGTTGACCTTGACTTATGTTTGCCGTCTCGTCAAGCATCATATCATATCCGCCTGGAAGTGAACGTATGAAGTGGTCAATGTGAGCAAAACTGCACGCTTTTTCAATCTCTTCATTGGTTTTGCCTTTTGAACCATATGCGATATTTTCACGAATTGTGCCGTCAAATATCCATGTATCTTGAAGAACCATACCAAATAGTGCGCGGACATCTTCACGTTTCATATCGTAAATTGAAACACCGTCAATTGTTATGTCGCCACTGTTTATATCATAAAAGCGCATAAGCAAATTTACCATTGTTGTTTTGCCCGCTCCTGTTGGCCCAACTATTGCGACTTTTTGCCCTGGCAAAATTTTTGCACTGAAATTATGAATAATCTCCTTGCCTTCTTCATAGCCAAAGCATACATTTTTAAATTCAACAAGGCCTTTAACATCTTTTATGACTGCCGTCTTGTCATTTTCTTCTGCTTGCTCTGGTTCGTCCAAAAATTCGAACACCCTTTCACTTGCCGCAACTGCTCCTTGAACAGAACCACTAATTTGTGCAAGTGAACCTATTTGCTGATTGAATATACGCATATACTCAACAAAAGCGACAATTGTGATTGCAAATATAGGATCTTTTATTGAGATTATACCACCAACAACACAGACAAGCACATACACAAGATTTGTAATGAAGTTCATAACAGGATATAATATTCCTGAGAAAAACTGTGATTTGAAACCTGATGTGTAAAGCACTTTGTTGACTTTTTCAAAATCTCCCTGTGCCTTATCTTCTGCGTTGAATGTTTTAACAATGTTGTGTGCTGAGTAGTTTTCTTCAATTATACCATTGATTTCACCAAGTGAATTTTGTTGCTTAACAAAATACTTTTGTGAAAATTTAACTATCAAAAACACAATAATTATACTCACCGGTGTTGATGCAAGAGTGATTAGCGTCAGTTGCCATGAGTTAACAAACATCATAACAAGCGCACCAACAACCATTGTTACACATGTAACAATACTTGATAAGTTTGAGTTAAGTGCCTGACCGATTGTGTCAACATCGTTTGTTACACGACTCAAAATATCTCCATATGTCTGGTTGTCAAAATATTTTAATGGCAATTTGTTTATCTTTTCAGAAATTTGTGTACGCATATCTTTTGTGACTTTGGCACTTATTTTTGCCATTATCAAGCCTTGTATATATGAAAACAAAGCACTTAAGACGCACATACAAATTAGCCATATAGCAACAGTCATAACACGCTGTAAGTCTATGCTGATATGAAGCTCAACTGCCGTGAATATCTCTTCACTAATAAGTTTCATTACATTTGGTAGTGCAAGCGAAAGCACAGTTCCCAATATTGCAAACAAAAGTCCAAATATTATTGAAACATATTGAGGTCTTAGCGATACTATAAGTCTTTTGAAACTTTTTTTGAAGTTTTTTGCTCTGTCTGCTGACTTTTTATTTGGTCCCATCTACTGCCTCCTTTCCAAGTTGTGACTGGGCAATCTCACGATAAACTTCACATGTCTTCATAAGCTCGTCATGAGTGCCAACTCCGACCATTTTACCCTCGTTCAAGACGATGATTTTGTCGGCATTCAAAATTGTACCCACACGCTGTGCAACTATGATTTTTGTTGCGTCCTTTGTGTGCTTTTTGAGCGCAGAGCGAAGTGTTTTGTCGGTTTTGTAATCAAGAGCTGAAAAACTGTCATCAAAAATGTATATTTCTGGCTGTTTAACAATAGCTCTTGCAATTGACAATCTTTGTCTTTGACCACCTGAAACATTTGTCCCACCCTGTGCTATCTCGTGGTCAAGACCACCATCAAGCTTTTTGACGAAGTTTGATTGACTTATTTTTAATGCCTCAACAAGTTTTTCTTCGCTTGCGTTTTCATCGCCATAGCAAAGGTTTGACCTTATTGTGCCACTAAATAAATAACCTTTTTGAGGAACATAACCTATTTTGTCATTTAAGTCACTAAGTTTGTAATTTTTTACATCAACGCCATCAACTAAAATCTCACCGCTGGTCGCATCGAAAAATCTTGGAATTAAGTTGATAAGTGTACTCTTTCCGCTTCCCGTTGAACCAATAAAAGCTATTGTTTCACCTTTATTTACTTTGAAAGATATGTCTTCAAGAACATACTCCTCTGCATCTGGGTATTTAAAGAAAACATTTTTGAACTCAACGCTCCCCTGTTCTTTTTCTTCTGCACCAACTCCGTCGTGAATTTTTGTCTTTGTTGAAAGCACTTCATTTATTCTTCGAGCAGAAACAATACCACGTGGCACCATTACAAACATCATTGATATGAACATAAAGCTCATAAGTATGTGCATAGCATATGACACAAATGTTACCATTACAGAATATTGTAAAGAACCACCGTTTATTAGGTACGCTCCAAGAACATATATTGCAACGCTAAGACCGTTCATAATTATGTTCATACCTGGTGACAACAACGCCATAAGTTTACTAACAAATAGGTTTGTCTTTGTTAAGTCTTCGTTGACAACTTCAAATTTTTGTTCTTGTTCTTTTTCAGCGTTATAAGCCCTAACAACTCTAATCCCAGTCAAATTTTCACGCGTAACATTGTTTATTTTATCTGTCTTTTTTTGAATACTTGTAAATTTTGGCACAGCAAAAATAAAAAGCAAAATAATCAAAATAAGAAGTAAAACAACTGATACAACAGTTGCCCATGTTAGCTCCATACTGCTTCCAATAATTTTTGCAATTGAAAAGCCTGCCATGATTGGTGCCATGATTGCCATACGTAGCGTCATAAACACCGTTTGCTCAACTTGTCGAATATCATTTGTTGAACGAGTGATGAAACTAGCCGTTGAAAACTTGTTCATCTCCTCCATTGAAAATGAGTTTACTTTTTCAAACACTTTACTTCTAAGCGTTCTTGAAAAACTTGTTGAAATTTTTGATGCCAAAAATGCGACAACGATGACGCAAGCGCAAATTCCAACAGCCATCAAAATCATTTTTATGCCTAAATCCCAAAGCATTTCACTTGTGAGCGTCGCACCTTCTGCGTGCGCCTGAATGAGTGCAACAATTTTGCCCATTGATTCAATAAGCTCCATGTTAAGCCAAACTTGACCAACTACAAAAGCCACCACAAGTAGTGACAATAAATAATCATACCATTTTAAATATTTCAATAATTTTAGCAAAATTTTTTCTCCTTAAAGTGCCTTTATGACACAGTGTCAATGACTATTATATGAACCAACTTTGTGTTTGTCAACAACTTTTTAAAACTTTTTTTTTAATAAATATTATAACTTTTGTGTCACAAAATATTGCAAAAACATATGATTAAAATATGGAATATAAGATTTGTGTTTATGCAATTGCAAAAAATGAAATTAAGTTTGTAGATAGGTTTTTTGAATCTGTAAAAGAGGCAGACTATGTGTGTGTACTCGATACTGGAAGTATTGACGGAACTTTTGAAAAGTTTAAACAACTTGGCGTAATTACACAGCAAAAAAAATATAAAAATTTTAGGTTTGATGTCGCACGAAATGACAGTATGAAGCTTATACCAAGCGACACAGATATTTGTGTTTGCGTTGATATTGACGAATATTTTGAAAAGGGTTGGAGCGATATTTTAAGACAAAATTGGCGTGATGATGTCGGCAGAGTAAGATATCGCTACACTTGGAACTTTAACCCTGACGGAAGTGAAGGCATTGTTTTTATGGCTGACAAAATTCACAAAAATGGAGCATACAAATGGAAATATCCTGTCCATGAAATTTTGGTGCCAACAAACAATCTAAATTTAAGATATCTTGACCTAGAAAATATCAAGCTTTATCACAAGGCAGACGACACAAAATCAAGGTCAAATTATTTGCCACTACTAAAAATGTCAGTAAAAGAAAACCCTTTTGATGACAGAAATGTTCACTATCTTGGCAGAGAGCTTATGTTTCATGGTGAGTATAAGCAAGCTATTGAAATGCTGAAATATCATCTCACCTTGCCTACTGCGACATGGGTTGATGAAAGATGTGCGAGTATGAGATATATAGCAAAGTGCTACGAACATTTGGGCGATATGCAAAATGAAGAATACTATCTTAAACTTGCAATTTTGGAAGCACCTCACACGCGTGAACCTTATTTGGAGCTTGCAATACTTTATTATAAGCAACAAAAATATCTAGACTGTGCTTTAACACTTGAAAATATGTTTAAAATAAAAGAGAGATATTTAAATTATATCTCTTCGCCAGAATGTTGGAGTGCTATGCCTTATGATTATTTATCTATGTGCTACTATTACCTTGGTGAGTATTTAAAATCTGCAAAAGCACTAACAGAGGCAATAACACTTAGCGATGAAAAAAGATTAAAAGACAATTTAAAGTGTATTTTAAACACACAAAATGTAAAAAAATTTGAAATTGCACCAATAATAAATCAATTATAATTTTTATTTAATGTATTTAATATATTTTTGCATAAAAAATAGTAAAATGTTTTTTATTACTGCATTTTTTAGTTTACACCTTGTGTGATTGACACTTTGCTTTAATTATTATGAATATTCAACTCAAAATTAGTTATTGTCATCATTGGGTTTGTAATTTGTGTTGTAACCCTCGTTAACTTTTGGTCTTAATGCGTTTGGATATGCCATATCTGTTTTTATGTCATTTACAATTTGTTGAATTTGGTTCATAACAACATATGGCTTATCTATGTCCATTATGGCAGTTGCGCTTAGTTTACTTTTTATGTATATGTCACCAACTTTGAACATATTGTCAACAAGTCCAACTTTGACATTTACACTTTCAACTTCTGAATAATAAATGTTTTTGACATCAACAATAAGTCCACTTTTGACAATAATTCGCTTATTTGTCAAAACATACTCAATATTTTTATACTGTGCCCATGCCGTCAAAGTGTTTGCAAGCCATAACCAAAATGGCAATAAGTGAAGCAAAAAGAAAATGACAATAAAGACAACTACAAAAGTTGGTATTTGTGAAAATATATCATTTGCGAACATCATATATAGCATAAAGCCATCAAAGAATATCCAAAGCAGTGCAAATGGTAACATAAATAGAATTTTTGACACAATAAACGCTTTTTTGTTTGGCTTTGCCTTTAACAGAACTTGTTCATCTTTGGTTAATAGTGAATCAAGTGAATATTGCTTATTTTCACTTGCCTTATAATTTTTTTCCTTATACTTTGCCATAATACACCCTATGTTTATTATGCCATAAATAGGTAGTTATGACAATAAAAATACCAAACATTATTATGCAAATTCAGTTATTAGACAATATGTAAAAATGCTCACAATAATGTGAGCATTTTATATTATTTAATTTTCTTCTTTATAGTAACTTCCGCTATGCTGTGTTGCTGGAAATCTTTGACCTTTTTCAAGGTAAACGCTTCCGCCACATCTGCCATTGTCATCATAGCAAGCATAGTTTCCGCTCTCTGGTGCTTGTTCACCAGGTCTCCATGTTTTAACGTCCATTTTTTACCTCCGACATTATTGTGAGTAGTTTATGGCATTATATGCATAAAAAAAATGCAAATATTTGCATTTTTTTAGATTTTCTTTGAATTTTTCTGTTCATCAATGGTGGCTTTTATCTGCTTGTATTCATCATAGATATTATTTATATGTAAAAATCTAAACAAAGAAGCATTGTTCACCATTGGGTTAGCCATACTTCCAAAATAAATACTTCCCGTACCTCTTTTTAATATTTTGTCAATGAGTGTAACGTCGACTGATATCGCCCCGACCATGTTCATATCAAGACTTTTAAAGTCAATTCCAAATATCCCATGTCTTATGATTAGTCGTTTGTTTGTGTAGGCATAGTATGTGTTTTTATATAAAAGTGCAAAAACAAGCCATGCACAAAGAGCAAATATTATTAAACTTACAACTGAAAATATCAGAAAGGCAAGCCATAAATAAACATCATTAGCCTCGGCAAGAATTATAAAAACAAAACTAAGCGATAAAAACAGCCACAACCAAAAAAACATAAAAAATATTGATATAAACATTTTTAGTTTGTTGGGTTTATATATCTTTTTTATGCATTCATCACTATCAAGAATAACGTCAAAAATATTATTTTGATTCATAATAACCTCAAGCTTTATAGTAACATAAATAAATATATTTCACAAATGATTGTTATATTAAAAAAATGAGATTTGCATCTCATTTTTTTAGATATTTGTTGTGTCAGCACTGGCTTCAACTTCAACGGGGAAAAGTTCACGATATTGTTTAAGTCCTGTTCCTGCTGGAATGAGCTTACCAATAATGACATTTTCTTTAAGACCTTGCAAATGGTCAACCTTGCCTTTAAGTGCGGCATCTGTGAGCACTCTTGAAGTTTGCTCAAATGATGCAGCTGACAAGAAGCTATCTGTTGAAAGTGCTGCTTTTGTAAGTCCAAGAAGAATACGCTTTGCAGTAGCTGGTGTTCCACCTTCACGAAGAACTCTTTCGTTTTCATCTTCATAAGCGAACACATCAACAACTTCACCTGGGAGCAATGTTGTGTCACCTGCGTTTTCAATTTTGACTTTTTTGAGCATTTGTCTGATTATGACCTCAATATGTTTATCGTTTATCGAAACATCCTGTGCACGATAGACAGAAATAACTTCGGTCAAAAGATAGTCTTGCAAGCCTTTAAGACCTTTTATTCTAAGAAGGTCTGAAGGGTTGACTGAACCTTCTGAAAGCTGTGTTCCTGCGAATATCTTGTCGCCAGTCTTAACTTTTAAGTAAACTGGCTTTTTGATTTCGTAAACTGCTTCTTCTTCTGGGTTTTTAACTGTTATTGTGTAAAGTCTTGGTTCTTCTTTAACCGTAACTGTTCCTGCAATCTCGCTAAGTTTTGCCTCACCTTTTGGTCTACGTGCTTCAAAAATTTCTTCAACACGTGGCAAACCTTTCGTGATATCGGCAGCAACTGCGGCACCACCAGTGTGGAATGTACGCATCGTAAGCTGTGTACCTGGTTCACCGATTGACTGTGCGGCAATTATACCAACTGCCTCACCAATTGTGACTTCATCAAGTCCTGCCATGTTACGTCCATAGCACTTTGCACAAACACCATGACGTGAACGGCATGTGAGCAATGTTCTGATGTTGACTTGTGTGATGCCTGCATCTTCTATTGCCTTTGCCTGAGCCTTTGAAATCATTGTATTTGCTTTGACAATGACTTCACTCGTTTGTGGATTGACGACATCGTCAACTGCAAACCTACCTGAAATTCTGTCAGCAAGTGTTTCCAAAACAGTTTTGTCTTGGACAAGTGCTGTGACAATTGAACCTTTGACTTTTTCGCCAAGTGTAGCGAAACAATCTTCTTCGGTAACTACGACATCTTGGCTGATATCAACAAGACGACGTGTAAGATATCCAGAGTCTGCTGTCTTTAACGCAGTATCTGCCAAACCTTTACGTCCACCACGAGATGACAAGAAGTATTCAAGTGGTGTAAGTCCGCTTCTGAATGATGACTTGACAGGAATATCAACTTTTTGTCCTGATGCGTTCGCCATAATACCACGCATTCCGCAAATACCGTTCAACTGAACGTTGTTACCACGGGCTCCTGAAATAACCATCATCTTTAATGGGTTATAATCATCAAGGTTTTCAATAACTGCATTTTGAACCTTATTAGTTGCATCAAACCATACATTGATGTTTGCAGTAAGTTTTTCGTCCTGTGTAACAAGACCCATAGTAAGCAAATTCTCGTTTTCAAGTGCTTTCTTTTGCGCCTCTTCCAAAATTTCTTTTTTCTTTGGAGGCTCTTCCATATCATAAACGTTGATTGTAAGTGAAGCCAAAGTTGAATATTTGTATCCAAGCTCTTTGAATCTATCAATCATCTTTGAGCACTCTGTTGTCCCGAGTTTTTCAAAGCAAGCGACTGTTATCTTCTTAAGGTCACCTTTCATGACAGGATAGTTTATTTCAAGGTCGCACATATCTTCAGGTTTTTCACGTTTGCAAAAACCAAGATTTTGTGGAACTGCTCTATTGAATATAATTCTTCCAACTGTTGTCTTTATACGCTTTGAATATGTCTTGTCGTCAACAACTGCTGTTCTACGAACTTCAATCTCAGCTTGAATATTTAAAGCATCAGTTTGATAAGCGATTATTGCTTCATCTTCGCTAGCAAATACACTACCTTCGCCCTTCACACCTTTCTTTGGTTGTGTCAAATAGTAACATCCAATAACAATATCAAGTCCTGGGGTTATAATTGGCGCACCATCACTAAGCTTTAAGATGTTGTTTGAAGCGAGCATAAGTGTTCTAGCTTCTGTTCTTGCATCTATTGAAAGTGGAACGTGCACTGGCATTTGGTCACCATCGAAGTCGGCGTTGAATCCTGTACATACAGATGGGTGAAGTCTTATTGCTCTACCTTCAACAAGCACTGGTTCAAATGCTTGAATACCAAGTCTGTGAAGTGTTGGAGCACGGTTTAAAAGCACTGGATGGTCTTTAATCACTTCACTAAGAACATCCCAAACAACTGGCTTTTCGCGTTCAATTAAACGCTTTGCACTCTTTATATTGTTTGATTGATTCATTTCAACAAGTCTTTTTATGATGAAAGGCTTGAATAGTTCAAGTGCCATTTCTTTTGGAAGACCGCATTGGTACATTTTAAGGTCTGGTCCAACTGCAATAACTGAACGGCCTGAGTAGTCAACACGCTTACCAAGAAGGTTTTGACGGAAACGGCCTTGTTTACCTGTAAGTATTGCAGTTAATGACTTCAAATCTTTTTGTTTTGCACCTTGAACTGCCTTGCCATGCTTACCATTGTCGATAAGAGCATCAACAGCTTCTTGGAGCATACGCTTTTCATTTCTGATAATAACATCAGGAGCGCCAAGTTCCATAAGTTTTTTAAGACGATTGTTTCTGTTGATTACGCGTCTATAAAGGTCATTTAAGTCACTTGTTGCAAATCTGCCACCGTCAAGTTGAACCATTGGTCTTAAATCTGGTGGAAGGACTGGAAGAACTTCAAGTACCATCCATTCAGGTTTGTTGCCACTCTTTAAGAAAGATTCAACAATATCAAGTTTTTTGATTGCCTTGATTCTCTTTTGACCTTTTGCTGTCTTTAATGTTTCTTTTAATTCCTTGCTCTCTTTTTCAAGGTCAACTTGTGACAAAAGTGTTCTTATTGCTTCACCGCCCATTCCAGCAACAAAGCTTCCTGGTCCAAATGTTTCTTGTGCTTCACGATACTCTCTATCTGTGATGATTTGTTTGTAAGTGAAGTTTGTGTTCTTTGGGTCAATAACTATCCAGTTTGCATAGTACACAACTTGTTCAAGTGCCTTTGGTGTGATGTCCAAAAGTGTACCAATTCTTGATGGCACACTTCTGAAAAACCAAATGTGAGTTACAGGTGCTGCAAGTTCAATATGCCCCATACGTTCACGACGAACTTTTGAGCGTGTTACTTCAACACCACACTTGTCACATATGACACCTTTGTATCTTATTCGTTTGTACTTTCCACAGTGGCATTCCCAGTCTTTTCTTGGCCCGAAAATCTTTTCACAAAATAGACCATCTTTTTCTGGCTTTTGTGTTCTGTAGTTGATAGTTTCAGGCTTGGTCACTTCGCCATGTGACCATTCACGAATTTTCTCTGGCGAAGCAATGCCTATTTTTATGGAATCAAAATTGTTTAGTTCAAACATCAGTTTTTCTCCTATATTTTTTACTCTTCAAAGTCATCAAATTCATCAAACATATTGTCAACATCCATGCCATTTTTAAGGTCATCTTCTGAGATAACATCTCCACTTTCTTGTGGTTTTTCATCATCAAAGTCAAGTGTTATATCTTTGAGGTCTTTCTCAACTTCATGGCTAAGTGTTGGTGTGTCATCATCATTTGAAAGCTCTTGTATTGAAACTTCTTTGTTGTCTTCTGTCAAAATCTTGATATCAAGTCCAAGAGATTGAAGCTCTTTAACCAAAACTTTGAAGCTTTCTGGAATTCCTGGTTCTGCTATTGGCTGACCTTTGACAATTGCTTCATAAGTCTTTGTTCTTCCGACAACATCATCAGATTTGACTGTAAGAATTTCTTGCAATATGCTTGATGCACCATATGCTTCAAGTGCCCAAACTTCCATTTCACCAAATCTCTGACCACCCATCATAGCTTTACCGCCAAGAGGTTGTTGTGTGACAAGTGAGTAAGGTCCTGTTGACCTTGCGTGCATCTTGCTATCAACCATGTGGTCAAGTTTTAACATATATTTATATCCAACTGTTGCTTTGTGGTCGAAAGGTTCACCTGTTCTACCATCATATAGCTGGATTTTTCCGTCGCTTGGGAAGTTGTTTGCAACCAAAAGTTCACGAATTTGATTTGCATCAGCACCATCAAATACTGGTGTTGCAACTTTCCAACCAAGTGTACCAGCAACAAGTCCCAAGTGAACTTCAAGAACCTGACCGACATTCATACGAGATGGAATACCTAGTGGGTTCAAGACTAAATCAAGTGGTTGACCATTTGACATAAATGGCATATCTGCCTCTGGAAGAACTCTTGAAACGACACCTTTATTTCCGTGACGACCTGACATCTTATCACCAACGGAGAGTTTTCTTCTCTGTGCGACATATACTTTTACAAGCATATTTATGCCTGGTTCAAGCTCGTCTTTGTTCTTTCTTGAAAATACTTCAACATTGACGACAACGCCACCACGTCCATGTTTGACGCGTAGAGATGTGTCGCGAACTTCACGTGCCTTATCACCGAATATTGCACGAAGAAGTCTTTCTTCTGGTGTAAGTTCTGTTTCTCCTTTTGGAGTTACTTTTCCGACAAGGATATCTCCTGGGCGAACTTCTGTTCCCACACGAACTATACCGTTTTCATCAAGGTTTTTAAGTGCGTCTTCACTAAGATTTGGAATGTCACGGGTTATCTCTTCGTCGCCGAGTTTTGTTGCCCTGCATGCCATTTCTTCAACTTTAAGTGTTATTGATGTGTAGACATCTTCTTTAACAATACGCTCACTGATAAGAATAGCGTCTTCGTAGTTGTATCCTTCCCAGTTCATATAGCCAACTAGAACATTTTTACCAAGTGCAAGTTCGCCATTTTGTGTTGCATAGCCATCTGCCAAAAGGTCGCCTTTTTTGACTTTTTCACCTTTTTTGCAGTTTGGTTTTTGGTTATTACATGTATCGGCGTTTGTCTTTTGGAATTTAATCAATTTGTATTCGTCAACACCACCCTCATCAGCACGAACTCTGATGACATCAGCACTGACATACTCAACTGTTCCGTCACGCTTTGCGACTATCATATCGCCACAATCTTTTGCGACTGGACGCTCCATACCTGTTCCGACAATTGGAGCTTCTGGTCTTAAAATTGGCACTGCCTGACGTTGCATGTTTGAACCCATAAGAGCACGAGCAGAGTCATCGTTCCCAAGGAATGGAATAAGTGCTGTTGCTGCTGATATGAATTGTCTTGGTGAAACGTCCATATAGTCAACCATTGACTTTGGAACTTCAACAATTGCATCTTTGTGACGGCAAAGTACACGGTCATTGATAAATCTTTGCTCTTCGTCAAGTGGCTCAACTGCTTCTGCGATGTAATTATCATCTTCAACATCTGCCATATAGTATTGATATGACTTCTCAACTTTTCCGGTTGTTTTGTCAACTTTTCTGTATGGTGTCTCCATGAATCCATATTCATTTATCTTACAATATGAAGCCATGGTGTTGATAAGACCAATGCTCTGACCTTCTGGTGTTTCAATAGCACAAATTCTACCGTAGTGTGTGTAGTGAATATCACGAACTTCAGCGCTCGCTCTTTCCTTCTTGACACCGCCAGGGCCGACTGCTGAGAACTTACGCTTTTGTGTCAAACCACTAAGTGAGTTGATTTGGTCCATAAGCTGACTTAATTGCGACTGAGCAATAAAGTCTTTGAGAGCTTTGTTTACTGGACGAGGATTTACTATTTGTGATGGGGTTATTTCGCTAAGCTCTTTACCTTGGAGTGTTTCTTTTATGTTTGCGCCAAGTTTTTTAACACCAGCACGGAATGCGTTTCCAATAAGTTCGCCAACAGTTGCAACACGCTTATTTGACAAGTGGTCAATGTTATCTGTCTCGCCTATTCCTTCAATAAGGTCAAGATAATAGCTTATTGTTGCCAAAATGTCGTCCATAGTAAGCGTTGTTATCATAAGGTCTTTTGCGTTTGCTTTTATGGCTTCAATTCTCTTTTCTTTTGTCTTGTTCTCTTTCAAAATTTGAACAAGTTTTGGATAGTAGACTTCTTCCAAAATTCCAAGTGCTTTTTCATCACATGGGAAAACTTGTGAAAGTCTAACGCGGTTGTTACCTCTGATTAAGTGGTTTCTGCCGTTTAATTCAACATAAACTTCATTGATACCACTATCCTGAATGCGTCTTGCGACTTCTGCGCCAATCTTTTCGCCTTTTTTAACAACAACTTCGTCATCAATGACAATGTTTTGTGCACTGACTAAATTTGTTATTCTTTTTGCGATTGAAAGTTTTTTGTTTATTTTATATCTGCCAACACGTGTTACATTATAATAAGCATCTGAGAAGAAAAGTAAGTTAATGTAATTTCTTGTACTCTCAGCGTTTGGAACATCTGCTGGGCGTGTCTTTCTTGCGAGCTCAATGAGTGCCTCTTCCTGAGTTGTTTGAGGCTCTTTTTCAATGATTTGCTTAATAAGTCTATGGCCACCAAACAAATTGATTATCTCGTCATTTGTGTAGCCAAAGCATTTCAAGAACAAACCAAGTGTGATTTTGTGAGTACGGTCAAGAACGATTTTTAATGTTTCGTTTGCACCTTGCTCAATTTCAAGCCACATACCATGGCTTGGATATATTTGACCACGAAGTGTGGAGTTATCATTTCTTTCACGAGTAAAATACACGCTAGGAGAACGTGTTACCTGACTGACAACAACCCTTTCAATTCCGTTAAATATGAAAGAGCCTTGATCTGTCATAAGTGGAATGTCGCCAAGATAAACTTCTTGGTCAACTGCCTCACCACTGTCTTCAACAACAAACCTTGTCTTGACTTTTAATGGCAAAGAGTATGAAAGTCCACGCCTACGACATTCTTTTATGTCGTACTTTGGCTTTTCTGACATATCTACATCAAGAAAATATAGCTTTGCTTTGCCACTATAATCGGTTATTGGTGACAATTCTTGAAGTATGTCATATATGCCATGTTGTAAAAACTCCTTGTATGGTTCTACTTGAATATCCAAAAGATTTGGAAGCGGTACTATCTCATCCAATTTAGAAAAAGTGTAACGTTCATTTTTTCCACATTTGATTTTTTTGAGTGTTGGCATATTTTGTTGCATATAAAATTCTCCTTAAAAGTGTGTCCAGATATGAAAATAACAAGCAAAATCTACACGAACTACCGTGTTTTTTGTGCCTGTGAAATTCATAATATTTAGTTAGAATATTTCAATATCTACCACTATTCGAATAATATTCCTTGCAAGATTATATCCAAATGAATTGTTATTGTCAATAAAAAAACAAAAAAAATCAGCACCTAGGCTGATTTTTGACAAAAAAAGTGGTTTTTATGCAGCATACTGAGTTATATTCAAGTCAACTGAGAAATTGGCTTGGCTAATTGCAACTGTTGCATCTTTCAAATATACATAGTATACAAATTGGCTACTTCCATCATTCGCAATTTGTGTATCATACTTGTTTTCTGCACCAGCAACAACTGCAAAATTTTCGCTTCCCGTAAGTCCAAATGTGTCATCATCAATAGCAACTTCAACGCCAGTTGGGTTTATTGTGGCAACTGTTATTGTTATTTTCCAAGCACTTGACGTGTTTAAGTCGATGTTAGCATCAGCGCTATGTGTACCATTGCCTTCTGGAAGATTTGTTCCGGTGTTGTACGATGTGTAGCTATCTACCTGCTGTGTATTCGCATAGGTTAGTTCAGTCACATCACCTTCTGCATGCCCCTCGTGCATATCGGTGACATATTCAGTCTGCATGGTGACTGTAACAAGGACATCTTGCATGTTGTATGAAACAGTACCGTTTACAGAATAAGAAACAGATGTTGCCGCATACACACCAAACGCCATAAGCGCCACCGACAGGCACAAAGATGCCACAGTTGCAAATAATTTGAATTTTCTTTTCATAATTTTCTCCCTTTAAAATTTTTATAAAAAAACTAGCAAATGATTTACATTGCTAGTATGTGACAAAAATTTAATTTTACACATTTATTTTAATTTTTGTTGATTTTATTATTTAAGTAACTGTTTAAAGAGAGTATTTTTATTTGTTCATCGAGTGTTTGTATATCTGATTTAAAGTACATATTTTGCCTCCATAACTGTAAATACTCTTTTTCCCCCTTTTCACTAAGAACTTTATATGACACGCCGGCAATTTCCAAAAGGTCTTTTTGTCTTTGTGTTAACTCACCTTTAAATCTCCATATATCTTCAAATGCGTCTTCCCGCTCGTCATTTGGAACTTTTATCAGCATGACAATGCGACAAACAATTTCCATTTCCCCCGCTTTTATTAGCCTTTGAGCTTCGTGTTCTTGCCAAGACATTGTTCCGTTTATCAGCCTTTTTTCAATATACATAAAATTGACTTGTTCAATTAGTGCAAGCGACTGCAAAATAATCATTATCCCAAGAGGCAAACATACAAGGCATATCATACCTATTGAGCTTGATATCCACCTAAGCACATCTCTTAGCCAAATTGGCGTTTCAAGATATTTGCCAACGACAAAATCATCACGAACAAGCACTCCATCGCTACTTGCGTTTGAAGTGCCTCTGGTTTTAAAATATCTCGCTCCTGTGTGGTCTTGATAAACTCCAACTATTTGGTGGAACACAATCCTATACGAACCGCCCGTGATGTCTGAAATATGTTTACGATTTTCTGGCTCGGGCATTGTTACTTCAACAACAACTCCATCTTTTAATTCTATCTTGTCAAGACCCTCGTCTGCATCATCTTTGTACTGATAAAATGCAATTATGTTACCAACTTTTAGACTAGTTGTGTCTGTTTTTGTAATAAAAACACTGTCACCTATTCTAAACCCCGAGTTTTCCATTGAGCCTGACAATATTTTCACAACGCTTAGCCCGAAAAATGACGGAACACGGTTTGACTGGTTTTGTGTAAAAATAACAAGTGTGACAACAAGTGCAAGCAAAAGAATAGGAATCAAAAATATGTCCCCTATTTTGCCAGCAAGAGTATAAATAGTGTTTTTCCCTTTCTTATTTGTCATTTTTTTTATTATCTTTTATTTTTTTTGTATTTTCTTCACTTTGTTTGAGATTTTCAATAGTATTATTTATTTCAGTGATTTTTTTGCGCTTTATTCTAGGTTTTTTAGGAATTGGTCTTTCATTTCTATATTCAAAGCATGCAACATCAATATATTTTTCTTTTTTTGAACGGCTTTGAGCTATGTCAACTTGTTGTTTTTTCTTTAAAGAATCAAAGCTTTGTTTCCATAGCTGATAATATCTTGATGGGTCTTTCATGTTATATACTTTTAAAGAAGCCGACGCTAAATCATACTGGTCACGCTCACTCTGCTTTTCGGAATTTTTAAACTCTCCCCACAAAAATTCAAAAACCTCAGCTTTGTAGTCTTTCGGCATGACATCATAGTAGAAAATTTTGTCAGTATCTCTCATCTCAATGCCAATTCTTGCCTTTTGGCAGTCTTTGCCGTCAAATGGCATTTCTCGAGCGATGACCTTTCTTTCAAGAATGATGTTGTTTATTTGTTCAAGTATTGACAAAAGTTCAATAAGCACAATAAAAGATATTGGAGCAACGACAAGCGCAATCATTCCCTCTGTTGACGAGCAGAAGCTGACGACATCGGTCAGCCATTTTGCTGTTGGAAGGTATTTCCCCGCAACAAGGTCTTCACGCACAGTTTCTGTTGAATTGTTGGCAGTACCTTTTGTGATGTAAAATATTGTGCCAGAGGTATCAATTTTAATTTGAACAATTTGGTGAAAATAAACCTTTGTGCTTGACTGGTCACGCACATAGTCAAGGTCATGTCTGTTTTGTGGCACAGCTGACTTTATGTAGTTTGTCCCCAAAATCTTTTCGCCGACTTGTGCATTTTGCACATTTTCATACAGCTCTTCATCAAAACTGTCTTTTACTGGCATATAATTATTTTGTCTATATGTTATATTGCCCTGTTTGTCTAAAACAGGATTTCCATTTTCATCAAAAACTTGTTCATTACCACTTTCAATTTGTGTCAAATCTAGTTTTACCAAAGTATCAGCATTATCATTATAGCTATAAAAAGCGATGATATCTCCAACTTCATACATTGAATTTTGAACTTTTAAAAGCACAACATCGCCTTTATTAAAATTTCTTTCAGCCTCGGGACAATACACCGACATAGAAGAAGAAAGAACTCTGACAAATGTGTGTCCAAAAATTGGTGATATGACATTTTTACTTTTTGCAACAAGCATAAAAAAACTTGACATAAATGAAATGATTATGACTGGATACACAATTATGTCAACTATTATTTCTAAAACTTTAAAAAATGTTATATTTTTGCGTTTTGAACTCGTCATTTGTGTTTAGTATATATTATTTTTTATTTTTTTACAACAAATAGCAAAAAATTACCTTTTTTGTTTAAAAAACTGAGTTAAAATTTCTGAGCAATATGATTTTTGAGTGTAGACCAATTTTGTCTTGTGATTAAACAATTTGGTCTCAGTCATTATTTTTTCAATTATATCATTGTCGTCATTTTGGTTGTCTGCACCATAGTAGCAACATTTTATTCGTGCGTTAGAAATTGCACCAGCACACATTGGGCATGGCTTTAATGTGACATATATGTCGCAGTTATCAAGTCGCCATGAATGAAGGCGTCTGCACGCACGACGAATCGCAATTATCTCTGCATGGTCGATAGCGTTTTGACTTTTTTCACGCTTATTGTAACCTGTTGAAATGATTTTGCCGTCTTTAACCACAACAGCACCTATCGGCACTTCACCTTTTTTATATGCCTTTTTTGCCAAGCTATATGCTTTTTCCATATAGTCTATCATAATATTCCCCAAATAAATGTTGCAAGCGTTGTGGCTATACCTAGGAACAAGTTGACATACAAGAATATGTTGTCGTGAAATGTTGGTTTGTAAACATTTTTATAGCCCGTTCTTAACACTATTGAAAATATTTTGTTATTTCCTATTGTTTTTAGGTCAACATCAACATCTTCATTTTTCTCAACTTCTTCTGCCCCACCGACGCCGTCCATAAGTCTTCTTCTAAGCTCATCTTTAACGGCTTGGTCAGCGACTTTTGCCATGCTTTTTAACCTTGTGTCTTTAAACATTGCCATGACTATTAGATACAAAACACCAATTAAAATCATAACAATCAAAAACATCATAAATATTGACAAAAATGCGTTTCCGCCAAAAACATTACTTAAAAATGAATTGAAAGCATTGTATATTGGAAGATTGTTTGCAGATGCATAGCCCATAAATGTGCTTATGGCGTTATTAGTGAAGTGCATTATCATTGTTGGGAAAATGCTATCAGTGAAATAAGCAACAAAGCCAAAGAAAATACCAATCAAACTAGCATAGAAAAATTGTTCTATGTTTAAGTGCATAAGTCCAAACAACAAGCCCGACAAAACTATTGCTCTTGTTACCCCCGTCTTTTTGAAGCCGTTTAATAACATTCCCCTGTGTGCGACTTCCTCGCAAATGCCAGGAAGCACTGCCGTTGAAATAAGTTCAACAAACAAAAGCCAAAGTGGATAACTTGAAACAACAGCCCCACTCGAAGAACTTTCGTAGCCAAACAGTGAAAGAATTGCCGAGAAAAATGTTGCGACAAAAATTGTTATTAAATATACAATAACGCCAGCAACTAATGAAAGCAATATTGTCTTTATGCCTATTTTATTGAAGCCATAATCTTTTATTGTCTTTTTTACTTTTTGCCTTTGAAGAAAGCTGAAAAGAAAGAGTGGCAAACTAAGCATAAGCACAAGTTGAATAACGGCGTTAAGTACATAACCCCAAACTGTTGGAATTGAAAAAGTTGAAGAAATTATTCTAATAGTAATAAATAGACATATTATCAAAAAGTAAACAAGGTTTGTGTTAAATATTTCTTTATTTTTATACATTTTTTATCCTTTTAAGTATGTTATGCAACAAAGCCAGAAATTAAATCAAAAATCCAAATAATTACAGCACCTATTATTCCGACATATAAAAATGTGTTTGGTGCATCTTTTTGTGTGCCATCTTGCAATATATTTTGCTTTTTCTTTTTATCTTTATTTTTCAAAATTAGTTTAAAAGTAATCACAACGCAAAGCACAGACAAAATTGCTAGTGCAATGGAAAACAAAATGTTCGATAGAGAAAGTGTGAAACTTTCTGCTATTCCATTTTGATAATAAATATAGTTCGTCACAACAACAATTGCATTGTTTAAAAAGTGAAGAATGATTGGATAGATGATATTATTTGTTCTAAGCATCAAAAGTGCAAGCACAATCCCCACAAAAAATGGATAAACTGTTTGCTCAACACTTGAATGGACTAGCATAAATAGTGTTGCCGAAAGAAAAACTGCCGACATATTGCCATATTGCTTTAATCCACTAAATATTATACCACGAAATACAAGTTCTTCACAAATCGCTGGAAGAATTGCAAGCAAAATAAGGCTTAATACCAAATATCCAAAATTATCCATTGGAAGTGGTAACGAATATGAGCCAACAAAGCCTATTTTTTCAAGCACTGCATCAAATAGACTGACAAAGTTTGACATACCAAAAACGCAAACAAGCGATAAAAGTATTGCCACAATCAAATATTTGTAGTTGAATTTTTGTTTAACACCCAGTGCCATAGCATAGTTTGTCCTTGAAATTTTGTTTACAAGCATAAATGTCAAAATAAACGCAATAGGACTCATAAGAATTGCAAATGTAAGATAAATTGTATTTTCTGTTATATTTTCAAGACTTACGCCAGCAATACTTGCGATAATATAGACAATAAACAAATAAACAAGTGAAACTATAAACGGCATAAATAGAGCAAACAAAAAGCCTTGCCCTGCATCATACTTATCATAAGTTAACTTTTTTTCCATAACAACATAATTATACTAAACAATACAAAAAGTGCAAGCAATTTGCTCACACTTTTGGTTTGACAAAATAACCGACACTTAAAATCAAGTGTAAATTATACTTAATATTTTAAAAGTTTCGGCACTCTACCTCGCAGGTTAATTCATTTATCTCACCATCTCTCACAACAGTGATATTTACGCTATCATGAGGTTTAAGCTTGTACATATAAAGTCTAAAATCAAGTGAATTTTTTATTTCTGTGTCATTTATTTTTATTATGACATCGCCTTCTTTTAAGCAAGATGCTATGTTTTCATCTATACTATATACATATGCACCACTTTTTTCTTGGCTAAGATTTTCAAACTTTGCAATTTCTGTATCCACTGCAAAAACTCCAAGATATGCCTGTGAATAGTTGACATCTTTGGAAATATTTTTAACAACAGACTGACCAACGCTTATTGGAATTGCAAAACCTATGCCCTCGGCGTCACTTGCTTTTAATGTGTTTATTCCAACAACTTCACCATTTGTTGTAAGAAGTGGTCCTCCACTATTGCCTGGATTTATGCTTGCATCGTGCTGAATTAGATTTTGCATATATGTCGTGTAACCACCAAGACTTGAAATTCCAACTGTTCTATTAAGAGCACTGACTATGCCTTTTGTCACCGTGTTTTTAAAGTCAAGCGAAAGCGGTGTACCTATTGCAATCACATCTTCCCCAACACTAAGCTCTTTTGTTGTGCAAACAAGATATGGTAAATTTTTCTCTGATTTTAACACTGCGATATCCATCGCACTGTCGCTGTAAAGAAGTTTTGCACCAGCTGTGGTTTGGTCTGCAAGATAAATTGTTATACTTTTTGCGTTCTCAATAACGTGGTGATTTGTCAAAATATATCCGCCGTCACTGACTGCAACTCCACTGCCTATGCTATAACCGTCGCCCGTTACTGCCATAACTCCAACAACTGCGCCTTTGACTGACGCAATAACCTCGGTTATTGGTGTTTGTTCGCCTATCTCAATCAGCCTTGGCGTCATGTCCACATTTTCATCATAGGAGTCAACATTTGCATTAAACACACAACCCGACAACATAAAAACAAAACTAAAACATAAAAAAACAACTGCCTTTTTCATAAATTCTCCTTTTGGCAGTTGTTAGTTTAACTTGAAAATTGTGCTCATATTTATGCTTGCTGTTGAAATTTTGATATCTTTGCCCTCAATAATTCCAACTTTTTTGAGGTAACTACAAACCGATGTGTACGCAAGCGTTTGTGTGTTGTTATGGCGTGAGATGTGTGATAGCATAATTTGTTTTGTACCCGTTTTTGTTAGATACTCCACCGCTTTTGCGCAATCGAGATTTGAAAGATGCCCATTTTTTCCAAGTATTCGAGCTTTTAGTTTCGCAGGATAATTTGGATTGTTTTTTAGCATTTCAACATCATGGTTACATTCAAGATATACAAGCGAACTGCCACTTATTTTATTTAATATGACATCGTTAGTATGTCCCAAATCTGTTATTATACTAATTTTTCTTGAACCACACGACAAAATAAATCCACTGCAATGCACTGCATCGTGTGGAAGTTCGACAGTGTCGACTGATAAATCATTTATTGAAAAAGGCATATCATCAAAGCTATAAATCTGGCTAGCAGGAAGCTTTTTCATCTTCATGTACAAAGCACCAACGCCTTTTGAATGCACATAAACCTTTGTTTTGTATTTAGTCGCAAAAACATCAAGACCTTTTATGTGGTCACTATGCTCATGCGAAATGAGTATGGCATCAATATCACTTGCTTCAACGCCCAAAATGCGCAAACGTTTTGTCACCTCGCTTGCACTAATGCCAAGGTCAACAAGCACTTTTGCATTTGGAGTTTCAACATATGTACAATTCCCGTCACTACCAGAAGAAAGGTTGCAAACTCTCATTTAGATTGACACCTTCACAGTAAACTGTGCGTATACACCTTCATAGAGTTTAACTCGAAGTTTGTAGTCGCCTGTGTATTTTATTGGCTCTTTGATTTCAATTTTGCGTTTGTCGACACAAAGTCCCAACTTTTCAAGTTCGTCAGCAATTTCTTTTGCCGTTATTGAACCAAAGATTTTTCCATTCTCGCCACTTTTGATTTTAACGCTCACAACTTTGCCTTCAATTTTTTGAGCAAGGTCTTTTGCCCTTAAACGCTCTTGTTCTTTGTGATAGTCTTTTGCCACCTTTTGATTCATTGTGTCATTTAAGTTTGAATTGTTTGCCAATACGGCAAAGCCATTTTTAAGCAAAAAATTTTTTGCGTATCCGTCTGCGACATTTACAACATCACCTTTTTTGCCTGTACCTTTAACATCTTTTTGCAAAATAACTTTCATCTTTTGCTCCTTTTTTAATATTTTAGTTTAATTGTAATCATTTAGTCAATACTTTTTAAGTAAAAGGATAAAATATGGACATTATTTGCAGAGAAAGAACTTGTGTATATAACAAAGGATTTTCTTGTTCAAAAAGGAAAATTTTGATTGGCGAAAAAATAAATTGCACCGACTATGAGAAAAAAACTGACCTTAAAGATATTGACGACACTTCACAAAGAATATTTGGAAAAGAACCACCAAAATACCATGCTCATCGTGAGTCAAAAAAAGGTTGCATACACTGCCAAGCAGACTGCCTATTTAGAAATGAACAAACTTGTGAGGCAAACGGAATAACTGTAAACAAATTAAACGGTAAGCCACTGTGCGTCACATATTTTAAGGAATAAATATAACTTCTTCTTCAAGCATTATGCCTGACTTTTGTTTTACTGTGTCTTTTATTTGTTCAACAAGTTTTTTAATGTCACTTGATGTTGCGTTGCCCCTGTTTATTATAAAGTTTGCATGTACAGATGAAACTTCTGCCCCGCCCACTTTCAAACCTTTAAGTCCAAGCTCATCAATTATCTTGCCTGCACCTACGCCATTTGACTTTTTGAAAATGCTACCACTATTAAAAAATTCCAAAGGTTGAGAAATCTGTCTTTTTTTAAAATTTTGCATACATTTTTCTTCAACTGTTTTTTCATTATTTTTTGTTAATTTTAAATATACTTTTAAAATAATATAATTTGAATTTTTAAATATGGAATTTCTGTATGAAAAATCAAGTTTTTTGTTTTTTAATGTTTTTATTTTTTTGCCTTCAAAAAACACAACTTTTTGCACTACATCTTTCAT
>CALWTI010000011.1 GCA_944384425.1 uncultured Clostridia bacterium | reverse complement strand
ATAAAATTACATTGTCAATTTTAATCTCTTCTCTATCAAACGGAGTTTCTTCGCCTATAAATTGTTCCTCCGCATATAATGTGTTATTTGAAAAAGTTTTCGAAATAAATGCAAAAAAAACAATTGCAAACAAAACCGCAAATAATATAAAAATGTTTTTAGCTATTTGCTTTGTTTTAAGAGATTGCATACGACCCTCCTACACTCTGTTAGATTCAATTATATATTCTGTTATATCTTGAATTCCAATAAAGCCATTGGACAATAACATAACTTTATCATTAAGTATGCGATAGTAAGCATTCTGAGTTACGCCGCTGCAAGTAATAACCGCACTCCCATTATTCGCTAATTCAAGTATAAATGATTCAAAAGTGTTTGTCAATATGTTAAATATTTCAATTTTGTAGGTACCCAAAACAGCATTTCCATAATAATTTGCTGGTTTTACAGTGCCCTTGTTTAAAACAATATCAAAGCATTCAATGCTTGCAGAAGTTCCGTTTTTTGACACATAGAAACAAGTTGCTATTAGTAAATTACTATCAAGAAACGACAAATCAAAACTAAGTTCATCTTTTTGAATGTATTCATAATCTCCGTATGATTCTACAAAGTATATTACTATTTCATTGTTTTCAAGACGATAATCGCCAAAAACACTTACAGTTTCTATGTCATTGTTATAAATTTTGTAGCTATAAATTCCATTACTTTCAAGTTTTAACTCGACCTTTAAAATAACACCATCATGCTCAAGTGTGGCATTCCAATCGCCAACAAAATTTTGTGAATAATTTGCTTGTGTCTCTGGTTTTTTATAATTTGGATCAACTTCCCAGACAGCATATAAATCTAAATTCTCATTGTAGTTTTGCAATATTATGTTTAAAAACTCGTTGCTAAGAATTTGACCATTTATTTCATTTGACCAGCCTACAAAAATGTATCCGAGTTTTTTAGGATTTGGCAAATTGTCTGTCAGTTTATAATCTTGTGAAAAATCAGGAACATTTAATGTATACATTTCGTCATCTATGTGAAGGCTTATTTCAAAATTTATTCTTTCTGGTAGATTAAATTCAACATTTTTATATAAAATTTGTTCAAAATCAAAGTTTTTTGACAATTCGATGATGAAATTTAAAGTGGCTACATCATTGCTAGCATATTGTTTAAGCGCATCAATAATTTTTTGTCTTCCAACAAGGTTGTGGAATATTTTTTGACCTCCTGTATAATTCAAAGTAATATTAAAAACATTTTCGTTTTTTGTAACCACAACTATGTTACTTTTTTCTACGCCAAAGTTTATGTTACTTAAATCATCGTAAATTTTGATTATCCCACTTATAACATAATAATTGATATAGTTATTATTTTGCTCATTATATATCACATAAATATCACTCAATGCATCTTCAGTTAAATACCCATCATTTAAAACAAATTCTGTTACATTGTCCCCCATTACAAACATTACACTATTATTTTGTGGTGTTTCTATATTATCCTCAACAATGTCCTGTGGCGATTGCGTCAAAACTTTTATTGCAACTTCTCTATTAAATTTTGTTTCAATTCCACTTACTGCAATACCATTTATTGAAAAAGATTTTACTACGTCGCCTGTTTTTTCAAATATAAAGTTATTTATTTCATTATTTTTTAAATTGTAATAAAAATCTGTTCCATTAAATCTGTTGACAGCAATTACACCTATTTCTTCATCGTTATTATTAAAAAACCTTATATTTATTTTTGCAGACATCTCATAAACAGCATAAAATGTCATATCACCACTTATGTCCTGAATGCTATTTTCAATGTTCCCAACGTCGTCTTCCCAATGTGAAAAATCATAGCCTAAATTATATAATTCGTTAGATATCGGCTGGTTTAATTCAATAATTCCGTCTGCGTTTTTGTATGTCGTTATGTTGTTAAAATTTATCTCTGCTTCAAGGTTTTTTAATTGATAACTTATATTATATTCAGTATTTAAAGCAATTTCTTGCTCTTCTTTTAATTGTTCAATTTTTTTACATAATTTATCTATTTTTGCTGTATCAATTTGAATTTTTTGCTCCTCGGGTAACTTGGATATTAAATTTTGAACATATAAAATAGCACCTTCATCCTTCAAATTAACTTCATTTTCATTTGGCAATAAATTTATCAATTCATTGATTTCAATAATTTGTTGATTTTGTTGTGTATTTTTTTTGACAGTTATACTTATTTTAGTGAATATCGTTTTATTATTTTCAGTATAATAAATTGTTATTTCACTATCTTCA
This sequence comes from uncultured Clostridia bacterium, assembly GCA_944384425.1. Classification (GTDB taxonomy): domain Bacteria; phylum Bacillota; class Clostridia; order Christensenellales; family UBA1242; genus UBA5893. Next base: position 24,466 of record CALWTI010000011.1, on the reverse strand, counting down.
ACACTTAATGGCGTATTTTGCTTATCAATTATTATATTTTTCGGTTCGAAAGACAAAGCTTCGCCTTTGCAATTGACTTTCAATTTCAACCCGTTTAAGTCAAAATATTCACCTTCATAATAATCTGTTTTTAATGGATAATTTAATATTACAATACTGTCAATTACTCTTGGCTGTACGGAGATGTCAAAAGATGTCTTTTTTTCTATGTCACCAAGACCATAAACTATTTCAACTTTTTGTGTTGATGACAGTATCGGGTTATCAACCACGACAGAATAGTCAGATATCTCTTTCTCCATTCCAAAATATTTATATTTTGCATATACAACCATTCCTTCACTATCAAATTCTTCACTTTCATAGTATGAAGTTTTGGTTGGTAATTGTTTAATGTATATGCCAGTTATGGGATTAAGAAAATAAAAAAGAAAAAAAATAGTTATTGCACTTAATATTAAAAAAACGGCAGAGCTAATAATCAATAATTTTCTAATTTTTCTTTTCTCCAATTTACACCTCTATTCACAGTTCAATATAACTAAAATGGCTTTAAAAGTCAATATGCAGTATTAAAATAAGCATATTTGCAAATAAAGTAAAATGTATTTATTTACATGACATACATTTATTAGAAATTTTAAATGAAATTCATTTTTTAATTAAATGTGGCAACATTTAACAAAAAAATCTAAAACTAGCGATGTCTTAGATTTTTTTGTTTGTTAAATTTATTTAATATCAACAACTCCAATTGCGTTACGAACTTTTAATATTGTGTTTTGTGCAATTTGGCGCGCTTTTTCTCCGCCTTTTTTCAAAATTTCATCTACAATTTCACGATGAGATTGAAGATAATTGTATTTTTCACGCATTGGTGAAAGATAATTGTTCATAAGTGTGAAAAGTTCTGATTTTGCCTCACCCCATGAAATACCTTTTTGAAGTCTTTCGGCAAATTCATCAGTTTGTTGTTTTGTTCCAAAAAGTTTATAAAGCTTAAAAATTGTGTTATCCAAAGTTTTTGGTTCGTCTGGTGCAGTGCTGTCAGTGACTATTCTATTTACAAGTTTTTTCAATTTTCCTTCGTCGGCAAAAATTGGTATGGTATTACCGTAGCTTTTACTCATTTTTCTACCATCAACACCAACAAGCACTCCGACATTCTCTGCAATAAGTTCTTGTGGCAATTTGAATGTATTGCCAAATTTTTTGTTAAAATAACCAGCGACATCACGAGCAATCTCAATATGTTGTTTTTGGTCAATTCCAACAGGTACTAAGTCCGAGTCAAGAAGCAATATATCCGCCGTCATAAGAATAGGATAGCAATAAAGCCCCATGTTTATACCATTGTCTTTATCTTCACCTGCCTCTTCATTTACTTCCACTTTTGCCTTATATGCGTGTGCCCTATTCATTAGCCCTTTTGGTGTTAAGTTTGAAAGTATTGTTGAAAGCTCAAACGTTTGTGGAACATCTGATTGCTTATATAGCACTACTTTTTCAGGGTCAAGTCCACAGGCAAGCCATGTGCAAGCAATTTGATATGTGTATTCATATAATTCTTCTTTATTTTGCACGGTAGTTAATGCGTGATAATCTGCAATGAAATAATAACACTGATATTCACTATTTTTGCTAAGTTCAATAGCAGGTTTAATCGCACCAAAATAATTTCCAAGGTGTGCAATGCCCGTTGGTTTAATTCCAGTAAGTACTTTTTTCATTATAACTCCTTGAAAGTTTATACATCTTTGTATACATATTTTTTACAAAAATGTCAAGTTATTCAACAGATTTAAGGGATGCATTCATATCGGTTTTTGTTATTTTGCGTCTAAGCATTAGCGTTGATAAAAATGTAAAGAAAATTGTCGCAATAGGTGCCAAAATGTATGACCACCAATTGACGCTTGAAAGTGCTCCAAACGAAATGTAGTTAAACAAGAAATACAAAAAACCCACACCAAGTGGCACACCTAAAATTGCCGCAATTATGCTGATAATATATATTTCACGGAAAATATACCCTGTCACTTCTCGATTTGTGTAGCCAAGTACCATGAGCGTCGCAATCTCTCGCCTTCTCTCGCTTATGTTGATGTTTGAAAGATTGTATATCACAAGTGCACACAAAAGTGCTGCAAACACTATCAAAAATACAGATATATATTCTATTGAGCCAAGTTCGCTTTGTGCTATGGCACAATCTAAAAGCCCAAGCCCTGCAAAAACAAGTATTGTTGAGCCAATAATCGATATGAGCGTCATAAAAAACCTGCTTCTAAATAGGAAAACATTTCTGAAACTTGACTTATATTTAAAACTTAGCCTATTCCAAATGAAAGGTATTTTTTCAAGCAAAGTCCTTCGCCCTGCCGGTGGCGCTTTTGGTAATAATAGTGTTGCTGGCTTGTTTTTGGTTATATTGAACCCTGTGAATAGCGTCACCAAGAAATCAACCAAAATATATGCGCACGCAATCATAACAAAATTCAAAAAGGTCGCCGTTTCAATGCTTGGTGGCATAACAAATTGTATTTCAAATGTACTGTAAAGGATATTTGTAAGACCTGTTGCGACACCAAATGCAAGTAGTGATCCTATGATTGTCGCCAAAGTGATGAACAAAAGGTATTTGCTGAGTATTCTCAAACTTGAATATCCTAATGTCTTTAAACAGGCAATTTGTGAACGCTCTTCATCAAAAAGTCTTGTCATACTCGAATAAACAACCAAAATTGTTACTAGCATAAAAAACACTGAGAATATTACGCCAATCATACCCACTTTTTTTGCATACTCATTTAGCGAATATAGTCCATAGTTTTGATAAAGTGTGAGTGGTGTGACACTTGTACTTTCTAGTGCACTAACCTCTGAATCAATATAATTTTTGTAATCACTTGAATAACTATCAAAAAGCGTTCTGTCTTCAATTCTTATATATATGTCGGTATTTGGTAGTGGCAGTAATGTATTATTGGATATATATATCACATAATCAATGGAGCGGTCAGGATAAGTTGTGCTTGGCTCTTTGTATTTGTTTATAAGAAGTGGATTTTGAACAATTCCACTGACAGTGAAATTTTGTTTGAAACCAAATAAATCTATTTCAACATTATCGCCGATTTTATAGCTACTTAAATTATCTTTCTTTTGTTCTACCACAATTTCGCTTGCACTTTCTGGGTACTCTCCCTCCAATAGTTCAAGCTTGTTAATTTGCGAGTCTTCAATATCATATTTATATATTCTGTAAATTTTGCCGTTTATTTCAACATCGAGATTAAACAGTGGCATAACATTATTTTCGCCAAAATCAAGTTTGTAACTTGCAATTTCATCATCGGTGAACTTACCACTACTGCTTTTCAAGATAAAGTCAGGAATGGTTTGCTTTTGATAATACTGCGTAAGCGAGCTTTGAATTTTACTTTGACTTTCACCAATGCCCGACATAAAACTCACGCTTATAAAAATCATAGCAATAAGCGTCAAAAACCTTGTTATTTGACTTTTAAAAAGTCTGAAAGTTGTTTTGTCGTACTTTTTCATTACCACTCAATCTCCATGATAGGCTTTGGATTTTTGTTTAAAGCAATACTTTCAATTTTACCATTTTTTATGCTAATGACTTCGTCTGCCATATCTTTTAATGCCTGATTGTGCGTGACAACTATGACAAGTTTGTTTTGCTGTTTGGAAACATCATATAAAATTTTCAAAACATTTTTACCTGTGTTGTAATCGAGCGCGCCTGTTGGCTCATCACAAAGCAAAATTTGTGCATTTTTGGCAATTGCCCTTGCAATTGATACGCGCTGTTGCTCGCCCCCGCTAAGCTGTGCTGGAAAGTATTTTAATCTTTCTTTAAGTCCAACATCTTCAAGAACTTTCTTTGGGTCAAGTGCGTCCTTACAAATTTCAGTCGCCAGCTCAACATTTTCAAGTGCAGTCAAATTAGGCATAAGGTTATAAAATTGAAAAACAAATCCAACATCTTTACGCCTGTAAAGTGTGAGCTTCTTTTTGTCAAAACGTGCAATGTCACTATCATCGACAACAATGCTACCTTCTGTTGCACTATCCATACCACCAAGAAGGTTAAGTAGTGTTGTCTTCCCCGCTCCACTAGGCCCCAAAATCACAACAAATTTTCCTTTGTCCAATTCAAAGTTTACATCATCAAGTGCCACATAACTTCCCGCCTGTGACGTATAAACCTTTTTCACATGTTCAAGTTTTAAGTATGCCATTTTGACCTCCTTTGCTTGATAATATTGTTTTACTTATGATAATATATTTATATCAAACTTGTGTCAAATAAACAACCACAGTTTAATATTTAAGTTGTATATTAAACTTTTTAGGAAAAAAGTTGAAAAGGAAAAAAGTAATGGATGATTTAAGAGTTAAAAAAACGCTTTTGTCACTAGAAAAAGCGTTCTATGAATTAAGAAAAGTCAAGCCACTTGAACAAATTAAAATAAAAGTACTTTGTGAAAATGCTATGGTAAACAAAACCACATTTTACAATTATTTTAGCGATATTTATGCTTTTTCTGACTATATTGAAAACAAAGTCATTGAAGAAAAATTCAAAATTCTTCCACTTCACAGTGGTGCTCTTTTAAACATTAAAAAACTTGTTTATGAGATTTACAATTCTTTTAACTGTGAACAAATTCATATTCTTTTCGACAATAGATATGACGTACTTATAAAAAAGTGTGAGAAAAAGCTTTTTGAGGACTACAAAAATACAATAAATACCACAAAAAAACAACTCTATATCTCATTTTTCATATATGGGGCATCTCACATACTTTTTGAGAACAAAGGCAGTGAAAGTGAAAAATTGGAGATGCTAAACGATATTTTAACACAGTACCTTTATGAGAAATTTGGGCTTGGATTTTAATATTCGTCTAAAAAACTTATGTGTTTTTGACCTTTGACATAGCCAAGTATTGTGTCAAGACATACGCTGTCTAGACTTTTGAAAATGTTGTTATCAATAGCTGGAATAGTCTGTTTGAGTGTAGCAATTAAGTCTTTTATTTCTTTTCGCTTTGAACTTAACTTGCCAGTGCTAACACATTCTGTGAGTTTACAAGCACAATTTAAAAAAGTCAGATTATTATATTTTGCCCAATGAATAATATCCTGCTCACGAACCATATAAAGTGGTCTTATTAGCTCCATTCCCTTGTGATTTGTGCTTTTTAGCTTTGGCATCATTGTTTTAAACTGCCCACCATAAAACATGCTAAGAAGAGTTGTTTCAATTGCGTCGTCAAAATGGTGTCCTAGTGCAATTTTGTTGCAACCCAAAGATTTTGCATATTCGTATAAATATCCCCTTCTCATCCTTGCACAAAGATAGCATGGAGATTTTGTCACATCACTCACCACATCAAAAATTGGACTTGAAAATATATTTAGGTCAATGCCAAGGTTTTTTGCGTTATCTTCAATGAGCTTTCTATTTTTTGGCAAGTAGCCTGGGTCCATACAAATATATTTTATTTCAAAGTTTTTGTTCCAATGTGCCTTTAAAACCTGCATACACTTTGCAAGCAAAAAGCTATCTTTCCCACCAGAAATACATACGGCAATAACATCACCGTCTTGAATGAGTTTGTATTGGTCAACGGCATGAACAAATCTTTTGTATATTGTCTTTTTGAATTTTTTGGTTATGCTGTGCATAACATCATCAGCGTTCATTTTTCCTCCAAAAGTTTTTTAAATACATGGTTTGCGATAAGTACACCAGCACATGCTGGGACAAATATTACGCTTTGTGGTTTATGCTCAATAATTTTTGCACTTGGTTGCTCAGTTGAGAAAAGCACAGGAACATCTTTTATGCCTTGTTCTTTTAATAATTTTCGCATAACACGAGCAAGTGGACACATAGAAGTTTTTGATATGTCATCAATTTTTAGCTTTGTTGCATCAATTTTGTTGCCAGTCCCCATACATGAGATTACATTTACTCCACTTTGTTTCGCCTTCTTTATTATTGCAACTTTTGTTGAAACCATATCAACAGCGTCAACAACAAAGTCATAATCTTTGAAATTTATTTCGTCTATGTTATTTGCATCAATTTTTTCGCAAATTTTCTTTACATTACAATTTGGGTTTATATCAGTTATTCTTTTTTGCATAACATCAACTTTGTACTCCCCAACAGTGCTATCAAGCGCTATTATTTGTCGATTGATGTTAGATTTGTCAACCTTATCAAAATCAACTATTGTAATATTGTTTATTCCACACCTTGAAAGCGCCTCAACTATGTAGCCACCAACTCCACCGACACCAAAAATAATAACGCTCTTTTTTTGTAAAGCACCAAACTTTTCTTTCCCTATTAAGTTTATTATCTTTTCAAACTTTTCCATATTATAAGCCTCATTTACAAAATGTATAATTATGCAAAATTATTTATAAATATTTACCAATCTTCCCGACTATAATTATTTGTGTCTTTCACATCATCATAGTACTCGAAATATGATTGTTTAAATTTTTTATTTGTTTTTTTATTGTTTTTATTGTTTTTCATTTATTTTCTCCAATAGCACGACTGTTTCAACCTCATCTGTTTGAGGAAACATATCAAACGCTTTGACTTCTTTAATTGAATATTTATTCAAAAGTTCATCTAAATCTCGAGCCAGTGTGTTTGAAGCACAAGAAATATATATCAATTTGTTTGCACCAATATCAAGCAGTGTTTGCATTATTTGTTTTGCCCCTGCTCTTGGTGGGTCAAGCACAATACAATCAATTTTTTGCGTTAGTTTTGGCAATTCAGTTTTTGTATCTCCTAATATGAATTGAACATTTTTAATGTTATTTTTTGTTTGAATGTCAATAGCGTCTTCAATAGAAGATTTTTCAATCTCAATACCATAAACCTGTTTTGCATTTTTTGCAAGCTTGCAAGTTAAAATTCCCCTTCCACAATACGCATCAACGACAACTTCATCTTTCACAAGGTCGCATACATATTCATACATTTCGTGCGCCACTTGGTCATTGACTTGCAAAAAGCTTAGTGGTCTAACAAAACAATTTATGTCGTCACTATACTCAATTTTTTTAAGGCCATATATATGTTTTAAGTGCTTATTGTTTTTTGTATATAGAAAAAATCCATAACTTGTAAATGGTGATAAAAATTGTTTAAGCTCGTTTATATCAAAATCAACATTTTTTTCAGCAATAAATGTGACAAGCACTTGGTTTTTTATTGATTTTATATCAACTTCTTTTATATCTATCCTTGTGATTTTCAAAAAGTTGTTTATTGCCTCTATACAAAAGTTTATTTCATCATTTGCGATTCTGCAATCGTCAACATCAACACAAACTGAACTTTTACTTTTATGTAAACCGAGCGTGTGATTAGAAACTACAAAGCGCATATGGTTTCGATAGTTAAATTGAAAATTACTTGGTACAATTTTAATATTTGCATCAAAGTTAGCGTATTTTTTCAAATTTCCGTTGATTTTTGCTCTTTTTATTCTAAGTTGTTCTTCATAGTTTGCGTGTTGCAACTGACAACCACCGCACACCCCAAAATATGGGCACATTGGAGTAACTCTATTTTGACTTGAATTTATTATATTTGTAGCTTCTGCAACATCATATCTATCTGTTTGCTTTGTTATGTTTATGTCAACTTTCTCGCCCATAAGTGCGTCTTTAACAAATGTTACTTTTCCATTATTTAAGGCTATCCCTTCGCCGTTATTTCCGTATCTTATTATATTAACAATCATACAAGTAATAATATCACAAAAGCCATTATCTTTCAATGAATTTATCTATAAAAAAATACACCTTTTAAGCTTAGCCATTTGGTGTATTTTATATGTTAAACTTTCAAAGTGTCAGTTGCACCCTTCGTCATATCAATATCTTCAAGTTTAAGTCTTTGATAAAGCACTCCAACATCATGAAGAACGATGTTTTCATCATAGCAAACAGGTTGCCACTTGTCACATTTAACGCCAAGCATATCTTTCAATTTCTGGCAACCTTTTGGTATAATTGGGCTGTAAAGATTTGCCATATTTGCCATCAAATACAAGCAATTTGATGTGATTTTGTTAAATTTATCCAAATCTGTTTTTGCATAAGTCCAAGGTGTGTTTGTGTCATAATACTTATTTGCAAACTGAATATAATCATATAACTTTGTGCAAGCAGTTTTGAGTTCACCAGCTTCATAAAGTTTACCAATCTCGTCATATGTGTTTTGCACATACTTCTTTATTTCGTCATCAATATCAACTTTTGGAAGTTTTCCTTCAAACTTCTTCTCCAAAAATGCAAGATTGCGGTTAGCAAAATTACCAAAGCCACCAACTATGTGTTTGTTGTGAATAAGAACAAAATCTTCCAAACTGAATGAGCAATCTTTTCTTTCTGGGTTATTCAATATAAAGAAATATCTTATGCTGTCAGAGTCAAAATTTTCAAGAAGCGTATTGACAGTAATTAAGTTTCCTTTGCTTTTACTCATTTTGTCATTATTTAAGTTGACATATTCGCAAGATACAATCATTTGTGGTTTATTTAACTTTTTGTCAATCGCATCAAGAAGTGCTGGCAATATGATTGTATGGAAAACAATGTTGTCTTTGCCATGTACATAATATGAGACTGTGTCTTTTGATGTCAAAAAGTCAGGATAGTCTAATCCCTTTTGTTTGCAAGCCATTTCACATGTTGTCAAATATCCAAGGACGGCATCAATCCACACATAGACACGCTTGTCCGAGAACCCTTCAAAAGGAAGTTCAATTCCCCAATTCAGTGCACGAGTTATCGCTCTATCAACAAGACCTTGATTTAAATATTTTTGCGTTTCATTTATTGCCGTTGGACGCCAAGCTTTTTTGTTAGCTTCAAGATATTTTGTAATGACATCTTCAAAAGCTGAAAGCTTGAAATAAAGGTTTGTATCTTCTTTCAAAACTGTTTTTGTTCCACAAATTTTGCAAGTTTTTTCTTTGAGCATTTGTGGAGTGAGCGCCGTTAAGCACTTGTCACATTGGTCACCATTTGCAACGCTTCCACAAACAGGACATATTCCTTTTATTTCCCTATCAACAACAAATTTTTTACATGTTGGACAATAGTCGTTGAGCTCTGTTTTTTCAAATAATAATCCTTTTTGATTTATTGACTTTAAAATGTTTTGAACATTTTGCTTATGCTGTTCTGTCATCGTGTTTGAATAAACATCATAGGTAAAGCCAAGATCACTGAAATTTTTTGCAAATTCTTCATGATAGTGATTTGCTATGACGCTTGGAGAAACACCCAAAGTTTGTGCTCTTTGAGTTATTGGCGTTCCGTGACAATCTGAGCCAGAAACATATATGACGTTTTTGCCACACATTCTAAAAAAACGAGCAAGCACATCACCCGGAAGAAGAGCAGCTAAATGTCCTATATGCATTGAATTATTTGCATATGGCCATGCCCCACCAATAAAAACATTTTTCATATTTGCCTCCAAAAGTATTAGACATTTACTATATTTACTGCAAAGCACCCAAAAGCAGTCATTTAGAAAACTAAATTTTGCTTTTGGGCACCTAAATAGTTCGTTGGATTAAAGTCGTCTATTTGATTAATTGCTGAATAACCTTAGGTATATTCAACCTTAATTTTTTAACCTTGATAAATTATCAAACTTACAAAATACAAAATTACGCAAACTGCAATTATTGATATAAGTGCAATTGTTGCACGAGATAAGCGGACATTTCTTGATTCGCCTTTGTTTTGTGCATAGTAACTTTCTTGACCAACTGTTCCACTAAGTGCATTACTGCCATCTTCATTTGAATTGGACTGAAGTAGTGTTGTGACTATCATCATAATCGCACAAAGAGCTGCTATACTAATTAACACAATTCTTATAGTAGGAAATGATGACATAACCCAGTCTGGTGCTAATGATGTTAAAATTTGTGATAAGTATTTCATTTTGTCTCCTTTAATTAAAACCCATATATGCTAAACAGTACTATAATACCTGAAATTATAATAAAAAGCAAAACATTTACAACTTTTATTTTAGGTTTATTGTTTTTATTTGAAAGATTTTTGATAAAAGCAATTAAAATTAACATATCAATTACCGAAAGCAAAGCCACAATAGTGATTTTCAAAACACTATTCATCTGTGCTATACCAGTGATTATGTCGTTTATAAATTTATCCATAAAAACCCCTTTATTTGAATATTAACACAAATTGATATTTAAGTCAATATTACACACTCTTAGCAATATGATTTAAGGCAATTTCAAAAAGCTCTCTAATATCATCACTTGCATATGAATAAAAAATTTCTTTCCCTTTTTTCTCACACTTAACAAAACCAGCATCTTTCAAAACTTTGAGCTGATGCGATACTGCACTTTTTGTCATGTTCAAAATTGATGACAAATCACTTACGCAAATTTCATTTTGGTCCAAAACACTCAAAATGCCTATGCGAGTGTTATCACTAAGAATATGAAAGAAATCTGCAAGTTTTAAAAGTAATGGATTTTTACTTAAACCCTTTTTAAACATCCTAACAACATCTGCGTGCAAAATTCTGCAATCACAAGTTTTTTCTACTTTTCCCATTTGTACCTCTTGATTGAATAAACATTCAATTATATTATAATATCACCAAATATATTTGTCAATAAAAAATGTATATTAAAAAAAATTTTTCACACACTAAAAAAGAAAGGAGAAAAAATATGATAGTAGTAAATTACATAGCCTTCATTCTTTTGGCAATTGGTGGACTAAACTGGGGTCTTATTGGACTATTTAATTTCAATTTAGTCAGCGCAATTTTTGGCTCAGAAAGAAATATTGGAAGCAGCATAATCTATATTTTGGTGTTCATCTCAATGCTTTGGCTTATATTCTCAATCATATATAGTGGTGGCTACATTTTGTTCAGAAGTTTATAAAAACACAAAAAAATAAGGTAAATTCTTAAAAAATTCATGAATTTACCTTGTTTTTTATTATAATTCCAAACATTTTTCGTCATTAAGTTTTGATTTTGTATGCGTCAATTTTGATAAAATGCTATCAATTTTATCAACTACTTTTTGTGGTTTCACTCCACTACGTGCATGGTTTAAATACACTACTAACTTTTCTCGTCCCTCTTTTGTTTGCAAAAGGACTTTTACATCACTTTCACCACTGTGCATATTGTCGTGGCAAAACATCCAATTAACTTGACTTTCTCGGTCATATATCCATAAAATTCGATTGATTAGTTCTTCAACCGTATCAATTTGTGGTTTGAACTTTTTTCCAAGCGTGACTATATTTTCATCGTACAAATCTTTAAGAGCGTACATTGAATGCATGATTGTTCCGTCGTCAAGAGAATAGCCAAAAGCTTTGATTTCGGCACTCCTAAGTTTGTCATGCGTTATTTTTGTATAATCAATTATATAGCCAGCCCTGCGCGCAAGTTCTGTTAAAAATATTTTTTTTGTTCTGCCATTTCCCTCTCTAAATGGATGCAAAAAATTCATTTCGTTAGAGTAATAGCTAAATAGCTCCACAAACTCAGTTCTAGTTAGATTTTCAAGAAAGTTATCTTTGTTCAAATTATTAAAAAATTCTTCTATACCAAATTTCAAAAAATCTATATTAAAAAATGTATTATTACCTTTTGTTATGTTGCACGACCTAAACGTGCCTGCCCACGGATAAATATCTTGAAAAAGGGTTTTATGTATATAGCAAAGTGTTTTTGCATTTAATGGCATTGTTTGAAGTTTTTTGCTTTCAAAAAGTTCCAAGGCACGACGCGAAGACAATTTTCTGTCAATAAATTCACATTCCTTTTCATCAAAGATGTTAAGTTTATTGTCTAAATACGGCATCTTATTTTTATCTTCGTTTGGTGCTAAATCATATTTTAATAGCATTATCCCCTCAGTTTTTTATTTCTAACTTATTACAGTAAGTGTAACATTTACATAAAAATTGTCAATGGTTATATTTTAATTATTTACACATCATAACATTACATGAAAAAAATATTGTTATATCTAAGTGCATTTGTTCCACTCTACGTACTTGTCATTATTAAAATCTTGATTGACATTATTTTTTTAAATCTGTCTTTCAATTTTCTCAATACATTTACAATAGTATTATTTTCGCTTTTAATAATTCTTGGGTGTTATGGTGCAAATATGGCAATAAAACATGAAAGCACTCCCAAGTCATTAATAAAAATTGTCAACGCAACGAATATCACTGAAAAGTATTTTTTGGGGTATTTTTCTTTATTCGTGCTTTTTGCTTTAAGTTTCGAGTTAGAAAAAGTAAGTATGTTTGTTGTTTTTGTACTTGTTATTATTTTAATTGGAGTTGTGTATGTAAAAAATGACCTTTTTTATATTAATCCCTTTTTAAACATACTAGGTTACAATTTTTATGACATCACATTTATAAATTTAAACGAAAGCAAAGGTGAACAAAAAGCAAAATTCTTTTACAAAGGCAACTTAGAAAACACAGAAAAACCTTTTACTGCATATTTAAGTCATGAGAATTTTAGCATGCTTGAAAATAAAGATGTATAAATTGACACTTGCAAATATGCTCATAGTATGTTACCATTAGGCAAGGAAGGTTGCCATGGAATTAAAAAATAAAGTTTTTGAACAATTTGTTTTACATAATCTTTTTGGCAAAAATTACAACTCAGCTTTTAATAAAATCACAAAAGAAATAAAAATAAGTGACAAAATGCTATCTATTTGTTTACTTCAACTTTTACAAGAAAAAAAAATAAAAATTAAAAATAAAAAATATGTATGTGCTTTGCAACAGGTATCTGGCAAATTGCACGGCAACAAAGACAAATTTTTTATTGAAATACCTGACTTGCAAAAGTTTGTTAAAGTTAGCAACATCAACGGAGCAAAAGATGGAGATATTGTCAGCGCATATATTATTGACGACAACTCAAAAGAAATTGCCGTTGTGAATAACATTTTACAAAAGCAAGACGAAGTTGTGTTTGGCAGAGTTGTCAAACTTAAATCAAACGCAATAGTTGTTATTGATGACGACAATAACAAAATTATACTTCCCTATGATGAAAACGCAATAAACCTTGTTGGCAAAAAAGTAAGTGTTAAAATTCAAAAAGAAACAAAAGGGCAAATACCAGTTGGCTCTGTTGTTAAGGTTTATGGCAATGCAGATGACCCTATTGTTGAAAATGTCGTTATTGCAGAAAAACATGGTTTCAAAAAACATTTTAATAGTGCAATCGAAAAAGAACTTGAAAAAATACCTGAGAGCGTTGACGAAAAAGACCTTGAAAATAGAGTTGATTTACGAAAACTAAACATTGTAACAATTGACCCAATAAGTTGCAAAGATATGGACGATGCTGTTTATGTTGAGAAAACAGTCGACGGCTATCGCCTAGTCGGTGCTATCGCTGATGTCGGACATTATGTCAAATTAGGTAGTGAACTCGATAAAGAAGCATACAAGCGTGGTACAAGTTGCTATCTTGGAGACGGCGTCTATCCTATGCTCCCAGAAAAACTTTCGAATGGTATTTGTTCTTTAAATGAAAAAGTTGATAGACTTGCCATGGCCATTGCCATTGATTTTGATAAAAATGGCAAAAGGTTAAGATACTCCGTTAAACCAGCAGTTATAAACAGCAAGCACAAGCTGAGTTATAATGTTGTTGACCAAATATATTTGAAGCAAAATGATATGCAAACAAAATTTGCTGACATAGATAAAGAAATCAATTTAATGTTTGAACTTGCTGACATTTTGATTAAAGAGCGTAATAGTCGCGGAGCAATTATGATTAACACAAAAGAGCCCGACTACGCCTTAGATGAAACAAAAACCAATGTTGAAGGTATTGAAGACCATTCTTCTTTAATATCAACTAAAATTATTGAAGCTTTTATGCTAGCAATGAACGAAGCAATTGGAGATTATTTCAAAAACAAACAACTTCTTACTTTACGTCGAATTCACTATGCTCCAAATGATGCTCAAATTGATGAGCTTAACCAAACTTTAAAGCAATTCAATTTACCACCAGTCACAAAAGAAGTTAAAAGTTACAACAGATTAATAAGTGCCATAAAAGGCAAAGATTACGAAGAATTTGTAATTTATAAATTATTGAGAAGTCTGCAAAAGGCATCTTATTCACCAGAAATGGTCGGACATTTTGGCCTAGCAAGCAAAGACTACATTCAATTCACCTCACCAATTAGAAGATATCCAGACCTTGTTGCCCATAGAATACTTTACAGCTACTTGACAAATAAAAATTACATGCCTGAATTTGAACAACTTGAAGTTATGGGACTTCATTTAAGCAAAAAAGAACTTGACGCAAAAGACGCTGAAATTGAAAGTAATAACCTTATGAATGCTATTTGGGCAGAAAATCATATCGGAGAAAGGTTTGAGGCAAAAATATTTGGAATTGAACCAACAAAAGTTATTGTTAAATGCAATTTGTTGACATTTAATATACCTATTTATGAATTTAACAAAATGGGATATAGGTGCAATGTTAAAGCGCAAGAGCTTTTAAAATACGATGGTACAAAACTTAAAATAACTGACAATATACCGATTATTATAAAAAATGCCGACAGAACAAAGCGTGAAATAACTGCATCCTTTGATTTTGAACGCGAAAACAAACTAAATGATAGCAAAACTTATTAAAAAGTTTGATAAATCTTTAAAATTGTGTATAATCTAATTTAGAAACCAATTTTAAGGATTTTTTTTATGTTTAATTTAGATTATTCAAGAACACCAATTTCAACACTACTAAAAATTTTATTGCCTCTAGCAATTGTCGCAGTCACAGTGGGGCTTTATTTTGCCATATTTGGCAGGTCTGACAAAGCTAAAAAGATTACAAAAATTGTGCTCGCAAGTGTAATTGCATTTTTCTTAATGTTTAGATTTGTTTTTTGGACAATAAGACTTTTGAATTTAAATAGCGAATACTCATTTTCGTCATTCTTGCTGTCGCTTGGAATAAACGCAAACTATGCAATCACAACGCTTTTGATGATAATAGCTATGATTTGTCTTTATGTTAGCGCCTTTTCAAAAAAAGACAATGCTTTTTTAGATTTTTGTAAACACACACTTCTTGGCATTGGACTTCCATTTGGCGTTATTCAATTATTTAGGGCTGAACTTATTATAAACTCAGTTGACAGTGCTTACCACATTTTAAACATTATTTCAATCATATTCACGCTTCTCACATTTTATGTACCAATTTACTTTATTAAAATTGGCGAACTTAAACCAAACCTTTCAAAGTTTTGGCTTGCAATTGCTGGATACACAATGATGGCAAGTTTATGTATGACACTTTCAATAGTAACAAGAAGTGGCAACATTGCTGAAATGACTTACTCATCTTCCCTTGCTCTACTTGGTGCAAAAATAAATTTCCCATGGTTTTTACTTATCACCATTCCTGCATTTTTAATCATTTGCTTTATTTGTTATTATATCGTGACTTTTATTTATAAAAAGGTTACACATGACCCCGTCACACTTGAATACAGACACAAAAATGAATTTTTTGACTTATACTCATTTGCCACAAAATCACTTTGCTGTATGCAAGGGCTTTTGATATTAATTATTGTTGGTACAATAACAAGAAATCCAATTGGTACACTTTGGGGACTATTTTGCCTTTTACCTTTGATTATGACAATATTTTGCGTTTGGACAGCTTATGAAATGCAAAAGCAAGCAGAACTTGACGATGAAAGAGTTTTTGACAAAGGAAACAAAGAAGCAAAAAAGATTATTATTATTTCTTTAATTGGCAATGTCATATTCGGGCTTGTGGTAGCAAAACAAATAAAAAATGAGCGTGAAGCAATTATTGAAAGAAAACAGCGTGAAGAAAAACATAGACAAAAAAAATTGCAAGAAAACAATGAGATTCAAGAATAATATTAAAATATAAAAATCAACTTTAATTAAAAGGTTGATTTTTTTATCATCTTTTCAACACAGGATACCCCATACCTTCCAAATTGCGATTGTGAGTTATGCCTCTTGAACATTGAAGAATTATTTTTTTGACCTGGTCTGGTTTAAGATGAGGATATTTTTGCAATATTATTGCGCAGATACCTGCTATCATTGGGGCTGAAACACTTGTGCCTGAAAGCGTGACATAGTCGCTGTGTCTTCCACACGAAACAATATCAACACTTGGAGCAACAACATCGGGCTTTATTCTTGAAAATGCTGGACCCCTTGATGAAAATGGTGCAATTTCAAAAAAGTTTTCGTTGTAGGTATCGCCTATTCTATTGTCATCAAAACCACCGACTGTGATTATTCGTGACGAAATGCCCGGACTTTTTATTGTGTAATAGTCAGGGCCACTGTTTCCTGCCGCAGCGACGACAACTATGCCACTATTCCAAAGCTTTTCGGCGCCACGCATAATTGGGTCATTGTAGCCAAGTGGCTCACTTCCAAAACTCATACAAACAACTTTTATATCGTACTTTTTGTGATTTTTGTATATCCACTCAATAGCATCGAGTATTGTAGTTGCTGTTGCTTCTCCATTTTTGTCTAGTGCCTTAACTGAAATTATGTCGGCGTTTTTAGCAAAACCACCATACTTTCCAAATGAAACAAGTCCACTCCCACAAAGCACGCCAGCTACAAATGTGCCATGACCGTTATCGTCGTATGGCATTGTCTTGTCACTGACAAAATCTATAAATTTTTTAATCCTATTTTTTCCAAGTGTGAAATCAAGATGTGGCGAAATTCCTGTATCAATTATTGCGACACAAATATTTTCGCCGTCATATTCAATATCGTCTACACCCATAATTTTTCTTGCCACATTGCAAAACGATTGTACTTTGCTTGAATGTGCTATGTACTTCACAAATGGCATTCGTGCAAAATCATACACATCAACAAGTGTGGCGTCAAGACAAAACACATTTAAAAAACGGTATTCTTTTATTATTTTTACCTTTCGTTTTTCAAAGTATTTTCTTGCCCTTGCAAAATCAAAAACTTCAACAAGGCATACTTGATTTTTCTTTGATTTTGATAACATAAAAACATTTTCTAAATTTGTATCTATTTTTCTCATATATCATTTTATTTAAGTTGTGACAAAATTGTCATTAAATATTTTTGTTGGTCTTGAGTTAAATATGGCAACACCTGACTTACTTGGCTTTGAAGTGCTGAAAAGTCAAAGCTTCCCTCTTTTTTTTGCTTGTCAACATTTTTAATAAGTTCTTGCATAAGGGAGTTTTTGTCCATATCTTTATATTGTTCATAAAGTGACTGCATATCTTGAGACTTTTCACCTTGAATTTTCGTTTTCTCTTCTTCTTTGCTTGTTTTTTCTTCTTGCTTTGTTGATGATTTGAATTGACTTAATTTCATTTTTTTGTGTCCTTTTTTCACTAAAATATTATATGTGTGCATATTATATTTAGTGATGGAAAACAAAATCAATTTATATCCAAATATGGACGAAAACGCTCAAAATGCAAGCCAAACAAACAATAACAATGGCTTTAACAGTTCTTCTATTATGCAAAACATTTTGCCTATGCTACTGTCTGGAAAAACGCTTTCAGAGGTTTTGCCAAGTATGACTAATATGCCAAATATGCAAAACATAAGTCCACTTCTTGCAAATGTACTTTCAACAACGCAAAGCCATGAAAAAAGCGTAAAAAAAATAGAGAGTGACAGCATAGATGTGTCACATCTCACTAAATTAGATTAACCACATATAATGATGTGGAGGAAACTTATGACAAGAGATTTTAGAATGTACAAAGAATACCCACATTTTGATATGAACTGTGGCTGTAACTACGGTTGCAACCACTATCCTAATTTTTGTCCACCAGCATGCCCACCAATATTTAACCCAACATGTCCACCAAACTGCAACCAGTGCCCACCACCAAAGTGTCCACCTAAAAACTATTGTTGTGACGACTTTATGTGGCTTATGGTTGGAATTTCTATTGGAAGAATGTTAGATAAGTGATTGATATGTTTTTAGTAATTCGTCCATTTTGGTGAATACATAGTCAAATGTTGACTGCTTTGTCAAATCAACTTTGGCTACTTTTAAAAGGCTGACAGGGTCAAGTGTTGAGCCAAGTGTCAAGAATTTTCTATATCCGTCAAGCACTTCTTTGTCACCACTTGATATTTTGTTTGCTATATAATACGCCGAGATAAGTCCCGTTGCGTATTTGTAAACATAAAATGATGTGTAAAAGTGTGGTATGCGTGACCACTCATATTTTATTTCATCGACAAGCTCAACATTGTCACCAAAATATCTTTTGTTTAAATTATAATAATAACCATTAAGTGCCCGTGCTGTCGTGTCGTCGCCATTTTCATAAGCACTGTGTGCATGCTCTTCAAACTCAGCAAAAAGCGTTTGTCTGAATATTGTTGAATAAAACATCATAAACAAATAATCAAGATAATAAAGTTTTTCTTCTTTTGTCGTTGCCTTTGATAAAAAGTAGTTTAAAAGTAACATTTCATTGACAGTTGAAGCAACTTCTGCAACAAATATTTCATAACCAGCTTTTTGTGAAACTTGGTTTTTGTTTGAATAATATGTGTGCATACTGTGACCAAGTTCATGTGCAAGCGTGAAAACATCATTTATTGTGCTTTCATAATTTAAAAGCACTACGGGATGCTTTCCATATGCACCCCAAGAAAATGCGCCTGTATCTTTGCCATCATTTGTAAAGACATCAATCCACCTGTCATCTTTTGCAGTTTTTAGCACTGTTATATAATCTTCACCAAGCACTTTTAAAGCGTCTATAGCTATATCAAAAGCATTTTCATAAGAATATGACTTTTCCAAATTTTTGCTTGATGGTGCTCTCATATCATAAACTGCAATTTTGTCAAGACCAAGAATTTGCCTTTTTAAATCAAAATATGTGTGAAATTTATCAAGGTTTTTATTCACACTTTCAAGCAATGTTTTGTACACATTAACATCGACATCTTCTGAGAACATTGATGCTTCAAGACAATTTTTAAATTTGCGAATTTGACTATAAAAGCAATCCGACTTTATGTTACCAAGATAAACTTCTGTTATTGTTTGGTTCAACTTGCCATATGCACCGTTCATTGAAACAAAAGCATTTTTTCTAAGAGTTCTGTCAGAAGACTGAGCATATCGATTATATACGGAATTGTTCATTTGGTATGAATTGCCTTGACTGTCAACAATGTCATCAAACTTGATATCTGCGGTGTCGATTTTATCGAAAATAGAAGAAAATTGACCAGAAAATAAACCTGTTTTTGCAAGCAATTTTTCTTCATTTTTTGAAAGCATATGTTTTTTGAATTTAATTATATCTAATAAAAATAAATCATAATTTTTATAGTCAGGATTTTTAGATAATTTTGTTAAAAATTCATCATCGAGGTCATTTAATTCGCTTTCAATAAAAGAATAATTTTCACTAATTTCAACTGATAGTTTTTCTATTTTATTTAATAAATTTTGATAAATTGAATTTGTTGAATTTTCTTTTGTTTTAAGGCTTGCATATACATATAATAAACTTAATTTTTCAGATATTTCATTTTCTTTTTCAAGGCATAATAAAATATCTTTTTCGTTATTTAATTTATGCTCAAACTCACAAACATCTTTATAATTATTTTGAACATAATTAAATGTATTTTCCCACTCATTTATATCTTTAAAATATTGTGTTAAATCCCATTTATATTTTTCTTCTATTTTTTCTCTTTTCATTATCACTCCTATTTTATATTATTTATTTCTTTTTCAAAATAATTCCAAGGTTTTTCATTTGGAGGATAGTAAATAAAAGTCATTTTTTCTTTTTTCGTTGGATGAACAAAACTGAGTTTGTACGCCCAAAGTGCAAGGTTACCCGCCTTCGCATCATTATATTTATGGTCGCCATAAAGTGGTGCACCAGCATAACTTAACTGCACTCTAATTTGATGACTTCTACCTGTATGGAGTGCAATTTCAACCAAACTTAATTGGTCTTTTTTTGCAACAACTGTGTAATCAAGTTCCGCTCGTTTTGCATTCACTGCACTTTTTGAAACAACTTTAACAATATTTTTACTAGCGTCTTTTTTTAAAAAGTTGACAAGCTTTCCACTGTTGTCTTTAAGCTCGCCATGACAAACTGCAAGATAGCGTTTGTTCATTTCGTGAAGTGCAATTTCTTCGCTCAGTCTTTTCGCTGCCTTTGAAGTTTTTGCAAACACCATAAGTCCACCAGTCACTCTATCAAGACGATGAACAAGTCCAACATAGACATTACCTGGTTTATTGTATTTTTGTTTAATGTAGTCTTTCACCATTGAAAGCATATCCATATCGCCACTACTGTCACTTTGGCTTGGCATATTTTGTGGTTTGACACAAACTAATATATGATTGTCTTCATAAATAACATCTACCATATCTTAACTCCGCTTGCCCCACATGGAAGAATAAGTCCATCTGTGCATTTTATTCCAACTTCGTATGAAGATATATTCCCGTCACCAAAAATGATTTTTAATATGTCATTTAAGACAAGTGGTTGAAGTCCTGTGGTGTATGAATTGATGAGCACAAACAAAGGTTTGTCAGAAAGCACGCCTTTGCAAAGTTTAACAAAATCAAAAAGGTTATCTTCAAGTTTCCACATTTCGCCGTTTGGACCACGACCATAGCTTGGTGGGTCCATGATGATTGCGTCATAAAAGTGACCGCGCCTAATCTCACGCTCAACAAACTTTTTGCAGTCATCAACAATGTATCTTATTGGTTTATCGGCAAGATTTGAAAGTGCTATGTTTTGTTTGCACCTATCAACCATGTTTTTGCTTGCATCAACATGTGTGACTATTGCACCAGCACTTGTGCATGCGACTGTTGCTCCACCAGTATATCCAAAAAGGTTCAAAACTTTTATTTCTCGTTTTGCATTTTTGATTAAATCTATCATCATATCCCAATTAGTTGCCTGTTCAGGAAAAAGACCGGTGTGCTTAAAGCCCATCGGTTTTATTAAAAATGTTAAATTACGCCAACTAACTGTCCATTCACTAGGTATCTTTTTCAAATACTCCCAACTTCCGCCACCTGATGTACTGCGGTGATAATGTGCGCAAAGTTTTGGTATTTTCAAAGACTTACCACTATCCCATATGACCTGAGGGTCAGGGCGAAGTAAATACACATCACCCCAACGTTCTAGCTTCTCACCTTTTGAAGTTGAAATTACCTCAAAATCACTCCACTCATCATTATATCTCATAAATTAGCCTTTAATTTTAATTGTGACATCTTCTCCGCCGATGTTCACAGTTTGAGAAATGTTTGCATCTTCCAAATTGCCATAATTTGTTACAAGTGCCTCTGATTTGATTTTATCAAGGTACTTTGTCACAACTTTGTTTATAGTTTCGTCATTTGACAATATTTCAAGTCCAATACGCTGTTCAATTTTGAGTCCGCTCTCTTTTCTTAGTACTTGAATTGCACGGATAAGTTCACGAAGCAAGCCTTCAAGCATTAAGTTTTCATCAAGTGTGATATCAAGCACAACTGTTACGCTATTTTCACTTGCAATGACATAATCTTTCTTTGGCTTTAAGCAAAGCACAAAAAGGTCACTTTCAAGACTTCTTCCAAGAAGGTCAACACTGCCATTTTTGAACTGTTCAACTTTTTGTGACATTTCAAGTGGTGACAAATTCAAAAGTTCTGTTTTTGCCTTTTGAACATCACCTTTAAGCACTGCTCCTGCCTTTTTGAAGTTGACTTGAAGATACTCATCGTTGAAGTTTGTGACATCATGTTCAAAAATAATATTTTTGATATTTAGTTCATCTTTAATGATGTTTTCATAAGCCAAAACTGCTTCTTTTGCCTCGCCTGACGCTGTTATATACATAGTTTTTAATGGCTGTTTTATTTTTAATTGATTTTCATTTCTAAGTCTTTGAGCAAGATTTATAACATTTCGTGCAATCTCTGTTTGTTTAATGATTTTGTCATCGTCAATTTTGAAGTCGGCTTTTGCAAAACCGTCCATAAATATTGAAAGTTTTGCATCACTTTCTACGCATTTTGTGAGATTTTGATAAATATATTCGCACATAAATGGCATAATTGGAGCCATTACTTTTGTTATGTTTTTGAGTGCATAATATAGTGAGAAGTATGCGCAGAGTTTGTCATCGCCTTCGCTCTTCCAAAATCTTCTTCTGCTTGTTCTGATGTACCAATTTGAAACATCGTCAATCAAAATTTCAAAATCTTTTATTACATTGAAATATCTTTGATGCTCATAGTTTTCTTCATTATCTGCAATGAATTTGTTTACTTTAACAATTAGCCATTTGTCAACAACATCAAGTTTCTTAGCATCAAAATCACTAAGTTTTGGATTGTCAATTACATAATAGGTGTTGAAGAACACATAGGCGTTCCAAAGTCCCAAAATTTTTCTTCGTGTTTCATCACAAATACCATAACCAAAACGCGTATCATTTTGCATATTATTTGCTGCAAAAATATACCTAAGAACATCTGCACCGTATTTATCTACCACTTCATCAAAGCTGATGTTGTTTGGCCCTGACTTACTGAACTTTGAGCCGTCTTCGGCAACAAGCATTGCAAAGCCAATGACTTTTTTGTATGGAGCACGATGTTCAAGTGCCACGCTCATAAACAAAAGTGAATAGAACCAAAGTCTTATTTGTTCTTTCATTTCAATGACGCACTCAGCTGGGAAATCTTTCTCCCAATACTTTTTGTCAGTGAAATATTTCTTTGTTGAAAATGGTGTTATTCCTGCATCAAGCCAGCAGTCACCAACCTCTGTCACACGCTTTACTTTGTGATGACATTTTGGACAAGTTATTTCAATTTTGTCTATATATGGACGATGAAGATGTGGAAGACTGTCAACTTCCTCAGCGGAAGATAATTTTTTCAATTCGTCAAGCGAGCCAACAACAGTCAATTCTCCGCAATGTTCACATCTATAAAATGGCAATGGCAAGCCATAGAAACGCTTTCTTGAAATGTTCCAG
The DNA here is from genome assembly GCA_944384425.1 of uncultured Clostridia bacterium. Classification (GTDB taxonomy): domain Bacteria; phylum Bacillota; class Clostridia; order Christensenellales; family UBA1242; genus UBA5893. Next base: position 1,219 of record CALWTI010000011.1, on the reverse strand, counting down.
TCGCCCATATTTGTTAGCCAGTCAAGCATACGCTTTTTGGTAAACTGTGGTTGCCACTCAACTGTGTCAACTGCCTTTATAAGTTCTGGTCGAATTTCATCAGCTTTAAGATACCACTCTTTACTAAGTCTGAAAATAAGTGGATTTTTACATCTCCAACAAATTGGATAACGGTGTTTATGCTTGTGTGTGTAGTAGAGTTTGTCTCGTTTTTTTAATTCATCAAAAACAAGGTCAACAACTTCGGTTGTCTTTTTGCCAGCTAAAAAGCCAAAATCTGAATAGAACACGCCATTTTCATCAACAGGACAAACTTTTTCAAGTCCTAGTTTTTCGCCAAGTTCAAAGTCCTCTTGACCACATCCTGGTGCAATATGCACTGCCCCAGAACCTTCTGTTGCATCAACCATATCCCATGCAACAATTTTATGAACAAAGTTTTGTTGTTTAAGTTCAGGGAAACAAGTTTCATATTCAAGGCCAACAAGGTCACTACCCTTAACAGTCTTTTCTATGCTAACAAGGTCGTCTTTTAAGCACTTTTTTGCGTCGCTACAAACAATTAGCTTTCTATCTGTGCTTTTTACTTTACAGATGATGTAGTCAAGGTCAGGATTAACTGCAACGGCAACATTTGAAGAAAGTGTCCAAGGCGTTGTTGTCCAAACAACTATTGACATATCACTGTCTTTTATTGGAAGTTTGAAAAATACTGCTAAGTGCTCCATATCTTGATAATTGTCTGCAACTTCATGCTCACTTAGCGATGTTCCGCAATGACTGCACCATGGCATTGGTCTATGCTTTTCAATAAGCCAACCTTTTTCATAGCATTTTTTAAGAAAATACCAAATTGAAGTTATGTTTTCATCGGTATTTGTGTAGTATGAATGCTCCCAGTCCATCCACTGTCCAAGTCTTTTTGACTGGCGTGTGATTATTGAAGAATAATGTTTGACTCTTTCAATACATTTTTCAACAAAGTTGTCCATACCATATGATAAAATATCACGCTTGTCCTTTAGTCCAAGTTCTTTTTCAACATTGACCTCAACCCAAAGTCCCTGAGCGTCAAAACCATTTTGGAAGCAACTGTCATAGCCTTGCATACTTTTGTATCTGAGCATAATGTCTTTTAGTGCTCTGTTCCATACATGGTGAAGCTTCATTTCATTGTTTGCGGTGATTGGTCCATCCAAAAATGGATACCACTTGCCCG
>CALWTI010000010.1 GCA_944384425.1 uncultured Clostridia bacterium | reverse complement strand
GTATTCAATTCCAACCACTTTTGCAGGGATATCGTCTTTGTTGCGTTTGAAGTCGATAACTCTGTATTTTTGTCTGTTTCCACCACCGATGTGGCGAACAGTAATTTTACCGCTGGCGTTTCTGCCTGCTGTCTTTTTCTTTACTCTAAGTAAACTTTTTTCAGGAGTATGTTTAGTTACTTCTTCAAAAGTTGCCGAAGTGTAAAATCTGCGACCTGCCGATGTAGGCTTACTTGATTTTATTGCCATAACTAACTATCCTCCTTTTATGACAAACTCTCAAAGAATGCAATTGGCTTACTGTCTTCTTTCAATGTGACAATAGCTTTTGTGTAATCACTTTTCTTGCCAACTGTTCTTCCCTGTCTTGTGTTTTGTGATTTTTCTTTACCTTTGACTTTGATTGTGTTGACGCTTTCAACTTTGACGCCAAACAAACTTTCAACGGCTTTTTTTATCTCAATTTTGTTTGCACCGCTTGCTACTTTGAATGTGTAGATTTTGTTTTGGATGCCTGAATAAGATTTTTCAGTGAGAATTGGTTTTATTATTATATCTTGTGCTCTCATTGTGCATAAGCCTCCTCTAATTTTTTAACGGCGGACTTAGTCAAAAACACCTTTTTGTTTGAAACAACATCATAAACATTAAGTGTATCAGCTGTTGTGAGTGAAAGTGTTTGAATGTTGTTTGTTGCTCTTTGTGTGAGCTTGTCTTGTTCACCAAGCACAACAAGTGCTGAGTCTGTTTGCTTGAATGCGTCCAAAAATGCCTGAGCATCTTTTGTCTTTGCATTTTCAAGTTTGAATTCATCAAGAACAACAACTTCTTTTTGTGCAAGTTTTTGTGAAAGTGCTGAAAGTAGTGCAAATCTTTTTGCGTACTTGTTTACTTTCTTTGAGAAATCTCTTGGCTTTGGAGCAAACACAATTCCACCGCCTGTCCATTGTGGACCTTTGGTTGAACCTTGTCTTGCATGACCTGTGTGCTTTTGTGCCCAAGGTTTCTTTGCATGACCACGAACTTCACTTCTTGTGAGCACACTCTTTGTGCCCTGAAGGTTGTGTGCGTTGTATGCAACAACAACTTCGTGAATGAGTGGTTCATTGTACTCAACGCCAAAGACATCATCTTTGAGTGTTATTTGACCAACTTCTGCATTTTGAATGTTATAAACTTTGGCTTTCATTAGTTGACTCCTTTAACTGCCTCACAAACTGTCACAACAGTTCCTCTTGGACCTGGGATGCAACCTTTTATGAGTAATATGTTACGAGCAGAATCGACTTTTACAATTTCCAAATTTTGAATTGTAACTCTCTCGTGGCCATAGCGACCTGGCATATGTTTGTTTTTGAAAACTCTGCTTGGGGTGCTGTTAGCGCTCATTGAACCCACTTCTCTGTGAACAGGACCAGTACCGTGTGTCATCTTCAAACGATGTTGATTCCACTTTTGAATTACGCCTGTGAAACCACGACCACGTGTGAGACCTGTAACATCAACTTTGTCTTTTTCATTAAATATGTCACAAAGAATTTGTGAGCCTATTTGATAATTTTGTGCATCGTCAAGTTTTAACTCTCTTAAAACTTTGTGTGCTGGGACATTAGCTTTTTTGAATGTACCCATTTGTGCCTTGTTTACTCTTGACTCCTTTGTTTCGTCAAAAGCAACAACAACACTGTTGTAACCTTCTCTTGCCTGTGTTTTGACTTGAACAACTTTGCAAGGACCGGCTTCAACTACTGTTACTGGAACAACCAAACCATCAGGCGTGAAGATCTGTGTCATTCCGAGCTTTTTGCCTATTATTGCTTTATTCATTTTCTTCTCCTTCCTTATAGTTCGATTTTTATTTCAACACCGGCTGGCAAATCAAGCTTCATGAAAGCATCGGTTTGCTTTGGTGATGTTGGATACACATCAATCATACGTTTGTGTGTCCTTGACTCAAATTGTTCACGACTGTCTTTGTGCTTGTGTGGTGAACGGATGACCGTCACAACTTCCCTGTCGGTTGGGAGTGGAACTGGTCCAACAACCTTAGCACCACTTTTGTTTGCTGTGTTTATTATTCTTAAACAAGCTTGATCCAAAAGTTGATGGTCATAAGATTTGAGTTTGATCCTTATTTTTTGTGTTGCCATTTTTTAACCTCCTGCGTTAACCTATCCAACAAACTTACCATATAGGTAAATGCCTTTTTACAAACTTAACACTATGCCGTGTGTTTGCATGTGGCCTCAAAAATAAAAGGCTTTGTTGGTCGCCCTGCTCTTGGCAGAACTTGTCGGCGTAAATTATCCCTTTTTCGCTTGCATGAATAAGAGTAACTTCACGCGTCAACCCGCATTTATGCCACAATACATCGAATTGTATAACATTTACCCCCCACTTGTCAACAGTTTTTTAAAAGAAAAATAAAAAAAATAGCACGCCCGTTTGGGCGTGCGAAAGACAAAATTATTTTACCACAGCATCTTGCACAAATACTCCATTTACATACAAAGAAATTGTCCCATAAAATGTATTATAGTTGTTCTCGTCAGAAAAATAATATCTTAAAATATCATATTTTTCATTCTGCCAATCATTGATATCATTAAGATTTATTTTAATATTTATTGACATACTAGTAGATGATGTAGTGTCTAATTCTATACTTTCTATAGTCGTTGGAAGGCTCACTTCATTAAAAGTACAACCACTTGTTAAATGGTTAGAAATTGAAACATTCTTAATACCTTCTGGCACTATTATGCTTTCCATGTAATTAGTTTCAATTTTGAAGCTTGTGACTTTTTTACCTTGGTACTCGGTTGGGACCTCAATACTTTTTTCTTTACCAACATATTCAGCAGTGTAAGTGCCATCTTCATTTAATGTATATTGATATTCCCCACTTCTAAAGCCAATTTGCAATATTGGTAACCCCCCTGGGTTTTGCGATTCCCCGGAAAGCCACACGATAGCAAATTCCAATGTTCCGTCAGAAGTACAATAAGAATCATAAATTTCTTGCGAGCTTATAAGAGTTCCATCTGTACTAACAGGGAATGTTGCACCACTCCCACTCGTCAAGACCTCAAGAACAGTTGACACAACATATTCTGAATCATCAGAAGAATAATTGCCCTTTAACGCACATAAAAACACACCTGAATTATATATGTGTGGTTGCAAAGATGTAATATCCATAAATGGCGCTTTTGGATAAAAATTATCAATTCTATAATTAAATACTTGAAGTTCTGCCCCATCAGCCATAGCTGAAAAATCAAATGAAACTGCATTGTTTGCAGTGATAGTTAGTGAAGAATCAACTGGAATTTCGCCCTGGGATATATATTGGTCACCAACAAGTTGATAAAGAGTTGGTTCTTGCAATTCCCCTGGAGTTATTGTTATATCATAATTAAATGTTTCATTGACTCCTATTGTTGCGTCCTTTAATGACATACCTATCACAAAATATTGCATTGAGTTTGCATCTATGTTTGTTTGAGTCATGTTTGGCTTAACATAACTATTAAGCATACTTGTGTCACCTAAGTCTAGTACTGCATTTATTTTATTTTCTGCTATATTTTCTATCTTCACTATTATGTAATATGCATATGCTGTTTGGTCTTCTATGTAACTTCCATAATTGATTGGTATATTATCTGATTTTGGAGTTGTTTCAGCATTAAATCCGCTTTCTTCTGAATATGACGCATACTCATAATTGTATGAATGTTTTGCAGTGTCTGATACACTAGCACTACCATTACTTTTAAGTTGAGTTTCAAATTCACTCACTTTTGAACCAAGACTTGAATCGCCAGTCAGTGTTGTTAATGTTGACATATACAAAGTTGTGTTAATGTTAACATAAACTCCACTAACTTCATAACTAACGCTACCGTTTACCGTGTAACTGACACTCATTGCACTATAAACGCCAAAGCATAGCATTGCCACGCTTAAACAAAGCGATGCTAAACTAAAAAATAGTTTGAATTTTCTATTCATATCTTCTCCTTTTCCAAACGACCCAGATATACTATATTAAAAAGCAATATGTTATGTACTATATTTTAGTATATACGAATATTTTTCGTAAATCAAACTTTTTAACAATTTTTCGCCAAATTTTATAAGTCTATGTCTATTTTGCCCCCCCCCCTATGTTTGTCAAGCGTTTAAACAAAATTTTTTAAAAATTTTTGAGATTTATTCAAATTTAATATTTTTAGGGTGTGGGCTTTAATTGTTTTTAGCAACAAAAAAAACGCCCGTAAGCGTTTTCTTTTTTATGGTTTGCAATTGTTTTATAAAAAACATTCTATTTAGTTTGCTCTTTATTTTGTGTTTTGTTTTGATAGCTATTATAGTCCCGAGCATAGTCTTCACCAAATTTGTCACACATAAAATCATAATATGTTGAGCTTAGTATGTATGATATTTGTTTTGTTTCACTGATTAATACTTCATATATGGCGAAATTTTGAATTAGCAGTATTTTTTCGCTATTATCTTCTGGCTCTTCGTCCACCATGTTGTTATCAAACAAAGCATTTTTTACATATGGCAGTGATTTTTCTATCATATCGCGAATTTGCTTTGATATACTCTTTGCCTTTTGACATCTCACCACAATACCTTGCTTTGTTCTTTTTATTACTTTCTTTTTGTTATCTTCGACCAAAACTAGATTGTTTTGTTTTAAAACATCTATTACATCTTCTTGGGTCAACATATTTATATAATTTTTCATAACTTAGTGACAAGATACCATAAAATTTTTTAGGTGTCAATATTTGAATTTTTTTGCTTGTAGTTTGTCAAAGCTTTATATAGTAACATATAAACGCTTGCCATAATAATTAGTGCGACTATCAACACAATAATGCATAAAGCATAGTTTGTTATGCCAAACATTTGACCAAAAGATTTTGCATCAAAAATAACATAAGGATACCATTCAATGTTATAAGCAAATTTCCCTGTGAGTTTGACAATAACATAATATAAAAGCAAATAGCAAACTGGAAAAAATTTCAACACATTGCTTTTTGATTTTGTTGATTTCACTTTTAAAAAAATTATTAGTGAGAAAACAAAATAAACATAATGCCCAACTATATTCGTTCCCAAATTGTGATAAGCAAGTGGCGTATTTGCATAAAGTCCAAAAGTTATGTTCCCCGATGTGAGTTCAAACAGTGTATAAAAAGCCACAGTCAAAACATAATTAGCAAAAACAAAACTCATAACATAGGCGTTTGTTAAAAAGCTGTACAGTTTCTTCAAACTAAAAAAGTTTGAGACTGCATACAAAATGCACCAAAGTGAAAAGAAAATCAAAGCGTGATATGTAAAAAAAGAAAAATCAGCCCACATCGAAACGACATTTGTTCCATAATAAAAATCAATGCCTGGATTGTTTATGTAAAAATAATTTGGAAAAGAAAAATGTAGCATATGACTTAAAAATAGCCACAGCCCAACAATGCCACAAAGCAGTATCAAAACATTATATATTATTTTCTTGGTCGACTTTTGTTCCACAGTTTTTATTTTAGCATATTTTATAACAATATAAAAATAAAAAATGGCAGTTAAAAACTGTGTGTTTTTACTACCATTAAAATACTCTTTTTGTTCTAAATGTAATTGTCAGGCAAATCATTTTCAAAAAGAACAACTTCGCCACCAACCAAAATGTCTTTTAGTTTTGCTTTGGCGTCGTTTAGTGTTTCAACTTGCAAGATGTTTTTTTCATCAAAGCCCGACTTTATAAGGCCCGTTGAAAGAGCTTGCTTATTTGTTTTGTTGACAATAATAACTTTATTTGCAACTTTTGCAATTTTTTCACCAAAGACAACGTTTTCCGAGTATTCACTGTCGCCAAGCTCAACAAGACCTGGGGTGACAACAATCTTCTCACCTTCAAAAAGGGCGAGCGTATCGAGTGCGTTTGTACTGCTTTCAACAGAAGAGTTGAATGAGTCGTCAATTATTGTTAATCCATTTTCTTCAATAAGTTCCACGCGGTGTGGTATTGGCTTTAATTGCAATATGGCATTTTTGATACCAAGTGGCGACACACCCATTTTGTAAGCAAGAGCGCTTGCAAGCGCAATGTCTTCAAGATTGCTTTTGCCCAGAAGTTTCGTTGTGCAACTTTCCACCTCTCCGTCAATTTCAAGGTCAAAAGTTGAACCTTTATTTGTTGTCTTTATATTTTTAACACTTACAAAATAGTCACCGTCTATACCACAAAGATATTTGTCTTTTGTGCACTCGTTGTACATTTTAAGTGAGCCAGCATTTTGTGCATTAAAACAAATGTAGCCGTCTTGAATAGCGTCAACAAGTTCTTTTTTTGCCTTATATATATTTTCAAGCGAACCAAAAGTTGCAAGATGTTGATTGCCAACGCCAGTGATTATGGCGTGCTTTGGGTGAATCAAGTTGCACAAATACGCTATGTCACCAATCTGCCTTGCACCCATTTCGGCAATGAGTACTTCATGGTCGGGTTGTAAGTAATTGTTTATGACTTTTGTCAAACCCATAGGCGTATTGAAACTGTGTGGGCTCATACAAACATTGTATTTTGTGCTGAGCATAACATTTAAAATATGCTTTGTTGTTGTCTTTCCAAAACTTCCCGTAATTCCTATTTTAATAAGGTTTGGCATTGACGCTAATTTTTTCTTTGCACGGCTTTTGTAAACTTGTCTAAACATACCTTCCATTGGCACACAAATAAAGTGAGAAATTGGCACAACAACTGGCAAGAATATTGGAGTGATTGCAACTATTCCAAAGCGAACAAAAGGAACATATTCACTAAATACAAACACAAGCACAAAAGTTATTGCCGACATCAAAAGAAAAACAACAAAAGTCAATCTTTGCATACGATGAGTTTGTTTTAGTGGTGTTTTTTGTGGAGCACGATAGACATTTATTATGAACACTGTGCAAAAATAAAAGTAGAAAATAAGACCAATATATGAATAGTATTCGCCATAACCGTCAAGAAGTGAGTTGGTGACGAGCACGCACAAAACTGACATAAAACAAAGCACCAAAAGCCTTGCAACATATGACCATTTTGTTTCTTTTAAGTATGCACTATATCCCACAATTTTGTAGCCGGAAAGTTGAATAACATGCAAAAACTTACTTGCTAAAAGGCACATCAAAACACCATTTACGCACGACAAAATTATGCCGATGTAAAGATGCAAATTTGTAGCACTGAAAAAGTCCATTATTTTTCCCCTTTTAAAAATGTTTTTATGTCAATTAAAAATTGAATATTATTTTCAATATATGCAAAATGTCCATAATTTTTATATATTATCAATTTTGAATTTTTTATATATTTATTTAATTTTTTTGCAATATATATTGGCGTTTCTTTATCTAAATTTCCATATATTAGCAATGTTTTTGATTTTATTTGTTTTGCGTAATCTGAAAGGTCTAAGCTAACTATATTTGAAAATGTTTTTTTCATAACCGGTGATAATATTTTATAGTCAGATGAACCTGCAATATAATTTTTATTGAATATTTTTTTTATTTTATATTTTATTTTTCTAAATATTTTTTTTATTTTATTTTTTGGCTTAATTCCTGCCCCACCAGTTATGACTAATTTTTCAACACATACATCATATTTTGCCAAGAGAACAATGGCAACTCTTGCACCAAATGAATGGCAAATTATGTTTAATTTTTTTACATTTTCTTTTTGCAAAATTTCATAAACAATTTGTGCATAATCAAAAATTGTGTAAGGCGACTTTGGCTCTTCGCTTTCTCCAAACGGTGGAAAGTCAACTAAAATTTGTTTTGCATTAAATGATTGTGTCAAATACTTAAAACTGTTTATATTCCCACCCCACCCATGAAGATAGAGTATTGTTTCATCACCTTCGCCTAAGGTTATGTAATTAACTGAACTATTTTTATATGTTATCACATAATTATTTATGCCTTTTGTGAGTCTTTCGTGACGTGAAACATAATCAGTGCAGTGTCGCCGTCACGGTAATAATTTTTTCGCTCGTGTACTTTCTCAAACCCCAAGTTTTGATAAAGGTTTATTGCAGTGATGTTTTTTGACTTCACTTCAAGCGAAAGCGTCTTTTCGACATATTGACAAAGTGCAATCATCCACTTGATAAGTTTGGTTGCATAACCTTTGTTTTTGTGCCCTTCTTTTGTTGCTATGCTGACAATATTGACATCATCAAGCGACTGCACTGCTATTAAATACGAAAGCATTTTTTCATCTTCAATAAGTGCGATACAAATATAATTGTCGTCTGTTATTATGTCTGTCAGTTGCTTTTCTGTCCAACTTTCATCACCAAAATTTTGCTGTGATAGTTCGATGAGCTCTTTTGCGTGCTGTGGTTTAATCTTTCTTATCTGCATATGCCTGCTCCGCCTGTGACTTTCTTAAATATATTGGCAAAAGCAAATTTTCTGGCGTAAACTCGTTCTTTGAATAGTATTTTTCTGCCAAACTCAAAAGTGACTCAGGTGAAAATTCAACAAAACTGTTACACATACCAAGATTTTCATCTTTAAGCCCAACGACATCGCCATTAAGACAAGCAAGTTCATCACCTGTTAGCATTGTAGGCTGTGTCAGCCTTTCACCTTTTTGGTCATATTTGCAAGCAAAGATATTTCCACTTAGTGCATTTATTACGCACCAAAATTCATTTTTTGCGCCACTATCTGCATGAATGTGAGCCATAAGGTCAAGCGAGCAAATTGAGATTAGTTTAAGGTCTGGTTTTGCTAAACTCATACCCTTTACAAGCCCTACGCCTATTCTTATTCCAGTAAACGAACCTGGGCCAACAACCACTGCTACGGTGTCAATATCGCTAATATCAAGTTTACTATCTTTTAGCACTTCATCAATAGCAACAAGTGCATTTTCAGACTGCTTTGCGTTACTATCAATACTTTTATATAGGCGATTACCATCTACACAAAGAGCAATGTCTGTGTTTTTGAATGCTGTTGAAATACAAAGTAGTTTCATTTTACCCAACCTTTTACAGAAAAACCAATTTTGCGTTTTGTTTCATCGACTTTTGTTATTGTTATTTCAACATGAAGTGCTGGCAAAAGTCCTTTGACATTTTCTGCCCACTCCACAAGACAAACACCGTCAAGTGTGCGAAGGTCAAAATACTCACCAAAGCCAAGTTCTTCTGCTTCTTCTTTGCTTGAAAGACGATACATATCAAAATGGTACAAATTAAGCCTTCCACTTTTGTAGTCATTCATTATTGTGAAAGTTGGACTTGTCACAAGGTCAGTTATTCCAAGTCCCTTTGCAAAGCCTTTTGCAAAAGTCGTCTTGCCTGCACCAAGGTCACCGACAAGGGATATCACCGCCCGTGATGTTATGCTCTTTGCATACTTTTCCGCTATGCTTTTTGTCATCTCTTCGTTTTCTGATAAAACTTCTATTTGCATTAGTTTCTCCTAAACTTTAATATAACACTTAATTGTAAATTTTCAAAACATTATAGCTTCAAAATCACCGCAATTCCATCGCCGTCATCATAAAACTTTGTGCTAACTTCGCTATCGGTGCTAATAACATCAATGAATTTTCTCAAATTGACAACTATTGTCCTTAGTTTGTGTTTGACAAACTCTGGGCCTTTGACAAGGTTGTGAAAATATATGTTGTCAACAAAAATATATCCGCCACTTTTGACTATCTTTTTGATGTATGGATAGTACTTTAAATACTGCCCTTTTGGCCCGTCCAAAAACACAAAGTCAAAACTATTTTTTTCAAGCGACTTAATTACTTCAAAGGCGTCATCATTTAAAATATTTACTCTATTTAATAAATCAAGCTCCTCAAATGTTTTTTTCGCAAAAGCCACATGCTGTTCGTCTTTTTCAACGGTGGTAAGCCTTGCATCTGGCAAAGTTTTTAAAATTAAACTTCCCGAATAGCCAACTGCCGTACCTATTTCTAACACTGACTTTGGTTTAATTTGTTTCAAAAAATTAAGCAAAAAATCACACCCGTCATCACTAATGATAGGAATGTGATTTTGTCTTGCATATGATTTTAAATTCTCTAAATATTTTTCCATAAATTATGACATTAGCACCACAGTCAATATGAGTGGTCTACGCTTTGTGCGTTTGAATACAAAACTTGATATTGACCTACGAACAACATTTTTAAGCTCTGTTTGGTCCATATCTTTTAAGTCATAGCCTTTTAAAAGTTGACTTAAATGACTTCTTGCGTCTTGATTGAAATCGTCTGCCTCATCGTTGTAAACAACACCACGAGTAATGACGAAAGGATCGCTTTGAAGTTGACCTGACTCACTTGAAAGGTTGACAACTGCGACACAAACGCCTTCTTCTGATAATTGCTTTCTGTCTTTAAGCACTGCACTTGTAAGGTCGCCAAGTCCCGAACCGTCGACAAGTCGCATACCTGCCTGAACATAGCCACAAGTTCTTATTGATGTTTTTGACATCTCAATTTGCATACCAAGGTCTGGCAAGATGATGTTCTTTGGATCACAGCCCATTGCAATTGCAAGTTCTTTATGTTGCTTTAAGTGTCTGTACTCACCGTGGATTGGCACAAAGTTCTTTGGCTTTATGAGTTTGTGCATAATTTTAATTTCTTCTTGACAAGCGTGGCCTGATGCGTGAACATCTGCAAGCTCGTCATATATGACATCCGCACCTTTTTTGAAAAGTGTATTGATAAGGCTATACACAGATTTTTCATTGCCAGGAATTGGAGAAGATGAAAGAATTATGCAGTCATTTTCACCAAGTTCAATACCTTTAAAATCTCCCGATGCCATGCGTGAAAGTGCACTCATTGACTCGCCTTGACTTCCCGTTGCCATGATTAGAATTTCTTTGTCTTCGTATTTTGAAATTTTATCAATGTCAATTATGTTGTCTTTGTTATATTTAAGTTCGCCAAGTTTTGATGCAACTTCGCTGACATTTAACATACTTCTTCCGCTGAATGCAACTTTTCTTTTATACTTTTCTGCAAGGTCAAGTATTTGTTGCATACGCTGAATATTTGAAGCAAAAGTTGCGATAATGAGCCTGTTGTTTGGATGCTTTTCGAATATGCTATCCATAACTCTGCCGACTTTTGATTCACTCATTGAATAACCTGGACGGCATACATTTGTGCTTTCGCAAAGTAGCAAGTTTACTCCACGCTTCCCAATTTCTGCAAGGCGTGTAAGGTCTGTTGTTTCGCCCGTCACTGGTTCAAAGTCAATTTTGAAGTCACCACTATGAACAATCGTGCCACATGGCGTGGTGATTGCAAGTGCAAGTGAGCCTGCTATTGAGTGGTTGACATGAATAAACTCTATTGCAAAATTACCAATTTTGAGTACCTGTCTTGGTCTAACTGCTACAAGTTTGTATTTAAGCTTTGGATATTCTTTTAACTTATTTTCAATAAGTCCAAGCGTAAGTCTTGAAGCATAAATTGGCACATTCACATCAGAGAGCACAAAAGGTATACTTCCTATGTGGTCCTCATGTCCGTGTGTGATGACAAATGCTTTTAATTTGTTTTTGTTTTGAATAAGGTATGTTATATCTGGCGTAACAACGTCAATGCCAGGAAGGTCGTCATCTGGGAAGCTCATTCCACAGTCGACAACTATCATCTCGTCACCATATTCAATGGCTGTCATGTTTTTACCAATCTCGCCCACACCACCAAGGAAAGTTATTTTGACTTTTGGTGATTTGTCAGGACGCTTTACTACCTTTGGGGTTTGAGTGTCCGTATTTTGCGTAGTATCACTATTATCATTTTGCGACTTTTCTGTGCTTTGGCTTTCAATTTTTGCATCTTTTTTCACTTTTTTTGGCAAATGCATTCTTGATTGATTTTTGTGACGTGTACCAAGCACTGTATTTAATTGCTCTAAAATTTTATCGTCACTAGTTTTTTGTTCCATAAATTCTCCTTTTTTTACTTAAAAAATTACAAGATAACTCTTGCTATAACATTTAGAAATTTTTTGTTTTTATTTATATGATATTCTTAACTTTACTAAACTTGTCGCACTGTTCAAGTTTGCGTGGTGACACGATTGAATCAAGGTCAACATAATATCTGTTGCCCTGACTTTCAAAAAACATGACCATTTCAAGCATAATTATTGCCACAGATGCAAGTGGAATAAGTGCAATTAGTGAAAAAGATGTCATCATGAATGTTAAAAGTGTTGTGAAGAAAAATATCACAAAAATACTTGAAAAAACTCTTAAAAACATTCTCGAAACTGCTTTTAAACCTTTTGAAAAAGCGCTCACTGGCGAAACATTGAATGCCACACTTGCTGGCATAAAGCCTGACATAAATGTGGTGTAAAGCGATAAAAGTAGCACAATATACAGCACAAAAATTATTGGCAAAATTACCTGAATTATTCCGCTAATTGTGCTTAAAGAAAGCAAATAATATGCTCCAGTCAAAAACACTGCCAAAAATGGCAACAAAATTAGTGTGCGAATAATTGAATAGACACAACTTTTGCCAAGCTTAGACACGAAGTTTGCCATGAAACTTGATTTTGTTAAACTAGCCATATACGCGTAAAGCCCTTCACCGCAAGGAATTGCTGAAAGGCCAAACAAAAATGGCAAAATTATTAGCACAATAAATGCGCTATAAAATAGCATAAATGCGTTGATTGAGTAAAGTTCAACTAATGCGTCTAAAAACGTTTCGACAACTACAAACAAGCTTTTTATGATTGAGGACACATTGACAAAAACAGTTTTTGTTGAAAAGTCAACTATTATATCTGCAAAGCCCACACTTTCAAATGCTTCTCCCCACGCACTAAACGCAGGTATCAAAAGCAAAGCACAAAGTGCGATTGCGACCAATTTGTATAAAAGCAACTTCCAAAAAACAGAAAAGTTAGCGACTAGCAATTTAAGTGAGTTTTTGAATATCATAGCGCTCCCATATTAACAAAAAAACTTGATTTAGTTTAGTTATTATAAAGCATAACCAAAAAAATATCAAGTGTTTTTACGGTTTATTATTTATTCTCTTCAATTTGAGGAGTTTGTTGAATTTTTTTACTTTTTGTGTTGTTATTATCGATATACCTTGTCCATTTGATATAACCATACACTGTATTGAAAAGATATCCAACTTGAAGCACAAGATATATCCATTGTTGTGACATAATCACTATTGCCGTTTCTAAAACTACCGCTGCAAGCCACACAAGCCAGTTTTCTTTGTATCTAAAGAATAATAGTACGCCATTTGCAACGCCAAGTGCCGTAACACAAGCATCCAAATATGCAATTATCTGTTCAATAAGTACACTACTATAAAAATCTGTTTCAGGGCCATAGGCTGCTACTAAATAACCTACAACAAGTGTCCACACTAAGCAGACAATACTAATTGTCAAGAGACCTTTCCAGTTTAGTTTACGAACAACTGTATATGTATTTTTGTTTTTATCGGTATGTTTACCCCAATTTATGAAACTTATAATGTGCATCGGAACCCAAAACAGTATAACGGAAGCAAGGTATGCAAAACGTGTCCAAAGGATCAAGAACACTGCAATTTCTGTTGCATCAACAATAAGATATAGCGCTGCCCACCATTTATTTTGCTTGGAAGCCAAAAGTTCACTTATAAGCGTCACTACAACATCTATGACATATAATATCATTATAATTATGCCACTTATGCCATTGGTTTCTTCCTCTGGAAATAAAAATAAAAACAAAACACTAAAAAACGAGAGTGACAAAAGCCATATCCACTCATATGTTGTAAAATAATGCAATAACTTACTAAATTTACTTTGTTTTTTCTCTATATTTTCCACAAGGTGACATTATATATTTGTAAAAAAACTTTGTCAATATCAAACAATAGACTTTTTTTAAATTATTTGCTAATATACTTGTCGGAGAAAAATATGGAACAATTATATATCAGTAAAAATTTGATTGACATGGCAAAAGAGGCAGAAGAAAAACTAAAACCATATTTTGACTATGCCAAAGATGTTTTTGAATTTAACGCACAAAAAGTATTAAATGCTTTTATAAAAAATAAAGTAGCATATCAAGATTTTGTTGAAATTAACGGCTATGGTTTTTTTGATGCTGGTCGTGACAAAGTTGAAAGAGTATTTGCTGATGTTTTTGGTGCAGAAGATGCACTTATTCGTCCACAAATTATGAGTGGTACAAATGCCATTTGGCTTACCTTGTCTGGACTGCTTCATAGCGGTGACACAATGCTTTCCATCTCAGGCACGCCATACGACCCACTTCAATATATTGTTGGAATGATTGGCGATAGTAAACACGCACTCACCAAAAATGGCGTAAAATATGAACAAATTGAACTAAAAAACAACGATTTTGATTATGAAACAATAGAAAAAAGAATAAAACAAGGTGGCGTTACACTTGTTGAAATTCAAAGGTCAAGAGGGTACTCTCACCGCGAAGGGCTAACAATTACTCAAATTGAAAAAGTGTGCAAACTAATTAAAGTTATAGACGAAGACATTATAATAATGGTGGATAATTGCTATGGCGAAATGGTAGAAAAAAAAGAACCAACAGAAGTTGGTGCTGATGTGGTAGCAGGATCACTTATGCACAATATGGGTGGAGGAATTGCTACATCTGGTGGATATATTATAGGCAAACAAAAACTTATTGAAGAAATTGCCGACAGGTTCACCTCCCCAGGTATGGGCAAAGACCTTGGAGCAAACTATAATCAACATATAAAATTTCTAAAAGGACTATTTTTTGCACCAAAAACGGTATATAATGCTGTTAAAACTGCAATTTTTTCGAGTTTTATGTTTAAAAAACTAGGCTACAAAGGTATTTCACCAAAATATAACCAAATAAGAAGTGATATAATACAAACATTTGACCTTGAAACTCAGCAAAACTTAGAAAAATTTTGTTTAGGCTTAC
Source organism: uncultured Clostridia bacterium (assembly GCA_944384425.1). Lineage (GTDB taxonomy): Bacteria > Bacillota > Clostridia > Christensenellales > UBA1242 > UBA5893. The sequence goes on along the minus strand of CALWTI010000010.1, from coordinate 13,065 downwards.
AGAAAGGGTCACCAGTGGACTCATATGTAACCCCTATTCCCTCAGAGTTTCCAGGGTATCCACACGATGAAATTATGGCAGCGGGAACTTTTACTTTGGGTTCAACAATAGAACTCACCGCAGATGCTCCAGTTGTTGCACCATACACAATTTTTATGCAAGGCGGTGTAATTTATGAGTATGCCAAACTTGGAGTACTGAGTGCATTAAGTGAGTTACAGAAATAAAAGACGACGCAAAACTTACTAATTTACTCAAAGATTTCTCACTCCGTTCGAAATGACAAAAGTGTTTAAAATGACAAAAGTGTTCGAAAGGACAAAAGCATTAAAAATGGAAACATTCGAAAGGAAAAAAGTTCAAAAGAACAAAAAAATTCAATATAACAAAATGTTCGAAAAACATAAGAGTTCGAAAGAAAAAGACGAAAGAAAATTCAAGAAAAATTTGAATTGTTCGCTAATTTACAATTCTAATGATATATTTCATACGCTTAGCGGGAATTGGAAAGTTTTGCTCCGTGACATTTTTGTCAACTCTAATAACCACGCCAACTTGTGTTGTGTTTCCGTCCGGCACTTCAACCTTATCCCCTGCTTTTAGGTCATGAATATCTGATATAAAAAACATTATCTTGCCCTCTACATCAACTTTTGCATAGTCATAAACATTATATTCTTTTGCCGTTCCACCTGAAAGAGAATGAATCATTTTATGTATTCCTTTAATGATTATAATGTACAAAAATTTAGTAAAATTGTCAAATAGTAAGCTCTTGATTTGTATCTATGTCATTTTCAACTTGTCTTACATTATTTTTACCCAAAATGTTGTTTAAAAGGTCAAAAATACTTTTGCTTGCCATGTCATCACATTCCACAAATATTTTATTATTCACAAAGTCAATTTTAAAATTTTGGTCGTTGTAGTTAGCTGTATATCTCTGTTTTGTGCGAGTGCTTATTGTGGTGATTCCCAAAGTTTTAAATTTACTTAGTATTTCGTTTGTGTTTAATCCCAATTTGTCAAAATCATCTTTTGTCAAAAGTACATGTACTGGCCTTATCAGTTTTTTGTCATGCCTTATTTTTGGTTCACCTTTGTAAATCAAAGAAAACGATTGAAAGTTTATTCCATCGTTTGACACCTCTCTCAATCTTAACAGTTGCTCATTCGCTCCACCAATGAATGTGTCTTTGTAATAACGCTTGTTACTTACTTTCACATATTTTAGTAGTTTGCTTAATGCTTGACTGTTAATTTGAAATTTGGTTTGAATTTCCATGTCGCCTTGTCGCAATTCATCAAAAGTCATATTGTTTTCAAAAACAAAATCTGCACTAGATGAAAGTGGTAAAATGTTTTTTTGATAGGCAGGAGCAACATAATCTATATAATTTTTAAATATAAATGTGTTTTTACAGTCTGTTATAGTCATATCTCTTATCATTCTTCTAAGAAACAAATAATATGCTTTGCAATCTATAAAATTCTTTATAACATAATCTTTATTGATATTTTTTATCAAATCGTTATCAAGCGCATAAATACCCTCTACAATAATGACATCGAAGTCCTTTCCATCAATGTATTTTTGTTGTTCATTCCTTTCACTAATCTTTTTACTATAACTTTTTTCAATTATGCTTTCTCTAGAAAGTAACTTTGTCAAATCACTTGAAAGCTCTTTTAAATCATATATGTTTTTTTGGTCAAAATCAATGTTTTCAAATTCAAAAACGACTTGTTTTAAAAATCTATCTATATCAACATTTATGTATCTTTTTATTGCTTTTTTAATTAAAATCAAGTTATTTTTATTAAATTTTTCATTAAAATCAGTGTTTTTTGTGATATTTTTAATATTTTCAACAATTTCATATTCGTTTTTTATTGCGTTATTATAATATTTATTATTTACTATTTGAAAAACATTTTTTGCAATTCCCTTGTTGTAATCATCTGTTGATATAATTACGCTTTTTAGTCCTTTTTTTGTTAAAAACTGTTTTAAATAATTGCTAACAAAACTTTTTCCCGAACTTGATGCCCCTGCAACCAGTACAATAGATTTATTCCCGTTTTCTTTATTTTCTTCTATTAAATCTAAATTACAGTAACACCATTTTGTAATGTCTGTTATTTCATTCATAAGAATTCTCCTTTATTAAATTATAATTTTTATATTTTTCACCGAAAGTAATGTCTTTTACTATTAAATTTAACTTTTTAGTTAAAATATCTAATATAATTTTATATTTTTGTTCGTCTTCCACCTCTACTTCACACACTATTAAATTTTTATTTTGATAAACATCAAATTCGAATGTTAAATCATTCAATAGATAAACATTTCTTACTTTAACAATCTGACCAATAGTATGAAAATTGTCTAAAAGCTTTGTTGAAGTTTGTTGTGAAATTTCACACTCATATTCTAATCTTTCAAATAAAGCATTTGATTTTGCGTTTAAAACATACTTTGTTCCTTGTTTTGTCTTTGATATCCTTAACCTAACAGAATGTATGTCCTTTAACTGCCTATCATTTAATTTAAAATACTTTGGTAAAATTGCTATGATTTTTTTTATATCAAAATAATATTGGACAATATAAATCTTTTCATTGCGTTCAATTTCTGGTAATTTGTTCACTAAAAACTTATACTCTTTTTCAACCATTGAATCTCCTTTTTGTTTTATTAGTTGCATTATATGATTTAAGAGTATATAATTCAAATACATAATTTTTATAGGAGATATAACTATGAGATATATTGATTTAGATTTAAACTTAATAAAAGTATTTTTAACCGTGTATGAATGTAAAAGCATTTTAAGAGCAAGTCAAAAATTGTTTGTATCTCAACCCGCAATAACAAAAAGTATAAAAAGACTTGAACAGTTTTTAGGCGGTAAACTTTTTATAAGAACACCCAAAGGCGTTATTCCGACAACCGAAGGCGAACAGTTCAACAGCGCATGCTTTAATTCCATGAAAATACTTGAAAATGGAATAAATAAATTTTCAGACCTTGCAAATCTTGAAAGCGGTACACTAAATATTGGTTCAAGTTCAACAATAATTAGAAAAATTTTGATGGTATTTATCAATGAATATTCTCAAAAATTCCCAAAAATAAAAATAACCGTAACAGATGCAAACAGCGAAAAGTTATTAAAATACCTAAAAAATGGTGCCATTGATTTAGCAATTTTGAATATGCCAATACCAAATGATGAAAATTTTGTTGTGACACCTTTAATTCAGACACATGATTGCTTTATATCTTCGACAAAATACAAAAAACAGTACTTAACAATACAGCAATTACAAAAAGAAAAACTAATATTACAAAAAAGACCATCAAGTAATAGAGATTATTTTGAAAAGATGCGTGAATATAACAACATAAATCTTACACCAAGTTATGAAATTGGTAGTTTTGGACTTATTACAGATTTTGTGAGTCAAAATATGGGTATCGCTTATACAATTAAAGAATTTGTACAAACAGAAATAGACCAAGGCAAAATAAAAATACTAGATACAAATTTTGTATCTTTGCCAAGAGATATCAGCATCATAACATTAAAAACTTCAACAAACAGTTTTGCCTGCAACAAATTTATAGACCTTTTAAAAAAATACAAAACTACTAGCAAAAACTAAACATTTTATATAAAAAATACCCACAAATTTTTAAATATTTGCAGGGTATTTATTTTATTGTATTTTTATATATGCGTTTTTTTATATTGTCATTATTTGTTTATTAAAATAAAAAGAATAATATTTACTGGTTGTTTTCAATATTTTCACTTTTTTTAAGTTTGTTTTTTAAATATGTGTAAAGTTTAACAACGCTCCAATTAGCTGGCTTTAAAGTAATCATTTCATAGACTTGCAAGAATATTGTGTATATGACAAGATATAATAAACCCACAAACCACCAAGTAAAAACTGTACCGCTAATAAGTGGTGCATTTAAGTACATATTGTTAGATTGCCCAAGTACACTATTACCAAACTCACCCACGACTACCATTAGCGCAAGTCCAACAACAAGTGACATAAAGTTTTTGAAAGTTGGTTTGAAATATCCCGTTGCAATTGCAACAACAAACATAAAAAACATATTTGCATGGTACAAATATCCAGTGAAAGGGTGAATGTTGAAAACATTATCAAAATACACAAAAAAATCTGGGTAAAACATTGTCAAAATTCCACCAATCATACCCGCAAACATTGCATATTGAAAAGTTTTTGAAGTAGGTTTAAAGCACAAAACCACTATTGGCATAATAAAGCCCATCATACTGCAATATGTATCAGGTAGAAAATCTAAAAAAGTGCCATCTCTTGACAATGAAACGACTATTCTGTTTATGATTATAAGAACAAGCCCAACACCTGCACACGCCTTCATAACTATGTACATCTTTTCTTTTGGTACAAAAAGCTTAAAAACTATGACAAGTGCAGTCATTAAAACAACGAGAATTGACAAAAACAAAATATGCTCTAAACCAAAAACCTGCATAAAAACCTCACTAAAACAAAACAATGATAACAAAAATCATAAAATTGGTCAATTTATTACAAAAAAAAACTCACAGGATAACCTGTGAGTTTTTTCTATTTATCATCTTCTTTTTCATTTAGTGCTTTTGTCGGTTCTTCGTCTGATGTTTCTGTTGGTTCTTCGTCTATGCCTTCCTCTGTGTTTAATGTGTCGGTTTTTTGCGACTTTGGAGCACAGACAAAACCAACGGCGACAAGCACTCCGCAAATTGACATTATTATGTCTTCAACAAGTGAATCATCAATAGAAAATCCAAAACATTTTGCAATGGCATTCAAAAGCATAACAACTGCTGCACTGAGTCCTGTCCAAAAACTATATGTTCTGATTTTTTCTTTAAACGTTTTCATTGGACTTTTTTCTCCTTTTTAATATCACAGTTTGTTTAATTTCATCAACATCTTCATGTACTTTTTCTATTGTCACAAGTCTTGATGTAAGCGTTTCGATTGTTTTTTGATATTTCTTTTCGCGTTGGCGTGAATCTTTTAATTCATAAACTAAAAGTGCAACAAACAGGCATGCGAATATGCCGTTTGTAAGCGCAACGCCAAAAACTTCATCCCACATAACTACTCTTTGCGCTGAGTTGTTATTACTTTCAACCTGTTGTAATATGATGGACCAAGTTCGTATGTGAAGGTACGGTTTGTGTCAAGTTCATTTAATGCCTCGTCTTTTGGAAGGCTGTTTAAATAATCTAATGCAATTTTGTACTTTTCGCTTTGTTTAAGTTCAAGTATTGCATCATCACCATACTTTTCAATAAATTCTGCCCTATCAAGCGTATCTTGATTGCGCTTTGATTCATACTCAGCCTCTTTTTCTGCAATTTCGTTGTTGTATTCAATAACTTTTTGCTCCTGCTCAGCAAGTTCTTGGTTTATTTCATCAATTTTGGTTGAAAGTTCAACGGCGTAAGAAATATCAAAAGCATTTAATGCGTTTTGACGTTGTTCACTCAAAAGTGTCTTTTGATTGTTTAAACTATCAACTTTTGCAGTAATTTCTTCATTTATTTTATTTATCTCATTGAGCATATTTTGGTCGAACGCATCTAAGATATTAACAACAATCGATGAGCGAGCAAGCCCACGCTTTGTCGCATCGTTTGACGCATCTTGCTTTAATGACGAGTACAAGTCCTTTGCCTCTTGTTTTTGAGACTGTGCAGATTTTGACAATTCGTCTAATTGGCTTGAAATATCTGCACTTTTTTCATTGTAGTCATCTTCAATGTTTTTTAAAGAAGTCTGCTTGTAGTCTTCAAGAGTATTTTGTGCCGAAGTTTTTATCTCTTCGTCACTTGGTTTTGTAAAAGTTTTCTTTTCAAAAGACACTTCATCTGTCGTCAAATCGTATTTATCATCAACTTTTTTAAATTCATCAAGCATGTTTGAATAATCTTGTGTTTTCTGCGTTACTTTGTTTGTATCATCTTGAGAAAATGTGTAAGAATACATTGTTCACTCTCCTATTTTTATAAAAATTTTTCCTTTTTTCTATCTTATTGAAATATCTCATAAGTCCAATATCCATCATGATGTCACCCCTAGTGTTATGTAAGGGCAAGAGATGTCTGTGTCTTCGCTTTCTGAAATGAACGAAACTTCAACCTGCTCACCAAAGATGTTTGGTCTTAGCCTTTGAGTTACATTACTACCTTCAAGCGAAAATGTTTTTGATGTGCTTTCTGTGGTGATTTTAACTTCGCAAGGTGATTTTGTTTTGACAAAAACCTCTTTTATGCGTTTGACCTGTGTTGGATAACCAAGATTGCTCTTTGGCGAAACCCAACATTTTTTGAGTGGTGTTCCGAAAAATTTACCATCATGAGTCATCTGTCCAATGTCTTTTGCGTGCTCACCATTAAAGCAAGCAAGCAGTTTGCATATTTCGCCGTCATCAACAAGTAGCATTGAACACACATCAACGCCACGTGTTATACTTATGTCGCCAGTTTTTAAGTCAAGTTCAATTATTGCATTGTTTACATAACCGTCAGCATAGTTTTCACAGCCAATCTTTTCGCCATCATCAAAATTTAGCCTAAGTGCAAGATAATATTTTCCGTTATGATACACGCTTGCGCAGTCTTCGTTTACTATGCCTTCAAAGAGCGACTCAACTCCAAGTGTTATTTTTGAAGTTGTTGAGCCATTGAAAGAATAAAGCCCATCACGCGTCAAAAGAAGAATAATATCTCCACACACACAAATTGAATTGGCGTAAATTTTTGAACTGGACGCAAATAGCTGAGTGACTGAAAAAGTTGTTTGGTCACCATATGCAGAAACTCTCGCCACACCAAATTCACGAAAGACATAAACATAATCATTAAAAGACACAACTTTGATGAGTCTTCCGCGGTCATCTTGCATATCAATAAAACCGCCCTCGTTTAAACTTGCGTTGAAGTTTGTTGGGTCAAGGTTTGCCGAAAATGTCAAGCGATGACGCTCTCCGTCTTCCAAGATTGCAAAAAGTCGTTCATAGTGCAAGCACATAGAAACAAGACTTGGCCCATTTTCAACTCGCTGAGCCATGTAATCTACATTGTATTTCCACATACCGTCAGTTGGAGAAGAAAATATTATCCAGTCTTCGCCATCTAGTCGATAATTTATTGCATTTGGCACGCTCGTGTTATATATCACGCTCGCTAGTATTCCGGTGTAAATTGATAGTGAGTAAATATTCATCCATCTTATTTTACCGTTGTTGTAATACAAAATTTTGTAGTCTGCTTGCTTTTTTTCTTGATCAAAATACGTGTAAAGCCACATCTTTTCAACTTTTTGCCCTGGTTCCATTACAATAGTTCTTTCATCACTTGGGTTGTCACGACTTTTAGGCAATGTGAGTGGTTCAAATCCTATTCCGTCTTTAAGTGCACCACTTTCAACTTTGTAGTTGTAGCAACGCTTTGCATACTTATATGAAAGAATGCCCTCATCGACTTCACTCGTCATACCACTTGCAAAGGCACTAAATGTGATTTTGTAGTCAGTAACATTTTTTTTGAGAAGCGTTTTGTAATAAAACATTATAGCCACCTCCGTTTTGGCATGACTATATTATGTTTTTTTGAAGATAGTGCCAAAAGTGAGTTTTTGTACCTTGACTCCCAAATCTCCGCATCGTCAAAAAGTGAACTTATGAAACAATACTCCATGGCAGTTCCGTATGCGAAAACACGGTCAGGAATTCTGACACTAAACTCATCAACATCACCGCTAAGTGTACAGGTTTTTGCAAACACAGTGTAAACAATGTGAGCTCGGTCTGTGCTAGCAGATATGTGACTGTCAAATATTCTAAATCTTATGTTACTGCCATAGTCGTCTTTCAAACTGACAATTTGAAATATATCTGTGTCAATCTCATCAAGGTTTATTTTGCCATCTTTAAAATTTATGTCTTTTTCACGATAAATAGGCAAATATTCAGTTGAAATATCACTAACAACAAGGTTTAAGCACCTAAGCAAGATGTCGAGTTCTTTTTGCTCCTCATCTGTTATAGTTTCATCACTCCCCGTAAAATATGAACAATTAAGCAGTGACTCTTTGCCCAAAAATGTAGCTGTGAGATTTAATATTTGTTTTGTTGACATAATTCCTCCATTTTTTGTGTGTTTTTTTGTTCCAGTTTTGCATTTTCTTCATCTATTTTTGCAAGAAGTTGTTTTATATTTTCACTTCGCGTTTGTCGTGTGAGTTCAATAAGCCTTTCATCTAACCCCTCATATGGATTTGTTAAACAATAACTGCAACCTGCCTGCCTTGACGAGTGTACTTCATACTTGCCCTTAATGACGTTGAACACAAGATAATAACTTTGGTCAATATCCTTTAACCTTTGACTGATAAAATAAGGGTCGTTTTTTATTTCAATAAGCATATTTCTCCTCTTTTATTGTTAATAAGACAAGCAGGACAATTATTTTATGTCCTGCTTGAATTAACAATTTTGGTTTATTTAGTTAAGCGTTTTAGGCACCTGCGGTAACTGATGTTATTCCAGTGATTTTCGCCTGACCGTTTGGTCTATCACAAACAAGTTCTGCATATTTGACAAGTGTTGCGCTGTAAGTTGGATATCCTGCGTTTTGTTTCAAGATTTTTCCATCTTCGCCTTCAAGCCATTTCCAATCGCAAAGTTGATGCAAAGTAAAGTCGTCTGTGTTCAATAGATACATAGCGTCATCTTCAACAAATCTGTCTGCCACAAGAGGAATACCGTTGTATGTAATTGCCTTGTATCCGCCTTGAAGTTCCATTATGTCGACATTTCTTCTGAATGCGCCAAGATATTCTTGATACATTCTTCTTACCTTGCTTGAACAAGAAATGTAGTTGATGTTTGAACCTGTCACTTCTTCAAGATAGTCAATTGCAGTTTGAATCAAGCTATCGCTAATCTCTCCTGCCTGAGTTTTTGTGTAAGGAACAAGCCAAGGATATTCTGCTCTTGAAACGCCATAAAGTGTGTCACTTGATGAGAATATTTTGCCAAGTCCAGAAATTTCATAGCCTTTGCTGTTTTGAACAAAAAGTGTGTAGTCTTTTGCCAATGTTTCGGTGTATGATGTCACATGAATTTTTTTGTTTACTCTATCAACATACTTAATTCTAAGTCCACTTGTCACTTTTGTTTCACTGTTAAATACATCAATAACCATACCTTCAATTAAATTTCTAACGCTATCAAGTGTGATTATTGTTTTGTCTGATGAGTCGACGCTGACAATTGTTGCCAAAAGTCCAGTGCCGTCACCGTAAAGCATACGGCCAAAGTTGAAACTTGAAGCCTTGATTAAGCCTTCCATTTCATCGTTTAAAAGGTTAACAAATGCACCAACGCTGTTTTGTGATGCTCGAATTGCCTTGTCTGAAAGTTCAATTTTGCCGTAAAGGTTTTTAAGGTCAGAAACAAACTGAACATAGTTGTTTCCTGCTGCCTTTGGAAGTTCATCGGTTTCTGCACCAGCACCGATACCACCATTGATGCCAAATGGAGCGAGTTTTCTTACCTCTTTGCCCCAAACATCTTTTGTTGATTGTTTAATCTTACCAAGAAGTGGGTTTGCGTTTACGTTAAGTTGATTTGCAACCACTCCAAGATAAACTGTTTTTAACGCATTTTCTGCGCTTTGAAGTGTTACCATTTTTATCTCCTTTTTAATTTGCTTTTAACATATCCTCCACCAATTTCTTTGCTTCATTTAAAGTGTTCGCCACTTTTGGCGTTTGGAATGTAACTTTCCCCGAATGTGAAGTCTGAATTGGTGGAAGTTTGTTTTTTCGAAGGTCATTTAAATAGCCTTCCAAAACTTTTTTCTTTATTTGCTCGTTTGACAAAACATAGTTATTGACAAATTTGTCGTCACTCATCATATCTTGTGGCGAAACATATTTTTTTGAAATAATATCTGCCCACGCAAGATTTAGTGCGTTTTCACCGCTATAAAGTGACGGATTTTCAATAATCTTTTGAGATATCTCACTTGCAAATTGCTTTGCCTCAGCATGAGTAGACAAAAAGTCACTCACCTTTTGTTGCCAATTATCTTCCATATAAACTGGCTCTTTTGGCACTGACATATCTTTTTCAAGCTGTGACAACTTTTGACACTTTCGAGTAAACTCAGCCTGCAAATTGTTATAGGCTTCAAGTAAACTCTCTTGGTCTTTAAATTTTCCTAATGAGGAGCCCTCGCTTGACTGTGACGCTACAACTTCTTTTTGTTCGTCACTTTCACTTTTGGGTTGTTCCTCAAATACTTCGTTTTCTATCATACTTCCTCACTTAAACTATTTTCTATACTTTTCATCTTTTTGTGTTCTCTTATGTGTTTCAAAAATACCTGTTCTATCTTTGGATTTTTTTCAACTAAATTTTTGTACTCATTTGAGAGCATAAAAGTTATATGTTCGCTCACGTGCAAATCATGGTTATCTATTTCACAAACCTTGACTTCTTTGCCTTTTGCAAGGTCAAGATTTTCAGAAGATGCCTTTTTGGTGTGAAGCTCGTTTATGTCTTGGGCATTTTCCCAAATACCAAAGCCAAGAAGGTCAAGCGCCTTTAGTCTCATACGGTTTGAAAGTTTGCCGTTTTCATCAGATAAAAGTCCTGCTTCCAAAAGGTCAAACACCATACTACGCCTTTGCGCCAAACTCTCAGTTATTTCAGTGTCTGTTTCAAAAACAACATCTTCACTAGAAATGTCGCTTGCCATGAAACTAACAACTTCAATCTCTCCGTTGTCGCCCATCACTTTGAATAATCTTGGAAGCGTTGCAAACTGTTTATATAATCTAAGTATTTGTCCACCAAGTTCGCGAATGCACGCTTTTATTCTGTCTATTGTTGGCGAAAGTCTTGACTCGTCTTGCTCAATCAAAAGTTGAAGAGCAACACCACTTAAACTCGTGTATGCAGATGAGTTGTTAAGAATATCTGACACGCCTGAGATTACCATAAATTCGCTAAGCAGTGCCTCTTCTTCTCTTTCAAAATCTGTTGGAACAGTGTTTGCCGTCATAAATCTTGGTGCAGTTGAGCCTTGCCTGTAAACTAATATTTTCCCCGGTGAAAGCCCCTCTTCTTCAAGATTGTCTATGTCAACAGAGCCGTCTTCAACTGCCAAAACACCCATTGAAATTCTATTCAAAAATTCGTGTTTGCGGTTTTTAACTGCGTTGTATGCCCTTTGTACAGGAATTAACCTATCGACAATTCCCGTTCCCCAAAAGCAACCTGTCTGTTCAATGGACTCTTGCTTGATAAAAGGAAAACCTCTTTCACCATTTGCCCTATTGATAAAAGGAAGCTCACCATCATAAACAAGCGTTTCTCCTGCAATTATGATGAGTCTTCCATTTGGATAGTCCACAGTTGGCTTTATGTACTTTTCAATGACAAGTGCATGATTTGATTTTACCCCACTGACCACTTTGCTTGATAAACTGTTGTAGCCAAGTCCACCAACTCCAAGCGATGTGTTGTCAAGTGAAAACACATTTACATCTTCACCTTTAACATCAATACCATACATCTTTTTTATTTCGTCAACATGGTATGCTTTTGCATGAATTATGCTTTGACAGTCTTCAATTTTTTGAGTGCAAGTGTTGTCGGGATAAATTTCAAAAGGACTGCAAACTGTTATGTCAACATCTCCAAGATTAACGCACTCACCGTTGTCTGTGGCAATTTTTTCGCCTTTTTTATCGTCCCAAATGACTTTATAAAAACTTGTACCTGTCACTTCACTCCACTTTGTCGCTTCATTGATTACATTTGAAATGTCGTAGCGAGAATAAATTGAGTTTAATATTTTCTTACTAAGTTTTGCAGTTTTTATATCGCTGTCGTCTGTGCTTGATGGCATTACCGACATGGTTGGTCTAACTTTTTGAAGTTTTGCAAGGCGTATGTCAAGTGTTGGTGCAATGTGATTATAAACTTCACGCTCTTGCCAAAAAAATTGTTTTTCAAATTCTTCAACTTCACCGCCATAGCCAACTTCACAATATTGATTTCCCATTAAAAAATTCATACAAAGTTGCCAGTTTGCTTCATATGGCTTTCTTTCGTTTTGGCGTCTTTTGAAGTCATTTAATACTTCACTTACAAGCATTTCATTATCCATTTTTTACCTCAATTTTTTTTTGTTTTTTAAAAGGTGGCGTAACTGGCTTTGGAACAAGCACTTTTGAAAGTGCATCGTGTAATTTTTCTGTGCAATTTTTGCATAAATTTAAAGCAATTTTTTTGTCATTTAAAACGCAATATTCTGCCAAGTTTTTACAACCCAAAATATCGCATTTTGTTTTTATCAAACAATTTTTAACTTCCATTTTTTCCCTCTTTTTTTAATAATTTAATCAATTTATTTTTTTCTTTTAAAAGTTGTTCTTCTGTCATATTTTCATAAATATTTGTGTTTTTATTGAACTCCTCCAAAAGAATTTTTGCGGCTGGAATATCTGGCGAAAAATGCTTTGTCGTCACTTTCTTTTTTGCAAGTTTAACTTCGCCTTCCTCGTCAACAACATATTCTTCAACAACTTCGTCGTGGTCGTAGCCGAGTGCCTTTTTCAAAAGTGCACTTTCAATATCTTTCAAAGAGGGCACTTTTGATTTTCCCATATTTGCCCCTTAATTTAAATACAAAAAAAGCCAAATAATTTTTTATTTGACTTTTTCGTTTTTATATTAAATTTATTTATTTTATTTTTCCAGTATTTATGACAATTTATTTTTAATAATACATATTTTTATATGAATTATCTTTTTTCTTTTTAACAATCAAAAATACAATAAGTCCAATAAGTAAAATTCCTGCAACACTTCCGCCAATTATCCACCAAATGTATCCCATACCTGCACCTGTGTTATCGTCATTTGTGAAGTTTAAAACTATTTGCATACTTTCTTCTTCACCGCTTTGCAAAATTAAATATTGC
>CALWTI010000009.1 GCA_944384425.1 uncultured Clostridia bacterium | reverse complement strand
CCTAAATGACTGTTTTGGGGCGTTTTGCAGTAAACAAAGCAAGAAAAAATTTTAATTTTTTCGGTCACGAAGTTTTTTGGACAGTCTAGCAAATTGATTTTTGCTTTTTTTATTTTTTTGTTATACTAAAATACAAAATTGCGAGGTGAGTTTTGGATAACACTTGTGAAGAGCAAAAACAAAAAGAAGACATAATAGTTGAAAATGATAACAAAAATAACAAAAATAAGTCTTTTTTAGAGAAAATAGATAAATTTTTCAAAATTTCAGAACGCGGTAGCACTTTCAAAAAAGAGTTTTTGGGCGGGCTTGTCAATTTTATGGTGATAAGTTACATCATGGTAGTTATTCCAGGGCTATTTAGCGGGATAGGTGGTGAAGGACTTTGGAAAGCACTTTTTGTTGCAACAATTTTAACCACAGTTTTGGCAACACTTTCAATGGCACTTTATGCAAATTTGCCAATAATATTGGCGCCAGGTATTGGAGTTGCGAGTTTTGTGGTTGGACTTATTGAAAGCAGACAATATTCTTTTAGTCAGGCAATGACGATATGCTTTTTGGCAGGTGTGCTCTTTGTCTTTGTTACGCTCACTGGACTTAGAAGAAAAATTGTTGACGCCATACCACCAGCAATAAAACTCTCTATTCCTATTGGCGTTGGACTTTTCATATTAAATGTTGGACTTTCATCGTCAAATAGTGGAATTTTGGATATTTTAAACGGCAATGCAACATCACTTACGGCGATAGTGGCTATTGTTAGTTTCATAGTTATGGCAGTTTTGTATGTTAAAAATGTCAAAGGTGCAATATTTTATGGCATAATTGCGGGGACTATTGTGGACATAATCATAAAGTTTTGCATAGGCATAAACCCATTTGAAGTGCTTTGGACAAATAGTTTTTTGCCACCTTTTGGCGATCTTTTTGAATATAGCTTTTTGAAATTTGATTTTGGGGGACTTTTTAGCGGAAATATTTTTACGGCAATAACAAGCGTTATTCTTGTTGTGTTTGCTGTTGTGCTTATGGACCTTTTTGACACAGTTGGGACACTGCTTGCAACTGCACAAAAAGGAAATCTTTTGGATAAAGATGGCAATGTTATAAATCAAAATAGGGCAATGCTAATAGACGGCTCGGGTGCAGTTTTTAGTTCTTGTCTTGGAATACCAAACGCATCAAGTTATGTCGAAAGTACATCTGGAATTGCAAGCGGGGCAAGGACAGGACTAAGCTCAATATTTACTTGCATATTTTTTGCTCTTTCGTTATTTTTGAGTCCAATAGTTATGCTTATTCCTGTTTATGCGACTGCTCCTGCCCTCATTTTGGTTGGAATACTTATGTTTGACGGTGTTAACAAAATTGATTTCACAGATGTTTCAGTCGCAATTCCTGCCGTTCTTACAATAATTATCATGCCACTGTCAAACAACATCAGCATTGGTATTGCAGTTGGACTTATTTCTTACACGCTCATCAATTTGCTTACAGGACAGTTCAAAAAAGTGCATGTGTTCACGTATGTGGTGACTGTGCTTTTCATACTGTATTTTGTAACATTATATTTATAAAAAAACAGACTTTTATGGTCTGTTTTTTTCTGTTTATATTAGTATGAAAAATATTATGCTAGTTACAAGAATTAAAATTGAAACAACCAATATGATTATTTTCCAAATTCTTTGTTTTTTTCCAAGTATCAATGAGACTGTATTTAATATCACAGACAAACTCCCGATAATTAAACTAGGCATACCAAAATATGCAATAAACGCAATTAGTCCAATGGTTGTGCCAAGTCTTTCGTCTTGGTCTGCCAAAAGGTGCTTAATGACAATATCTGCCCAAAAAGCAGTCAATATCAAGCACATAACTGTGGTAATAATACCAATTATCCATAAAACCATGCTTGATTTTTCTTTTTTAGACATTTTGGGTGTGTTTGCATCTTGATTTATATCTTGTTTGACGCAATCTTTGTCACTGTCGTTTTGTATTATATCATCCATGGCAAAAACCTCACTTTTTTATTATGATAACAATATTTATAATATTTTCAAAACATTTATTAAAAAACACGGCTTTTATATTTTGCCGTGCTATTTATGTTATTTAGATAATTTATCTGTTATTTGTCCAAGTATTTTAAGTGTTGCTTCGTCACTTATTGTTCTAGCCAAAGCAGTCACTAATTTTAATTGAGCTTTTTTCTCTTTGCTGTGCTCAACTTCTTTGCCTTTTTCTGTTAGTGGCTCAGAGCAGTATGGGCAAAAATTAAATTCATCTTCAACTTCAAGGTTACAAAAAGGGCATTTATCCATTTTTTATTCTCCTTTTTCATTTTCCAATAAGTCTTTGTAGTTAGGCTGACTTTTGTATGTATTTGCAAGTTTTTCATTAATTGCTTTTTTAGCAAGTTCTGCGAGTATTTCTATCTCTCTTTGCTCTTTTGCTATGCGTTTTTCAATCGCAAATGTCTTGTCATCAACAAAGTTTGTTGTGCGAGCAATTTCAACTTTGTGATTTTCATCTCCAAGTACAAGGGTGAATGAGTTGTATCCCTTTGTCGAAACTGTTGGAACATAGCTTTTTGTTGAATCTTTGTATCTAGCAAGACCAGACGAGAACACGACATTTGAATAACTTCCAACTGCGTTCTCTGATGGAACAAAGATGTAGTCAGCTTCTGCCAAATCTCCATGCTGATTTTGTGCTGCACGCTTGTTGCCAGTCATTGTCTTTGATGTTGTCTTCAAATTGGTGTGAACTGAGATGTCATAGTAATATGTTTTGTCGCCGTCAATTCTTTTTATGTTAAACACTTTTTTAACGCCAGGGACATATGAGATTTTGACTTTTTTTGTTTTACCATTGACTTTTGAAACGGCATAATTTAAAAGCACATCATTAAAAGCATCAAGTAGGGCATCTTGCAAGATGTCACGATTGAGCTTTCTTTTTGCCTGATGCTCATCACGTCCGTTCATAAGAATAATTTCGTCAGCACCATTTTTTGCAACATATTCAATATAGTCGATGAGTTTATCTATACGCTTTTGAAGTCCCCAGAAAAGTATTTTCTTGTTTTCAATGGACGCATTTTGCAAACTTGTTATGTTAAACTCTTTTCCAATCACATCACCACTGAAAATCACCAGAGTTTTGTCATTTCCACTTTTTTGTGAAAGGGCAGAGCGAATTGATTTGAATGAAGTCATGTCTTCAACGCCTTTTTGTGGGTTGGACATATCATAAAGATTAAAATCATGCAAAAAGACGAGATGCAAATTCTTTTTTCCGCGGACAACTATATCTTCATTCCAAACCAAAGGAATGGCTTTTTTCTTTACTTCTTGAATGTACTCACGAGTGCCGGCAGGAGTTGCATCTTCAACTTCGCTATTTGTGGCAAGATTGACTTTTCCGAATTTGTCGCCTGTGAGTTTATACCATAGGTCTACAATGTCATTTTGTTTTTGTTGATTATTATTAGGATTTAGGTCTTGCATTACATATCCCTCCCATCACTTAGGTCGCTTGCTTTTCTTGAAAGCTCTTGCGTTACCTTTTCCAAAGGCTTTTTAGCCCATTTGTCTTCATAACTTTTGTCAGAAGAAAGGGCATATTTTTTCTGATACATTTTTAGTATCATGCTTGGCTCATCTTTGACTTGGTCAAGAGCATTGAAAGCATTTATAAGAGGTTTATATTTTGGCTCTTCTGTTGCATTGTCGTGTGTGTGGTAAGGGTTTAATTGCCAACTTATGTCATAAACTCTCAAATTAGTCTTTTGTCCAAACAAATTTTGTGAACCATAAATTGTTGAACCGTTTTGGAACGAATATCCCATTCCAACATAAACTTCATGATTTTTGTCACCAAGACGCTTGCCGTTTTTGTCATATACAGGGATTGGAACTGTGTAAAGTGCATCTTGTCCTGTGTGCAAGTGTTCAATCATTATTCCGTCAAGAAGTAGTCCTGTTTCTTCTCTGACAACACTTACAAGGCTCAGCGCTTTGTCCAAACTTCCTGCGTCATGAATGAATAGGTAATTTTGATACTTTACTTCATGTGTGTCAGGGGTGAGAAGTGGAATGCTGTAAATAAGTCCATATGGCACGTAATCAATACCAAGAGCATCAGCTATTTGGTGTGAGAATGATGTGTCACTTTGTTTATTTCTGTTGCCGTATTCAGCATCATGGTTGCCCCCAAGAATTGCAATAAGTTTTGATTTGACATTTCTATCATTCAAAAGGTCATATACAATTGTTGGTGCTTCGCTTGGTCTGACACGGTTACCAAAAGCGTTGGTTGCACAATTTGGACTGTTGTTTGCATTGTCAACACTGTCACCGCCGATATAAATGTGTGCATTAAAGCATTTTGAAACTTCGTTTAATGCCATTTTGCACCTGTCAGCATCAAACCCTTGACCCCCAGCGTGTATGTCAGTCACTGCCGCAAGTAGCACATGAGAATTGACTGTTAGCGCTTGTTTTTTAATAAATCTAATTTCATCATCACGATTGTCACGACCACGTTCAAGAACATAATCTTTTTTTGCATCAAGCTCTGTTCTATCTGTTGCAAGACGAGGATTGTTCGTATCTTGACTAAAATTAGTATTCTTTTTGAAAGCCATTTTTCCTCCTTTAATTACAGTTTAATTTTAGCATACAAGCAAACGAGTGTCAATACACGAGATGTGACAAAGCGGGGGTGCAGTAGCCCAACATATAGACATAATCAGACTGGCAAAAAACGGCGTGATACTTTGTTTACTGCTATGCCAGGCTAGACAGTCATTTAGGAAACTAAACTCCTGCCTAGCCTGACATAGCGAGCCTCGTCTCACTTGTTTTTTGCCAGTCTGTTATGTCTATAGACACTTAGCAATAACTTTATTTACTGCCATGCTATTTTTTTGACAAAAGAAATGCACTGCATTTCTTCCTCTAAGTCACGGCAAAATGTAGAGCGAAGTGCGATTTTCGTTTGGCCGTGAGAAAGGGCAAAAACAAACATTAAGCACAACTTTCGAAAAATATTTAACGAAAGTGTGCCGAGAAGTGCAGTTTTTGCCCCAAGCCCCGTCTTGCTTGTTTTTAGGTAGTCTAAATTTTTAGCAGTCAGCCAAAAAACAGTGTGATACTTTGTTTACTGCCATAGTGGACATTTGTAGTTATCTTCAAAAAGGTATACAAATTTTTAAAATCAAAAATGAGTTTAAACTGTTGACAATTATTTTGAATTTTGGTAATCTTAAATGGTTGAATTTGAATTTTGGTGGGGTATCGCCAAGCGGTAAGGCATTGGACTCTGACTCCAACATCCGTAGGTTCGAATCCTACTACCCCAGCCATTTTAAAGGCAAAAATAAAATTATGTAAAATTTGTCAAAAAAAGTCTTTACTTTTTTGTTCAAGTTATATATAATGTACATCGACGTTGGGGTGTAGCCAAGTGGTAAGGCACGAGACTTTGACTCTCGCATGCGTAGGTTCAAATCCTGCCACCCCAGCCAAAAATATGGTTCACTAGCTCAGCTGGTAGAGCACTTGACTTTTAATCAAGGGGTCTCGGGTTCAAATCCCGAGTGAGCCACCAAAACAAAATGTAACAATTTAGAGCAGGCAACTGCTCTGTTTTTTTATACTTTATTATTAAAATCTATTTTCATGTTTGAGTACAAATTTTGGTGTTATAAGACATTGACGCAAAGAAATTTATTTTTCTTTATATACTTTTAATATTATAGCTTATTTTAATTCTAGACTAATCTTTAACTAAAGTTCCTGTAAATACTTTTCGTGTAAATACTTTTCGTGGACCTCGTGGCAGACGCAAGCATTGTGTGCCTAGTATCAAAAAATTGTATTTTGATAAGCAAAAACACAAAAAAAGACCCGAGAGCAAGGCTCGGGTTTTCACAAATAAAAAAACACCAAAAAGAAAGAAAGACGAGGCTTGGGGCAAAAACTGCACTCTCGGCACACTTTTGCGAATGTTTCGCAAAAGTTTTACATAATGTTTGTTTTTGCCCCTTTACACCGACCAAACGAAAATGTTCGCTTCGCTCTACATTTTGTCGGTACTTGTTTTATAGGTTATTCAAACATCAATCTAAGTTTATTTCTTACTATTGTTAATAATGATAAACTTTTCTAGTATTAAATAGTTTGTTCAAAAGTTGTTTTCCAAAACGACCGTGTGGCACGGCTTGGCAGTAAACAAAGTATTTCGTAGCCCTTTCCTTATTATATATAGTAAAAAACACAAAAAAAGACCCGAGAGCAAGGCTCGACGGGTACTTCCACGCACGAGCGTACTCTGTACGTGACTGTGTGGAAGTTGCCCGTCAGTAAACACAGCTATCGGGATCTTTTTTTGCGTTTTTTGGTGCGGATGAAGGGACTTGAACCCCCACGGTTGCCCACAGGATCCTAAGTCCTGCGCGTCTTCGTCGAAACTCTCACTTTGGACTTCAATTTGCTGTCGCAAATTTTCGTTTTTCGCTTGGTTTCTCCTCTCCCCAAAAAGTTTTTAGATACTTTTCGGGGGCCCCATGGCAGACGCTGAGATTCGTCACACTCATAAAAAAAGCCTCGCCAAACGGCTCGGTTTTTTTGGTGCGGATGAAGGGACTTGAACCCCCACGGTTGCCCACAGGATCCTAAGTCCTGCGCGTCTGCCAATTTCGCCACATCCGCATATGTCAATCTTTATTATACTATCAAAAATTGTTTGATATGTCAACTATTTAATTTTCATTTTATGTCTATCTACAATTTGACAAACGGACGGTGGTATTGTAATATTTAATGAGGCTTTTATGGAATTATTAAACACAACACTTAAACAAATTTTTTTGAAGGCATTTCGTGACGCTGGCTATGACGACGATGTGGCTGTTGGCGAGTGTGCAATTGCAAATTTTGGAGATTTTCAGTGTCAAACTCCATTACTTCTTGCAAAGAAATATCACAAATCTCCTTTGGCTATTGCAAACGATGTTGTTGCACATATTGGCGGCGAAGGAATAATCAAAAATATCACAGTTGCTAGCCCTGGCTACATAAATTTTTTTATTGATGGCGAATATCTTGCTAAGTACTTGCAAGAGTATTTATCAGATGTTGTTGATACAAGAAAACCAACAGGTAAAAAAGTGCTTATTGACTATGGTGGTGCAAACTGCGCAAAGCCACTCCATGTTGGGCATCTTCGCTCGGCAGATATTGGCGAAAGTATAAAGCGTATTGCAAAATACATGGGCGATGATTGCATTGGTGATGTACATCTTGGCGACTGGGGTCTTCAAATGGGTATGGTCATCTATGCCGTTTGGGAGAAAAATCCTAATCTTGTTTATTTTGACGAAAATTATTCGGGGGAATATCTGACTGAGCCACCATTTACAATGGACGAGCTTAAAGTCATGTATCCAAACATAAGTCAAAGGGCAAAAACTGACGAAGTTTTGCACGAAAAAGTCAAAAAGATAACTTATGACCTTCAACAAGGCAGACGTGGATATGTTGCTCTTTGGAAACAAATTATTGAAGTTTCAAAAAAATCTATAAAGCAAGATTATGACAAGCTCAATGCACACTTTGACCTTTGGCTTGGTGAAAGTGATAGCAAAAACTATCAAGACGAAGTGGTTGACTACGTTATCAAAAATGGCTATTCGCGTGTTAGTGACGGTGCAACAATTGTTGATGTTGCACAAGAAGGTGACAAGACTGAGATACCACCATTTATGCTATTAAACTCGGCGGGCTCTGCTCTTTACAGCACTACAGAACTTGCGACAATTGTTCAGCGTGATAGGGAGTTTGGTGTTGATAAGATATTGTATGTTGTTGACAACAGGCAAGAACTTCACTTTGTTCAGGTGTTTAGATGTGTTAAAAAAATAAACATTTTGAAAAAAGACATAGACTTGCAGTTTGTGGGCTTTGGAACAATGAACGGACCAGACGGCAAGCCATACAAAACTCGTGACGGCAAGGCGATGGGGCTTGACGACCTTATGCAAATGGTTGTGGACAAAGCACTTGAAAAAGTTAAGCAGTCGAAGCCCGATTACTCGGATGAAGAGATTGAAAACATTTCAAAAGTTGTCGCAATTTCTGCACTCAAATTTGCTGATTTGTCTGTGCTTAGGACAAAAGACCTTGTTTTTGATGTTGACAAATTTTGTTCATTTGAAGGCAAGACGGGGCCATATATTTTGTACACAATAACAAGGGCAAATTCAGTGCTTGCAAAAGCTGATGACTGTGACGCAAAATTTACTTTGTCAGATGAAGATAGAAGACTTGCGCTTTGTTTAATAAAGTTCACAGACGCAGTCACAAGTGCATATGAAAAAAATGCGCCTTCATTTTTGTGTGACTATGCATATTCTCTTGCAAATGAATTTAATACTTTTTATGGAAAGTCAAGCATAATTTATGAAAAGGACAGTACAAAAAAACATACAAAAATTATGCTTACAAAATTCACAAAAAATATGTTACAAAAATGTATGGATTTGCTCGCAATAAATACACTTGAAAAAATGTAAAAAATCGGAGAAAAAATGTTAGTTTCACAAAAAATATGCGATATATTTTTAATTTATAGAAAATTATTTAAAAATTTAAATGAAGAAATAAATTTAAAATTAAAACCATATAAAATCACAGTGCAACACGCTGTTTATTTAATGGCATTAAAGGCACAAGGACCACTTACAATAAAAGATTTAAACATGTTTGTTGACAACGACAAGGCAATAACAACAAGGGTAATAAAAACATTAAAAAAACATGAATATATTGAAAAAATTGGAAGTAGAATAAAAAAATATAAAATAGCAATAACACAAGAAGGCGAAAGCGTTTTTAAAGTTATTTTGGGCGTTATAAATAAATTCAAAAAAACGCATTTAAAAGATATAACACAAAATGAGTTGACGCTTCTTGCAAACATTTCAAAAAAACTTGTATAAGAGGAAAATATGGGACTATTAAACGGTCTTTTCAAAACTCTTGGTTTTGAAGGGGAAAAGAAAAAAGTAAATTCGCAAAAAACTGACGACATAAAGCCACAGTTAAAGCAAAAAACTCAGGTTGCTGAGTATGATTTGAAGAGCATAAAGCCACAGCCAACACTTTATCAACCAACGTCTCAAATTGAAGTGCAACAACTTGTTGACAAATTTAGAGATGGCGAAGATGTCTTGGTGGACATAAAGAATATAGACATAAAAGAACGCACTAGGTCGCTTGACTTTTTTTGCGGGGCTGTGTATGCTCTTGGCGGAAAAATAAAACAAAGTGATGATCAAACATTTTTATTTTGTCATTTGGAGAATTGATGAAATTTTTAAACAAACCATTTTTTTATAAAATACGCTATGGCATCATAACAACACTTGTTGTTTTGGTGTGTTTATTTTGGGATTTGTTTTTCAAGATAATAACCGACGGTTTTGACATTATCATAATCGACGGATTTTTTGGTTTTTTTTCAATACACAACACAGGGGCAGCATATGGAATTTTGGGCGGACAAACAACACTTTTGATTGTCGTGTCCATAGTTATGGTTGCACTCATTATTTTGTATAACTATTTTCACAAAAACAAAAGCATATATTATTGCGTAAGTATTGGGCTAATTTTGGGCGGGGCAATTGGCAATTTGATTGACAGAATTTTTCTTGGATATGTCCGAGATTTCATAAAATTCAGTTTTTTCAGTTTCACATTCAACATTGCCGATGCTTGTCTAACTATTGGCGTAATTATGTTTTTAGTTTACTTATTGTTTTTTGACAACTTGTTTGAGTACAAAAAACATAGGGAAAAGAGCGGTGAGAAAAATGAAAGTGACAGTTAATGAAGGGAATGTTAGGCTTGATGTGTTTTTGCAAAATGAGATTAAAGACGTCACGCGCTCACATGTTCAAAAGATGATTGATGATAGCCTAGTAAAAGTAAACGGAAAAGTTGTGACAAAGTGTGGGTATAAAGTATGCGCTGGCGATGAAGTTGAATACACAAATTTGCCAGAGAAAAAACTTGATTTGTCGCCAGAGGACATCGACATTGACATTGTTTATGAAGATGATGACTTGGTTGTGATAAACAAACCACAAGGCCTTGTTGTTCACCCAGCTTGTGGCAATGAGAATCACACACTTGTAAACGCACTTTTATATCACATCAAAAACCTTAGCACAATAAACGGGGTTGTTCGACCTGGCATTGTGCATAGACTTGATAAAAACACATCTGGGCTTTTGATTATTGCAAAAAACGATTTTGCTCATGTTAACCTTTCAAAGCAAATTCAAGAAAAGTCATGCAAAAGGTGCTATATTGCACTTTGTGACGGTTCTTTTAAGGAAGACTATGGCACAATTACCACAAACATTGCACGAAGCAAAAAAGACAGAAAAAAGATGGCAGTTTGTCCTGACGGCGAGGGCAAGATTGCAATAACTAACTATAAGGTTTTGAAAAGATATAACGGTTACACTCTGGTTGAATTTGATTTGAAGACGGGAAGGACACACCAAATACGCGTTCATGCAAGTTACATTCATCACCCAGTTGTTGGCGATGAAGTTTATGGCAAAAAGTCAAAGTTCAATTTGTCGGGACAACTTCTTCATGCCTACAAAATTGAATTTACTCAGCCAACGACTAAAAAGCGAATAACGCTGACTTGTGACCTTCCTGACTATTTCAAAAACGTACTTGAAATTTTGGAAAAACAAAAAAAGTAGTTGCAAATTTGCGATAAAGTAAATATACTATATGATGTAATATAAAGGAGATGACAAGGTTATGAAAAAGTTTATGAATATGCTAGCTTTTTGTGGACTTATTCTCATTGCTGTTGCACTATTTATCTCACAGCTTCTCGCATGGATTGGCGTAAATGGAGCTGGTGGTGTTATTACAGCTATTAGAATGGTTGGTGAGTGCATTGCATACATAGTCACAATGGTTTATGCCTTCTACTTCGTTAAGAACAAACGTAACGTTTGGTGGTGGGTTACTTATGTGGCAGCAGTCGTAATTGTGGTATTGCTTTTGATTTTAAGTATTACATTATAAAGCATTACCAGTCTATTAAATAGAATTGCACAAGTTCCGACTTGTGCATTTCTTTATAAGCACCAAAAATTTAACAAAGTTAGACATTTTGTTCATGTTAAATAAATTTTTTGTGTGCTAAAATATTTTAGTGCGAAAAATTTTGGAATTGACGCACTATGTGTTATAATCTACTGAAAACATTAAGGAGAAAATTTAAAATGTACACAATTAAAAAATTAGAAAACAACAAATATCAAATTACAATCACTGCGGATAAGCAAACTTGGGAAAAGTTTGTTGACCACGCATATGAAGAAAACAAAGAGAAGTTTAACATTGAAGGGTTCAGAAAGGGCAAAGCTCCTCGTGCAATAATTGAAAAGAATTATGGCGAATCAGTTTTTTATGATGACGCTCTTGACCATTTGTTCGCTCATGAATATGCTGATGCTCTTGCTAGTGACAAAAGCATTGAACCAGTATCAAATCCAGAAATAAAGATTGACAAATTTGATGAAGACGGAATAGTTATTATTGCAGAAGTTCAATCAATGCCAGAGGTTAAACTTGGTCAGTATAAAGGTCTCACAATCAAAAAAGCAACAGGAAGCGTAAGCGAAGAAGAAGTTGAAAAAGAACTCAATCAATCACGTGAGCGCCAAGCAAGATATGTTGAAGTTGACCGTGAAAGCAAAGACGGCGACTACGTTGTCATTGACTTCACAGGCTACACCGACCAAAAAGCTTTTGAAGGTGGCTCTGCACAAGATTACAGACTTAAACTCGGTTCACACACCTTTATTGAAGGTTTTGAGGACCAACTTGTTGGACTTAAAAAAGGCGACAAAAAAGATGTCAAAGTCACATTCCCAGTTGACTATTTCAGTGAAGAACTTAAAGGCAAGGACGCAATTTTTGATGTAACAGTAAAAAAAGTTGAAGAAAAAACTCTTCCACCACTTGACGATGAGTTTGCATCAAATGTTTCTGAGTTCGAAACACTTGCAGACTATAAGGCAGACATAAGAAAACATCTTGAAGAAAATTTGGCAGCAAGACTTAAACGCGAAGATGAAAACAACATTATTGAAACAATTGTTAAGTCAAGCGAAGTCAATATTCCAGATGTGCTTGTTGAGCGTCAACTAGATAGCTTTATTGAAGACTTTTCAATGAGATTAAGTTATCAAGGCTTCAAACTTGAAGATTATTTAAAACAAGCTAATGTCACAGAAGAAGAATTGAGAGAAGAACGCAGAGAGCAGGCAAAAGAAGTTGTTAAGACAAGACTTGTTCTTGAAACAATAGTAAAACAAGAAAAACTTGATGTTACAGAGAAAGAACTTGACGAAAAACTTGCTGAAACAGCACAAAAGTATGGTAAGTCACTTGATGAATACAAGAAAAATCTTGGCGATAGAAATATTGCATATATTCAAAATGACATTCTTATGCAAAAACTTCTCACACTTCTTTTAAATTCAAACACATTAAACTAATTAGTATAAAGGAGAACAAAAATGCTAATACCAATGGTAGTTGACCAAACAAGTCGTGGAGAAAGGTCATATGACATTTATTCAAGACTTTTAGAAGACAGAATTGTCTTCGTGACTGGTGAAATTACAGATGATACGGCAAATGTTGTTGTTGCTCAGCTTATTTATCTTGAAGGCAAAGACCCTAAAAAAGACATTTCAATGTATATCAATAGCCCTGGTGGTTCAATCTCTGCTGGAATGGCTATACTTGACACAATGAAATATATAAGTTGTGACATTTCAACAATTTGCGTTGGTATGTGCGCATCAATGGGAGCAGTGCTTTTGGCAAGTGGTACAAAGGGAAAGCGTTTTTCTCTTCCAAATGGCGAAATTATGATTCACCAGCCACTCACAACAGGTATGCAAGGTCAAGCAACCGATATTGAAATTGCATCAAAACACTTGCAAAAATTAAAAAGCAAATTGCATGAAATACTTAGTGAAGCCACAGGTCAAACCATTGAAAAAATTGCACAAGATTGCGAAAGAGATAATTATATGTCAGCAGATGAGGCAAAAACTTATGGGCTTATTGACGAGGTTATAACAAAAAGACAGCAAACTAATTAAGGAGGTGCTTTATGGAAGATAATGAAGATATGGTATGTTCGTTTTGCGGTAAATCTCAGCGTGTAGCGAAAAAACTCATTGCAAATCCAACAGGCGACTGCTATATTTGTGATGAATGCGTTGAAATTTGCCGTGACATAATTAAAGATTCAATTAAATCAAGCGACTTTGAGCCAATTGAGCTTCCAACTCCACAGGAGATAAAAGAGCAACTTGACCAATACATTGTTGGGCAAGATGAAGCTAAAAAAGTGCTCTCAGTTGCAGTTTACAATCACTATAAGCGCATTAACTATTTAAGCGACAAAAAGAATGTAAAAAATGACGACTACATTGAACTAGACAAATCAAACATCTTGATGGTTGGTCCAACTGGTTGTGGGAAGACACTTCTTGCAAAAACACTTGCAAAAATTCTTAAAGTTCCTTTTGCAACGGCAGATGCAACCACATTAACGCAAGCAGGATATGTTGGCGAAGATGTTGAAAATATACTTTTAAAGCTTATTCAAAATGCAGATTATGACATCAAAAAAGCAGAAAGAGGCATAGTCTATGTTGATGAGATAGACAAAATCGCAAAAAAAGGCGAAAATGTTTCAATCACCCGCGATGTGTCAGGTGAGGGCGTTCAACAGGCACTTTTGAAAATATTGGAAAGCACAGTTGCGTCAGTCCCTCCACAGGGCGGAAGAAAAAATCCACAACAAGAGATGCTTCAAATAGACACAACAAACATATTGTTCATATGTGGCGGTGCTTTTGTGGGACTTGACAAAGTTGTTGAGTCAAGATTAAATCAAACTGCAATTGGCTTTAACGCAAAAGTAACTAAGTTCTCAGAAGATGCGTCAAAACTTATTCACGAACTTCAACCACAAGACCTTATTAACTATGGACTTATTCCAGAGTTTGTAGGCAGACTTCCAGTTGTTGTGGGACTAAATGACTTGAATGAGCAAGCACTTATTGACATAATGACAAAGCCAAAAAATGCAATAATTAAACAATACAAGAAGTTGTTTGATATTGAGCACATTGACCTTGAAATCAAACCAGCAGCAATAAGGGCAGTTTCCAAAAAGGCTATGGAACTCAAAACTGGTGCAAGGGGACTTAGGACAATTATGGAAGGCAAAATGCTTGAACTTATGTACAATGCACCAAATGACAAGAAAATTTCAAAAATCATCATTGATGAAGATTGCATAACAAAAGATGCAAAACCAACAATAATTCACGAACAAGACCAGGCAGAAAAGAAAGTTGTTGGACAGGAATAATATATAAGAAAAAACCCACTTCGGTTATTTGTCCGAAGTGGGCTTTTTTAGTTTGACAAGCCTACCAAATAATCAATACTCACATCAAAAAACTTTGCCATTTCAATCAGTGAGTTCATCGTTGGTTCTCTAAGTCCATTCTCCCATAAACTTATTATGCCTTTGCTTACGCCAAGTTTTTGAGCAAGTTCAACTTGCCCAATGCCTTTTTCTTGCCTAAGAAGCTTCAAGTTATCTTTAAATTTATTTTCCATACAAAAATATTATCTAACAAATGTAAGAAATTTACTTGACTTCTTACAAAAGTAAGAATATTATATCCATGTAATTACTTGTTATGCAGGTAATTATGTCCCAAGGGGATATTACATAGCAGGTGGTAGTAGTTGATATCTCCTTGGTTCTCCCATTTTCACACGCAAAATTGTACGGCGTCTGCGTTGTTTCTGTCGCAGTTGGCTCCACAGTCATTTAGGTTAACTAAACTCCTGCGGAGCCAATTGCGCCGAGCCTAGCATCCACCATATACTTTTGCGTGTGAAAGGCAAATGTACAAAATCATGGAAGTATCTGCTTCGTTTACTGCCAAGCCGTGCCAGACAGTCATGTACGAAGTACACTCCTGCCTGGCACGACTTGTCGAGCCTCGTCTACACCTCACAATTTTGCGTGTGAAAGACAGAACTAAATAATTGTGAGCGTATCTGCTTCGTTTACTGCCATGCCGTGCCACACAGTCACGTACATAGTATAGTACGCTCGTGCGTGACACGATATGCCGAGCCTCGCCCATCCGGCACACAATTTTGCGTGTGAAAGGTGACTTTTTAACATTTTTATGTGCGTATTTTTATTAGGTATATAGGCTTTTGTGAGAGAGAAAAAAATAAAAGGAGAGAATAATGAAAAGTAAAAAAAGCAAGTTGTTTTTAAGTGTATCGACGCTTATGCTTTGCTTTGGAGTTATGTGCTTTGGTGTTTTTGCTGCATCAACTGTAACTTACAATCTTTCAGGTAACATTAGTTATGAGCTTGACGATGTGTTTGTTGATGTTGACACAACTCAGTATGTTTCAAAGATGTCAGAGCTTCCAAGAGCACAGGGAAATGTAATGCAAGATATGCAGGACATAAAGGAATCAATTGAAAATGGCACTGAATTGCCAACTGAAAGGGTTGAACAACTTAGCTATTTGGACCATCAAACTACTTACAATAATGGCGGAGTTGATACTGAAACTAATGTGTTTGAAAATGAAAGCCCTTTGGATATACGACTAGGCTCATACAAAACAGGTGAAAAAGGTTATGTTAATATAATAGCGGTAACTGTAACCAATTACGCCAACGCAGTTATAAATGCACAAATGGATTTATCAGCAGTTACTGCTTCAGACAATGTAGATATAATACAATTAAATCAAATAGACGATGTGCCAAGTGCTGTTGATGGCGCACCATCGAAAGCAACTTTTTGCTTCGCCGTTATTCTTCAAGATGAACTTACTGCAATTCCATCTTTGGAGTTTACAGGTGCAAAACTTTCTGTCAGCAAAGGCTCACTTGATGAAAGACAATCAAGTGGCTTCACATTTGAAAAACTAACAAGTGAAGATGGCACTGCAACAGGTTATGCAATTGTCGGTTATAGTGGTAGCGATGAAAATCTTATAATACCATCTTATCATCAAGAAGAGGGTGATGCAGAACCATTGCCAGTTATCCAACTTGGTAAATCTGGTAGTAATGTTTTTTATGGTAACACAAATATAAAAACGGTTTATATTCCAGACACCGTAAAAAATTATGTTGGTAATGATTTATTTAAGTACTGCTCGAGTATGGAATTTATATATATTCCAGAGGGGGCAGAGACTTATCCATCTCTGGAATCTTGTATGAGCCTTATCTCAGTAAATATTCCTAATAGTATAACGAAAGATTATCCTAGCATTCCAACTGGTGCTTTTCTATATTTAAGGGCACTAAAATATATAAATTTTAATAAACTAACTTCCATTTCATCATCAAGATCATTGTCTTATTGTTCTGCATTAGAAACATTATGTCTTGATAGTATGCTAAGAGTGTCGTGGGATCCTGGAACAAATTCAGTTTTGAAACATATTTACTTTTCTGACAATCTTGAATATTTTTATGGGAGTCCATTTGTGCACACACAAGTCGAAGAGTTGGTATTTAAAAATCCGAATGCTGAAGTGTCATATTTAGGTAGCATTTCAACATTGAAAAGAGTGACACTGGGATTGAGAGAAATAGGTTCTAGGATAATTGGCACATCGGGGGGTTCAAGCAAAGTTTCACTAGAAAAAGTTACATTTTTAAATACAGTAGAAATCATAGGTGATAACGCATTTTCTGCTTGTTCAAATTTGTCGGGACCATTAACAATACCAAGTTCTGTTGAAAGTATTGGTAACTCTGCATTTTCTGGTTGTTCAAGTTTGTCTGGCACACTTGTTATTCCAGATACTGTCACATCAATTGGTCAACAATGTTTTGCTAACTGTTCATCATTGACAAAAATTGAATTAGGTAGTGGAATTACAGAGTTGTCAGTAGGTGCTTTTTCAGGTTGTAACAAGGTTACCGAGATCGTTCTTTCAGAAGGATTAACACAAATAGGGATATATTCACTTTCAATGAATGGTTTAAAGACAATAACTATTCCAAAAAGTGTAACAACTATTTCAAGTAGTGCTTTTGGTTCTAATGTTGAGCAACTAATATTTTTGGACCAAGAAAATGAATGGAGTGGGGGAGCTGACAAAACTATTACAACTGAGCAACTAAAAGATTCTCAATATCTTGCAGACCTAATGTGCAGAGATGATAGAAATACTACTTGGAATAAAGTTCAAGTTACAGGATAATATTTATAAAAAATAGTGGCACTCTTGCCACTATTTTTTTATGTCTATTTATTCTCTTCATTGAGTTTTTTTAGGACAAAGTCAAGGTCAAGGCCGTGGGCTAGGCATGCCTCTTCAAGTGTCTCCATTTGACTGAGTGGGCAAGTGAAGCAGTGCATTCCAAAGCCTGCCAAAATGTCAAGTAGGTCCTCATTATAGTTTGCTATGTCAAGAATTGTCCAATCTTTCGTTATTTTTTCCATTTTTTTATTCTCCTTTTTATTTTCTTTTATTTGAATTAGTTTTTAAATTAGTTTTTAAATTTTATTTATTGTTTCGTCAAGATATGTTGCCATATTGTCTGCTATGTGGGTGAGAAGGGCATTTGGATATTTGTAATAAATGTCTGTTAAACTGACGCCACCTTTTGCACGCACATCATACTCGCCCATATGCCAATTTATGCACATCGCTTCTTCGCGAGTTAGACGCATAAAACCGTTTATTATGTAAACAGATTTTTCGCCGTGACCATATGGCAATTTGTCATTTGTTGTGTAATATGGCACTTGCACCCATGTGCCATTTTGTTTGACATTTTTCACATCTTCAACATAGGTGTCAACTTTGCAAATGTCGTGAAAAAGTGCCACAATTGTTGCACTTTCAAGTGAAAATTGTTGTTGCCACTGTTCGCCGTATTGCATTTTCAAAAGTTTAACAAACCTTTCAAAAACATTTAAACTATGTTTGCAAAGTCCACCAACATAATTTGAGTGAAATCTCGTTGATGCTGGCGCTGTAAAAAAGTCTGTCTTTTCAAGATATTCCATGAGTGCGTCAATACCTTCACGCTTGATGTTATTTTTTACTAAATCTAAAAAAATACTCTTGTTATCTTCAATAGCTTCGTCCATTGTTTTTCTCCGTATGTTTATGATATCACAAAAAAAATCAACAAACAACATTTTAGCATATAAATAATTAGTATGGAAGACAAAACAGTGGAAGATATAATATCGCTTGCAACAATTTTTTCCACGTCACTATCAAAAAATTGCTCCAAAGAGCAACTTACTGAATATAGAATTTTTTTTCAAACAGTTTCCAACAATCTTATCAACATAATATCACAAAAAAAGTGATTTATTTTTTAAGTCTAAGGTCGCTGTTTTCAACATTTAGGACCAAAGAATTATTTTGACTTAATAGTCTTGAAAAAATTCTGTCCCCATAATAGTCTTGAATTTGCTGAGGAGTTAGGTTGGTGGAGATGACTGTCTTTTTGCCTTCTCTCATTCTTTCAGAAAGCACATTATAAAGCCCTTCAACCGTCACATTTTTGAGCATTGGCTCTGTTCCAAGGTCATCAATAAATAAATAGTCAGGCTCAAGTAGCATAGCAATGAATTGACCTTTTGTCTGGTCAAAAGTCGTGTGATATTTCAAAAGATTTTGATTTAGTTCAAAAGCAGAAGTGAAATACACAAGTGTTTCTTTTTGAATTAAGTCGTTTGCCATACATTCCATAACATAGGTTTTACCAGCGCCAGTTTTGCCAATTAAAATGACATTTGTGTAATTATTTTCTTTGTCGCACCAGTTTTTCAAAACAGTGTATAGTTTTTTTGTGTTTTCGGGATTGTCAAAAATAGAGAAGTCGCATTTGTCAAAACATCTTATGTCTTTACTTAGTCCACTTTTTTCGTATAAAATCAAGTTGATTTCATGTTTTAGGCATGAGCACATCTTGCCGTCAACATAGCCTATGTCATTGCATTTTTTGCAAGTGTAGTGTGGGGTAATTGACTTTTTGTCAATTTTGAGTTTTTTTAGTATTTCATCTTGTTTTTGTTGAAGCTTTTTAATGTCATATTGAGGTTTTTCGCCATATGCTTCACTTTTTGCATTTTGAATTTCTGCGTGCTTGATTTGTTTAAAGTTTTCTTTAAATTCATCGTTTTGCATGGCTTTTTCAAAAAAACTATACGCCAGAGCTTCGCTATCTAGGCGTCTTGTCTTTATTTTGTTTAGTGCCAAATCAACAATTTCTTTATTTAGCATATCAAATCTCCACTTCATCAAGGTTTGTAAACAGTGAATTTATCTCATTTTGAGTGTACTCACGGTTGTCATAATTTCGTTTTTGCACTGTTTTGGTTTCAACTTTTTTAGGTGCATGAGCTTTTGCCTCGTCAACTGTCTTAATGCCATCATTATGCCACGACAAAAGAAGTTTGTTCATAAACGCCATTGCGTTTGGTTTATCTTTTGCAACTTCAATTGCGTAGTCAATAAGGTCGCTTGAAATGTTATTATTTAGCCAGCTTGCATACATATCACGGTCTATGTTATTCACGTTTCTTTGCGTGCCAAGTTTCGTCAATATGTCTTTAATTTTGTTTTCTGTGTCAAGTATGTCATTAAAATATGAGTTGAGTGAGTCGACAGTGACAATTCCGAGCTTAAAGAATTTCAAAATTTGTTTGTCCATATATTCAAGCGTACGCACTGAGTTTTTGAAACAGTAGTTGCTTATGGTGAGTAGGGTATCATCGTCAAAGCCCATACTTTTCCATGTTGCTATGTAATTTTCAACCACAGGTTCAACATTTTCATAGTAAACGCCAAGATTTTTGCATATGTTTTTGGCAAGGTCAAACAGGTGAGATTTTTGCTCTTCGTATTGTTCAATGTCAAGTATTGTGAAAAGTCTCATTGTGTAGTACTTTTCAAAAATCACATCAAGATATTTAAAGCTGACAGAATTTTTTGATTTTTTCTGAGTTTTTGCCACATAGTTTATGACATTTGTTTCAAAGCCCATATTTTGCCATTTTTTGAAAAGGTCTTTTTCAAACAAGTCCAAGGCACGCTTTATGCCCATGCTCTTTGCAACAAGAGATATGTCATCGTTATCTTTTTGATAGTCCAAAAGTTTTTCTTCAACACCTTTTGCAGTCGTCACGCCTTCTTGTGCCCAGTTTTTTGCAACCGTCAAAATATACGCATAGCCAACATTGTCGCCTTTAAGGTCAACGCAGTATTTGATTATCATAATCATTGCGCTTGGTTCAATCTTTAAACTTTCCATAACGGCATAATATTCATAATACTCGTTTGGAGTTATCATTCTTCCTGTTATGATTTCTTGTGCCTGCAAATTGAAAGAATTATATTTTCCGTCTTTGATTTTTGGGTGCTTTATTAAGCTGTTTTTAACTGGCAAAAATCTTACTTCAAAAGGTATGGTGTCAAGTATTTGCACAAGTCCTTTGTCCTGCCAATACACGAAGGCGCTTTCAATGTCGCTTTCGCTCATTCCAAGCGTTTTGCTAAACTCTTCAAGTGTGTTATGTACTGGGTTTGCTACTGAGCAAATAAACAAGCCATAAAGATAAACTTTTATGCACTCACTTGGTGCAGAAGGCATAAAAGATGTTATGAACAAGTTGTCCACTGCCGTTTGATTTTCTGCAATAAGTTGTGATGAAAAACTACAAAAACTCATAATATCCTCGCTGACAAATATACCACAAGTTTTGCATTTTATCAACAAATATTATCACCACTCATACTTTCATTTTTCACGCATAGGTATATTTTAGTGAGGTGTTATGAAAAAGGTTGCATTTGTGCTTGCTTCTGTTCTTGCTAGCTTTTGTTTTGTCGGCTGTGCGGGCTCGTATGACTACAAACAAGATTTAACTTCATACGATATGGACATTTTATACGATGATACAAACCATACGCTTACGGTGTCACAGACAACTGACTATGTCAACACATCTGACATAGCTTTATCTTGCGTCAAGTTTCATCTTTATGCAAACGCATTCAGAGAAGGTGCAAAGGCAAAAGTTGTGAGTGTTCAAAATAGTAGCATGGCATATCCAAATGGTCAAAGCTATGGAGAGATTGACATTGAAAGTGTAACGGTGAATGACGGCGAAGCAAACTTTAAAGTTGGTGGCGAGGACGAAAACATCTTGACTGTTGAATTAAGCTCTGACCTTTATCCTGATGACAAAGCTAAGATATCTATGTCATATGTCGTTACACTTGCAAACATAAACCATCGTCTTGGCTACGGCGAAAATGCAATAAACTTATGCAACTTTTATCCTATTGCATGTATGTATGAAGATGGCGACTTTGTGTGTGACCTATATAATTCAAATGGTGACCCATTTTATAGTGATGTCGCTAACTATGATGTGACGATAACATATCCAAACAATTTTGAGTTGGCGTCAACAGGCAATCAATCGACAAAGGATTTTGAGCTCGTTAAAGAGAGTAATGTGACGGCAAAGTGCGTTCGTGACTTTGCAATGGTGCTTTCACAAAATTTTCAAACAAAGAGCAAAACTTATGACGACAGAGTGACAATAAATTACTATTATTATGACGACGAAAATGTAGATGATACACTTAAACTTATTGAAGAAGTTATGACATTTTTTGAACAAAATGTAGGCAAATATCCATATTCGCAAATAAGCGTCGTTGAAACAAATTTTGTACACGGCGGTATGGAGTATCCAAACATAGTGCTAATATCTGACGCTGTTACAGACTATGAAACATATGAGCTTGTGATAGTGCATGAACTTTTGCATCAGTGGTGGTATGGTGTTGTTGGCAACAATGAATTTGACTATGGTTGGATAGATGAGGGGCTTACAGAATTTTGCACGGTGTACTTTTTTGAAAAGCATCCACAGTATGATAGGTCAATGAGCGAGATGATAGCTAGTGCGACACAAAGCTACAAGACTTTTGCAAAAGTATATTCATCAGTGCAGGGCAGTGTTGACACGAGCATGAATAGGCCACTTGATGAGTTTTCGACTGAGCCAGAGTATGTATACAACACATATGTCAAAGGCACGCTTATGTTTTCAACTATATATGACCTTGTGGGCGAAAAATCGTTTTTGAAAGCACTTAAATATTATTATGAGCATAATTTGTACGCCATAGCTACGCCAACAGATGTAATCAGTTGCTTTTCTCACGGCAGTGGCAAAAATCTTGAAGGGATATTCACAAGTTTCCTTGAAGGCAAGGTGGTGATTAAATAAGTTGTATTTTTTCTCATATTTTGCAAACAATTTTTATGTAGGTGAAATATGAAAAAACAAGAATACAAAATTTGGCTTGATACAAACGACCTATATAGTGAAAACCGAACAAGTGTGCTTGTTTCAAGCTTTGTTGTTTGGGTGTGCGTGTTTATTGCAATGCTTTTTCCGCTTTTTGGCTTTGGCCTTGCTTTCTTTTTGATGTGCACACTTTGCATAGGTTTCAAAAAAATTGTGCTTGATATTATTCGTGGAGAAGAGTACAAAGTCGAAAATGTATTTGACTATTATGCCTTTTGTATCTCGGCGTTTTGCCTTAGAGTTTGCAGTATGATTTTGATTGCACTTTGGTCACTTCTTCTTGTCGTGCCAGGAATAATTTGTGGTTTAAACTACTGTCTTGCACCTTATATCTTTGCCGACGAGCCAAAAATTGGAACGCTAGAGTGCCTAGAAAAAAGTAAAAAATTGGTATACGGGCACAGGGCAGAACTTTTTATAATATTTCTTATGGAAGCACTTTTTGTGGCACTTGTTGCAACGCTTTCAAGTGGCTTTGTGATAATTTTTAACTTCGTTGTGGCAATGCCTTTATGGTTTAATGTTGTCATACCTATTGTAATAACTTTATTTGTGGTCTTTGTTGTCATAGTGCCTTATTTTGAATTGCTTATTGGAAATTATTATGTCAATTTGTCAAAGCAAAATGTTGTGAAAAAAAGTGGCAAAAGTGTTAGTACAAAGAAATGATTTTTTGATATAATGTTCCAAAAGGAAGTTATATGGCAAAGCTTATTAAAAAAATTGATGAAAATTATGAGATGACGGAAGATGATTACAAAAATGCTTTTTTGCTTCGTCGTGCAAGCGTGAGTAAAAAGACATATGGCAAAGGCTCAATTGAAATTGAAGATATATATGCCGATGCCTACATTGACCAATGTGCTCTTGCTGCGGGTGGAGATGTTGTGGCGCAAGATCTTCTTGGGTATTGGTTCAAACACGGAAACCCTGCTCTTCCAGAAAATGTTGAGCTTTCATACAAATGGCAGTTTTTAGCTGCCGCTGGTGGCAATAAACATACCATAAACAAACTCGCACTATTTTTGGAGTACTCTTATGACACAATTTTAATGCAAGACTATTTCAAAGAGCTTGTTGATGTGATTGGACTTGACCAGTCAAACTATCAATCACTACTCGGGCAAGTTATTTGCCAATATATTGTTGAGGACTTAAACATAAATGCGCTTGAGCTTGCAAAAGAAAAAACTGTTGAAATAAAGTTTAACCAACTTTCAATGCAAAGGTTCACAATGTCGTTAAATCGTGCAATGGTGAAAGTGCATGAGTATTTTAGGAATTTGCTTGAAAAGCGAAAAAACAGTTAGGAGAGTGTATGGAAGACAAACAATTTGTTGAGCTTTATGAAAAAGTTGTTGATGAACAGAATGACATTATGGAAAAGACAAGTGCTATAAAAAAACAAGTTCAAGACTTAGAAAAACAATATCAAGATGCAGACCAAACAAAAAAACAAGAGATTGTTGAAAAATTAGAGCAACTTGACTCAGTGCTTGAAGATTTGGAACAGCGTTCAATAAAGAACGCAAAACGCGCAAATAAGTTGAAATCTTTAAAATAACACTATTGACTTTTGTACATATGACTAATATAATTAAGGTATGGATAGGGATAGTTGTTTAAAAGTGAATAATACATTTTTGAAATTAAGTCAAAAAAACAAAAAATAAAAAAAAGTGTTAACAGTGAATCTATCGTAAATGTTGTCATTCCTGAGGGTGTGACAAAAATTGATGAATTTTGCTTTTATAATTGTAAAAACTTAAAAACAGTACAACTTCCTTCAACACTTAAACATTTTGGAAAACATTGTTTTTATTGTTGCGATAATTTGTCAGAAATTTCACTTGTTAATACTGACTGCAATTTGGGAGAAGTTCTTCCATCATCTTTTTCTTATGCAAGAAAAGAAAATGGTAGATTTTATTTGTACAGAGATATGTGTTCAAGATTAGACAATCTTATAAGATTTGAACATCCAAGATTGATTGAATGCTATTTGAATAATTGGGATAATTTTAAATATATTCAAACATTACAAAATATTGACTCCGATTTGGTGTCATATTATGGTGATGTTAAAGGTTTATCATCTCAGGATATAGTAAAAACCATTCTTAGTAAAAACTTAAAAAATTACAAATTGCTAAAAAAACAATTAGATTATATGTACTATGATGCTTATAAAGAACCTTTTATTACTTTGTGTGAAATATCAGGTGTTTTTGAAACACAGTCTATATCACAGAAAAGCAACAATATTGACTACGCACAAAAATCACGTGAATTTATTAAAGAAAAAATAAGAAAATATTCAAAAAAATGTTTGTCTAATTTTGATTTTAAAGCCACAAGTGGTTTTAAAAAAGATTTTGCAGATTTTTTATTTAAAAATTTTGATGTATTAAAAGACAAACCAACTAGTTTTATCAAAGGTTGCTATGAAATGTTTGAAGAAGTTCAAAAATCACATACAACCAACAAGGGAAGGTGCAGACAACTTGCACCAACAATGGAGTATTTTGAAAAATATTTTGACAGAAATAAATTTGTCAATGTTACACCTAAAACTCAGCATATAAGTGACGTCATTGGCAAATATTATAGCAAGCAAAAAATTTTTGATAGGGCTGTTAATATTGTAAATAAAAACAAAAAAGATAAAATTCCTAAAAATATATTGCCAGATGATTTAAAACAAACAGCATTTAGTGAAATAAAAGAAAAAATTCAAAAAATTGAAGCTTTGAATAAAAACACATTAGAAACATTAAATGATATTGCAGAGAATAAATTCACATACGAATTTTTAAGAAAAGATGATGTTTTGAATTTGGTTTTGGGAAAACTTTGCAACTGCTGTGCACATCTTGATGGTGTTGGTGATGGAATTGCTGTTTCTGCTATGATTAATCCAAACATACAAAATCTTGTCATTCGAAATGATAAAAATGAGATAGTTGCAAAAGCGACACTTTATGTAAATAGAAAACAAGGCTATGGGCTGTGTAATTCATTTCAAGTCAATGATGATGTGTTACATGAAAATACGCTAAACGGAAAAACTATTTTTGAAATGTTCAAAAAGGCTTTGACAAAATTCGCTGAACAGTATAACAAAACGCAAACGAGGTTATATCCAAAGCTAAAAATAATAAATGTTGGGAATAGCACATTCAATAGTTTGTCTGAATATGTTTCAAAAGAAGATATTGCCGAAAAACTTTTGAAACCTTTTAATTTCGCTAAATATTCACTTATAGTTCCAGGATATGATGGTGATGCAGACAAAGAACAATTTACAATTTGGAGAGAGCTATGAAAATATTTAAAAAATTATTTTTAAGGCTTAGGTCGTCAAAAAATGATGATGTTTTAAATATGGATGGCTTTCGATGTGTTTCAGTTAAAAACGAATTTGACAAAAAATTTCTTGATGTAATTACTGTACCAAATAATGCTATAGTAGTAGGGCCATTGTGCTTTGAAAATTGCGAATATACAAATCAAATTATATTGCCAAAGCATTTAAAAAAAATAGATGCTATGGCTTTTGCAAATTGTACTAGTCTTAGCAAAATTCAAATTCCTGACGGCTTAACGCATATTAGTGACCGTGCATTTGACGGCTGCACATCAATGACGCATATTGACTTGCCAAATTCAATCACGCATATTGGCAAAAATTGTTTTGACAAATGCAGTTGTTTGAGTAAAGTGAAGCTTCCAATGTTTGCCGACAATTTGCATAATTGCTTTCCTGCACAACTTTGTTATTTAACAAAAGAAAAAAACAATTATTATTTGAGTGACAAAGAAACAAAGAATAGCATTTTTGTTTCTCAACCTTATTTTATTAAATATATTATACATCACTGGTATGATAATAAATTAAAAAAAACATTGAATATTTTAAACACCACGCCGTATGAAGTCGTTGGGTTTTTCCATGACAATGCTACATATA
This sequence comes from uncultured Clostridia bacterium, assembly GCA_944384425.1. Classification (GTDB taxonomy): domain Bacteria; phylum Bacillota; class Clostridia; order Christensenellales; family UBA1242; genus UBA5893. The sequence continues at coordinate 6,305 of CALWTI010000009.1, read as the reverse complement.
AAAATGGAGATGGTTTTGTTGATGATATTTTAAATGCAAACCTTAAAAAATACAACTGGCTTAGTTCAAAAATAATAAATAAAACAAAATTTATGTCGCCTTTCGTGAAGCTTTGCTGTCTTTTTGGAGTGTTCGAAAAACAACCTTTAAAAATAAAGAGAATAAGCAAAAAAGGTAATGTGGTTTTTGATGTTATTGACTATTCACAAAAAGGTTCGGAATTTTTAATTCAACTCATAAACAACAACAAATTGAATTTGATAATTGCCGAAAAAATAAATTCTGCTTTAAAAAATGTTAAATTTAACCCAGCACTTGCTGAATTTATTTTTAAAAATTACGATGAATTGTTAAAACAAGGTGCGACGTTTTTCGCACAATGTTGTGATAAATTCGATGTTGTTCAAAAAGCGCACACATCAAACAGAGGTGGGTGCAGACAACTAGCTCCAACTGTTGAATTTTTTAAAAGTTGTTTCAATAAAGACAAATTTAATGGAGTAAATGCTAGCAACTTACACACAGCACACATTATTGGAATGTTTTATAACAATCAAGACACATTTGAAAGAGCAGATGAGATTGTTAAGTCGCATAGACAAAAAAATGTGCCTGACAATATTTTAGAAGAAGATTTGAATGAAAATATTTTCAATAGTGTAAAAAATCACATAAAAAACATCGAAACTATTTCAAAAAGCACACTTTCAAACCTTTGCGATGTTGCTGAAAAATTTTCATATGAATTTTTAAGAAAAGATGATGTTTTGAATTTGGTTTTGGGAAAACTTTGCAACTGCTGTGCACATATGGAGGGCGTTGGTGACGGAATTGCTGTTTCGGCAATGCTTCATCCAAGTGTTCAAAATATTGTTATCAAAAACGAAGAAGGTGATATTGTCGCAAAGTCAACAATGTTTGTGAACAGAGAGCTGGGTTATGCAGTTTGTAACACATTCAAAGTTAATTCAATGTTAAGATATGATAAATTTAAATATATTTATGCCAAGTTCAAAAAGGCAATTTCTGATTTTGCAACTGAATACAATCAAAAATACACACCAAAGCTTCAAGTGGTCAATGTCGGTATGGGCTTCAATGATTTAAGCCAGTTTATAAGGGCATATGATAAAAAATCAAAAATGATTTTAAATTCATTGAATTATTCGGCATATTCAAAAAAGAAATACAATGGTTATCAGGGAGATGCATATCACGAACAATACACCATTTGGTCACAAAAAGACATTAGTAAATGACATTAAACATTTTCATAGTAATCAAAAACAAATGAAATATTATAAGTAAACATATTATTTGAAGAATTAACACCAACGGCAGTGTAGACTATTTGATTGTTATCATCAAGGTCCTCTGTCGTTTGTTTTTTCTGTACTCTAATGACAGATTGCCTATCTTCTTCAAAAACGAACTCTTGGTTGAGTGAGGTGAAATAAACATCCATACAAAACCAAATGTTAAAATCGTAGTCAGTGTTGATAGTTACATCTTCATCAATGCTCATGATATTAGATTTGTTTTTTATCGCATAAAAGTCACCATCAAGCAAATCAATTTGTTTATTGTCAATATCTATTTTTAGGTCACTTATTTTTAAACACGTAGAATTATCATGATTATAGCTATAACTGTCGCCAAATGAAACAATGCTTGTTGGAGTTATCACTACACTATTTAATGTCAAAAGTCCATAAAGGTCTTTTGTTTTTGTTGCAGAAAAAATCAAACTGTTTGTGTCTTGTGATATTATCACAGAGTGTGGGGAAAAGGTGTAGCCAGCCTTTTCAGCAAAAAGCTCAACACTATCATTATTGACTGTAATATTGAAAAATCCATTAGCGTCTGTTCTGGCATATATTGTGGTTTCTGACTTTATGGCGACATTTTCAAGTGGCGAAGATGAATCAAGATACACATATCCTGAAATTGTAAGGGTATTTACGCTTTCCCAAAAATCACACCCTGTTAAAATAGATGTGCTTACAATCAATATGAGAAGGAATGTGATGATTTTTTTCATAATACCTTTTAACCAAATTATAATGTAATATACAAAAATAATCAAATAAATTGTTTGCTATCAGTGTTAAAATTATTTATATTAGCCAAAATAAGCCATATTTCGTTTTTTATATTGAGTATTGACATCAAGGAAATGTTGATGTATAATAAAGCCAAACGATTAGGAGTGTGTTTATGAAAAAGTTTTTGATGTATGTTATAGTCCTAGTAACCATGCTTTTTATTGGCTACACGACATACTATTTTCTTCGAAACAACGAAAATATTTATCTTTCGCTTGCAGAAAATGACAGAACAATTTACATGAATGTAGGCGAGTCAACTGAGATACCTATTGTTTGGGAAAAACCATATAGTAGCACAACAGTTTATGAAAATGTTGATATCAGCAATGCCGATGTTGTTGATTTTGATGTTGAAAACAAAATCTTCACAGCAAAAGCTGGTGGAACAACTACTGTTGTTGTCACTCCAAGCAATGACGAGTTCGGACCTTTCACATTTACAATCTCCGTAGGAGATGGTAGTGTCTTGTATCCATATTATATTAGGTCAGATGTTGAACTTGCAAACATTGGTTCTGATAATTCAACAGTTGATTGGGACCTCACAAATTCTTATGTCCTTGTTAACGATATCGATTTAAGATTATATGGCGATGATGGCTTCACACCAATAGGTACGAAAGAAACACCATTTAGTGGAACTTTTGACGGTAATGGCCACACAATTTCAAATCTTACAGTAAAAAATGGCACAAGTGCAGGACTTTTTGGATATGTCAGTGCATCAGGTACTGTTCAAAATCTCACACTCAAAGATGTCAAAGTTTCAGGAAGTTTTGACTATGCTGGTTCTGCTATTGGATATTTAAGCGGAACAGTAAGACTTGTAAATGTTGAAAATTTTGTTATTACAAACATCAAACAAAACTCATCAAATGGTGGCTTGGTTGGATACGTTATCAACAATTCAACAAATGGCGTCTTCACATCAAGTGGATACATTGATATGTGTACAGTAGATGTCACTGCAAACGTTGCAGGTGACTTTGGTGGAATGACTGGAAACTTGATTGGTAGCGTCATTTACAATAGTAAAGCAACAGTAACAAGTTACACAGACAGTGCAGACAGTCTCACATTTGGTGGTCTTGCTGGTGTTGTGACAAATGCTCAAAATGTCGATGAATATATGTTCTCAGTGCTAAAAAATTCTTTGGCACTTGTAAAAACAGTAAACAGTTCAAATGCACAAATCAAAAAAGGTGCAATAGTTGGTGAAAATATTGACGACACATCTTCTGGTTATAGCAATAGATATATTTCATTACTTTATAACACAGTAAATACCACACTTGGTCAAACATACGGCACAGAAAAGACAATGAATGAACTTTATTCAAAGTCATCTTATGGTGATTGGGACTTTGATAATGTTTGGACAATAGTTGAAGGTTCAAGCGTTGCAAGTATTCAATCTTATCCAGATGCAATGGCTCAACCTCTCAATGAATACATTCCTGGTGAAGCTATCACAAGCGCAGAAAGTTTGAAAACGGTTTTGAATGGATTAAGAAACAATCCAAACACTAATGATGTTTATGAAATAACAGAAGACGTCGTATTAGACCTAAATGGTGCAGAGTGGGAGACACTTGCTCCAAATCAAAGCAATCCATTGACAGCATCAATAATATGTGCAGAAGGCAAAACTCTTACTATACGCAATGCAAAAATCTCAGGTGAAAATTCAAGCTTCTTTGGATACATCTCTGGTGTCAATACCAAAATTGAAAATGTTGTTTTTGAAAACATAACAGTAAATTCAAATGCAAACACAGTCGCAGTTGTTGCCACTGCACTTTTGGACAATGCAACACTAAATAATGTTGATGTCAATGCATGCAATGTAACAACAGGGGAAGCAAACCGTAATCTTGCAGTTGTTGTTGGTCTCAACAATGGTACAGTTAATAACTGTAATGTTAATGAAAGCGGAGCAGAAAGCACAGTCACATCATCAAGCACAAGCTTGGTTGTTGGTGGAATTGTTGCAAACAACAGCAAACTTGTTGAAAACTCAACAATAGAGCTTTGTGATTTTGATATAACAACATCAAGCACAAGTGCTTCACTTGAATTTGGTGGAATTGCTGGTAAAAACAGTGGAACACTTCGCAACTCATATAACTATGATGCGTCACTTAGTTTGCCAACATACAATGGTGCAGTTTATGCAGGTGGTGTGGTTGGAAGAATAGATGATGGTCTTGTTGAAAAATGTTTCAGTGAAGGACTTATATCAGTTCCATACACAAACGCATCAACATATGTCGGAGGAATTGCAGGTCACAGTGAAGATGCAATTATAAGACAAAGTTATTATTCTTCACAGACACTTGAAGGCGCAAATGTTGGGGGAATTGTCGCATCAAGCTATGCAACTATTGACCAGTGTTATTTCCAAGGCGAAATAAGAGCAGTTCGAGCTGGTGGAATTGCAATGACAAATAATAAGACAATCACAAACTGCTATGTCACAGGTTCTTTGGAAGGCTTGACATCAAGTTCAAAAATGAGCGGAATTTGCTCAACACTTCCAGTTGGAAGTTCAGTTGACCACTGCTTCTCAACAGCTACATTCAAAGGTCAAGGTGAAAGACACGCAGAAACAGAAGCAGAGTTTAGAGCAACAATTGAAAAAGTTGGTCAGCTCTTTGGATACTATCCAGATACTGGGACTTTCAAAAATTGTATAATCATCAACTATGGTGATGCTTATGTCAAAGGCACATTGTTTGGATGGATAAAGTCAGGTTGGATTAAGTGCACAGAAAACCAAGCACTTGGTCTTGAAGGTGACTATTCAGTATTTAAAAACACAGCAGGATTTGACCAAGGACTTTGGGTATTTGACAACAACCAAGGCAATGGAGCTTATCCAACACTTGCATATGTTGTTGAAAATCCTCGTGCATAATTTAAAAAGACTTGCAAATCGCAAGTCTTTTTTATTGCACTTTATTTGGTAATTATAAATTAAAATGTCAAAATATTTTTTTTATTATAAAACCTTTGCCTTTAATTCTTCGTTATGCTTTTTTTAAAAAAGTATGCCAAAATTAAACAAAAAAAACACCAACACAATGTGTTGGTGTCATTTTTTAAAAATTTACTCTTCTGCTGGTGCGCTAGCAAGTTCTTTTTCATACGCTTCAATGACTTTTTTGCTGATCATTTCACGTGTTTCAGTGTTGATTGGATGAACAATGTCTTTGAATTCGCCCTCAGGAGTTTTTCTTGATGGCATTGCAATAAACAATCCGTCCGTTCCACTGATGACTTTGATGTCATGAACAACAAAGCAATCATCAATTGTTATGCTTGCTGCAGCTTTGAGCTTTGAGTCTTCTTTTTTTACAAGTCTTACTCTAACTTCTGTAATGTTCATTTTTGCATCTCCTTTATATTTGCTATGTACTTTATATCACAAAACATAATTTTTAGCAAATATTTTAACAAAATAATTTACTCATGCATACAAAACTATATGAAATACCATTTTATTGGAATATGTGGTGTCAGTATGTCTGCGCTTGCATTACATTTGAAACATCTAGGAAATTATGTTCAAGGCTCGGACATCAAGGCTAGCGAAGTTTCAAAAAATCTTGAAAATGAGGGGATAAAAGTATTCATTGGTCACAATGCAAAAAATGTGTGCGGTTGTGATACTATTGTTTACAATTTTGCAATAGACAAAAGCAACGAAGAACTTGTGTACGCAAAAAAGCATGGCATAAAGTTGTTGTCAAGAGCACAGCTTTTGGCTTTTGTGGCTTCAAAGTATGAAAATGTCATATCAGTTGCAGGTTCGCATGGCAAGACAACAACAACTGCAATGCTTTATTCATGCTTAAAATATGCAAACTTAAAGCCAACGCTTCACATTGGTGGAGTGATTAAATGTCAAAAGTTTGGTTTTATTGAAGGTGATAAAAAATATTTCATAACTGAGGCATGTGAATATCACGACAGTTTTTTGGCGCTTAAATCAAAACTTGGAATAATTCTCAATGTTGAGCCAGAACATTTGGACTATTTTAAAAACTATGAAAATGAATTGTCTTCATATCAAAAGTTTGCTAAAAACTGTGATGAGGTGGTGAGCTATAAATATTGTGACCTAATTGCGAAAAACATAGAAATTGTTAAGCACGAGTATCATTTTGATGTTTATAGTAAAGATAATTTTATTAT
>CALWTI010000008.1 GCA_944384425.1 uncultured Clostridia bacterium | reverse complement strand
AAAAAGAATATAAATTGACTATGTTGTTAGAGAAATTTAAAAAATCATAAAAGATACTTTAATATAATTTGGCTGTTAAACGTGTGCTTGTCTTGATACAAGTGTCGTCGCTTCGCTCCGACAGACAAGCACACGCAAATAATCTAATTGTGTTGCAAAAAGAGCGGTTGCTGGCAGGGCGTAATGCAATCCGCTCTTTTGCTTTTTTGTTTTCTTCTCTCTATTTTCTAGTGTAAACGAATATTCTTTGTTGTCAAGGTTAAAGTGCATATCAAAAGATTTGTAGATGTTGTGTTTCTCACGACAACCTATGACAACGACAGAAGTATTCGTTTTTTTGCAATTAAGAGAGTTATGTGTAAAGAGAGAAACATAGACGATTTTTTTGTCTATGTTTCTCTTTAATATTCTGCTAGTTTCAAAAGTAAGTGACTAAAACCTTGTTTTTTATATTTAATCAATGTCAATAATTTCGTAGTCACGATTGCCAAGTCCAAGTTCGCTTGCTCTCTCAACAATTCTTATTGCATGTTTTTCGTGCATACGGTTTACGAGTGATGTTTTTCCGCTGTCAGTTGAGTTTATTATTTGGTCATAGCAACACTGGTATATCTTTCATCTCTGGCTCGTGTGGGTTACTGTCACAGTCACAGTCAATTGAAATTCTGTTTGCAACATTTATATATGCCATATTTTGAGGTGTGAAGTGGTCAATGACACCTTCACAGGCTTCTGCCATACTCTCCAAAAAGGTATCTTGATTTTGAACATAGTCCCAACATTTATCAGGGTCTGTCGTGTTTCCCCATGAGTGTATCCATGCCTTGCCGTTTCTTGATGCAACGCCAATGCTCATATTTTTCAATGCACCGCCAAAGCCTGCCATTGCGTGACCTTTAAAGTGCGATAGCATAAGCATACTGCCATACCTTGTTATGGGACTTCCAACATAGTTTTTGCCTTTTAGGTGCGTGCTATTTTTTACATCTAATGCAATTTCGCAATCTTCGTCCATAAGGTCGCAAGGGGCAATGTCATAAAAGCCATGGTCTTTAAATGTTTGCCAGTGGTCAGCAGTTTCAAAGCGCTTGCCACGATATGCCGTTCTGCACTCAACAATTGTGCCATTAAGTTTGTCAACGAGGGGCTTTATTAAATTTGGATTTAAAAAGTTATGCCCGCCTGGTTCGCCAGTGGATATTTTGACTGCAACTTTGCCCTTTAGGTTTGCGCCAAGTGCTTGATAAATTTTGATTAAACCATCACTTGAAATATCTTTTGTGAAATATACCTTGGATTTTTGCATGTTCATTCTCCTTTTAATCAAAACAATATCATTATTTTTATTTTTTGTAAAATGCTTTAAATGTTTTGTTTGACAATAATAAAATACTTAATTTACCATAAGCGTATGGATAAGTACATAAAAGATATATTTAAAAACAAAAAACCAAATGAAACAAAACTTTTGTCTTATGGCTTTGAATTTTGTGATGATAGGTATGTCTATTCAACAAAAATACTATCAAACACTTTCAAACTGACAGTTTGCGTTCAAGATGACGACATAACAACAAAGCTAGTAGATGTTGAAACAAATGAATTGTACACACTTCACCTAAATGAAGATTTTACGGGCAGTTATGTTGGAGATATCAGAACTGCATACACAAAAGTGCTAACAGACGTTTCAAACAAATGCTTTGACACCTGTGTTTTTAAAAGTGACTATGCACAAAAAATAGTTGAGTATATATTCAACTATTATGGCGACACTCTTGAATTCTTGTGGCCGAAGTTTTCTAACAACGCAATAGTCAGACGAAGTGACAATAAAAAGTGGTATGTGCTGATGGTGAACATTGAGTTGAATAAACTTTCAACTATATTTAAAGGAAATAACACAAAAGTAGATGTCCTTGTTTTGCGTTCAAGTTGTGTAAAACAGCTTATTGACCACAAGACATATTTTGAAGCGTATCATATGAACAAAAATAATTGGCTTAGTGTCTTGCTTAATAACAATTTAAATTCAGAAGATGTATTTAAACTTATTGATGATAGTTTTGAGTTAGCAAAGAAATAGAAATTTTGTCAACAAGTGGAGTTGTGAGTTGAGTGCTAAGGTCTGTTGAAAGATATTTTTTGTTGTCATCGGCAAATACGGTGGCGACATTTTTGTAACCTGAAAGAACACACCCCAAAAAGTTTGCTCCGCCAGAAATTCCGCAAGGCACTCCCATTTTATTGAGTTTTTGAGCCATTGCTATGGCGTCTTCATCTGTTATCGGAATTATTTTTTCAACTATGTCTTTGTCATAAAGTGCGGGGATAAGCCCGTCGGACAGTCCTTGAATTTTATGTTCACCTTTACTGTAACCAAGTGTTAGCAGTGAAGAAGAAGCTGGATCAATGGCAATTATATGAACGCCGTACTTTTTTAGATATCCACCTGCGCCTGAAAGTGTCCCGCCTGTGCCAACTCCACTGACAAAAGCGTCAGGAGTTATTTCTTTTAATATCTCTTTGCCTATATTCTCTTGTGCTAGTTTATTATTGATATTTTCAAACTGTCTGACATACTTTGCGCCTGTTTTTTCGGCGTATTTTTTTGCACTTTCAAAACAATCGTCAAAGTTGTCGCACAAAATGAGGTTTGCGCCATAAAGTTTTATTAGTTTTTTTCGTTCTTCGCTCATCGTCTTTGGCATAAAAATCGTGACCTTGATTCCAAGAAGTGCACCAAGACTTGCAAGACTTATACCCATATTTCCACTTGTGACTTCCACAATCTCATCGCCCGAATGAACGCCTATGTTTTTAATCATTGAAATGGCAGCGCGATCCTTTACCGAGCCAGAGAAATTATACCACTCACACTTTGCATATACGTGCACTATATTTTCATTGTATTTAACATCTAATTTTAATAGTGGAGTATTGCCAATAAGCTTACTAATTTTATCAAATTTATCCATATTCAAATTATGTTATGCAATTTTTTTTAATTTTGTCAAATAATTGCAATTACTTGAAATAATATTGTGTTTGTAATATAATAAAATCAAAATGGAGGAATAATAATGGAAATTATGCAATGCTTAAAGCCAAGAGAATCATGGCGTGAAATAGACAAAAATATGTACAAAACTTATGGCCTTGAAAACAACACTCAGGCAAAAATTGCAGTTGCTTTTGATCTTGACAAAGCAATGGAACCTGATAAAACATTGACCATATACGATTATGGCAAACAACCAACTCTTTACGCCGACCTTGACGCAGAATATAAAGAGCTTCAACTGGACATCTCGAAACAAGAGGAGTACGGCGCTTTTCCTGAGCATTGGGAAAAGGGTAACAACATCTTTTACAGCGTGCTCAGGCTTGTCAAATCTCCAAGTATTCGTATGGTTGATATATTTTTTGATTGTGATGGCAAAACTTATTGTGCACACACATACATTGACAAAAATATTAAAGATTTGACTTTAAAAAGTGTTGCAAAAAACAATGCAGACATAGGATATTTATTAAATGAAATCGAACGTATTAAAGCATAACTATGATATTTTAATGCAAAAACAAATAGAAGATTTGAAATTTCGACCAAAAATTTTGCTTCACAGTTGTTGTGGACCATGTTCGTCAACTTGCATTGAAAGGCTAAAACAAAACTTTGATGTAACAGTTTTTTATTATAATCCAAACATATATCCACAAAGTGAGTTTACAAAGCGCCTTGAAAATCAAAAAAAAGTAACAGCATATTTTGGTGATGTTGAAATAATTTCTCCGACTTACTTAGAAGACGAGTATTTGAAAGAAATCAAAGGTCTTGAAGGTGAGAAAGAAGGCGGAAAAAGGTGCGAAAAGTGCTTTTATTTAAGGCTAAAAAAGACTGCGCAGTATGCAAAAGATAATGGCTACGATTTTTTTGGTACGACACTAACTGTTAGCTCACATAAAGATGAGCAAAAAATCAATGCGATTGGCGAAGAGATATCTAGTCAAATAGGTATATCATTTTTGTATTCTGACTTTAAAAAGCATGACGGATATAAGCGTAGCATTGAACTTTCAAAACAGCTGGGACTATATAGACAAAATTATTGTGGTTGTAGGTTTTCAATAAGGAGAGACGTTTGAAATACGCAAAATATATAAAACCTAAAAAACAAAGAGATTGGATAGGAACGATATCATCAATAGTGCTACTTATTGCCTTTTTGGTGCTTGCCTTTTTTGTTGTGGTTATGTTTTATTGCAATGTTGCACTTGGCTACTATCCAATAATGGGCACTAGTATGAGCCCACTCATTAACGCAAGTGGGCAAAACACAGACTATGTTTACGCAACATACGATGTGTCCGACATAACATATGGCGATGTTATAATTTTTCATCATCCTGACACAAACGAAGCATCTGGGTATAAGCAAGTAATAAAGCGTGTCATTGCACTTGGTGGCGACAATATTATGATAAAAGATACAGGCAGATCAGTGCCTAACAGCACGCAAGATTATTATGCACTTTATATTCAGTATGACGGCGAAGGTGCTTTTGTTGAAGTCGATGAAAATTATGTTGTTGACAAAACATCATACAATGAAATTTACGATGATTTTTACACACTAGATAGTAACAAATTGTTTTTATATGACGACTGTGGCAACAGGTATCTTCACATAGAAGAAGGACAAATATTTTACGCTGGTGACAATAGAACAAACTCAAATGACTGCTTTGACTATGGTGCACAAGATGAGTCAAACATAGTCGCAGAAGTGAAATATATCATCTACGGTGGAACAAATAGGGTTTGGCAAGTTGTTATGCAGATGCTAGGAATATATAAATGGAACTAGAAAAAATTGAACTACAAAATTTTCGCAACTATGAAAATGCGGCAATAACTTTTGATGATGGCCTCAATGTCATATGTGGTCAAAATGCTCAGGGCAAGACCAACCTTTTGGAAGCCATCTATTTTTGTGTTGTTGGCAAAAGTTTTCGGGCATCTCGTGAAAAAGAAGTCATCAATATGCAAAAAGACATTGCAAAAATTAAAGTTTATATCAAGAAAAATGTTGGCAAAAGCATAATTGAAATGTTATTTTCAAAAAAAGAGAAAAAAACAGTCAAGATTGATGGCATACCAATCAAGCGTTTAAGCCAACTTCTAGGCGAGTTTAATGGGGTTTTCTTTTCGCCCGACGAACTTAAACTCATAAAGGACAGTCCAGAAGATAGGCGACGCTTTATGGACATAGACTTGTCGCAGACAACAAAGCAATATATCTATCTTTTGTCACGATATAATGAAGTGCTTGCAAGCAGGAATAAACAACTAAAACAAAACCTAAAACTTGCAGATATGAAAAACATACTCAGTATTTGGGACGACCAGCTGGCAACCTATGCACAAAAAATTAAGCGTTATAGACAAAATTTTGTCTTGAACTTGGCGCCATATGCTCAAAAAGCGCACGCTTATATAACCGACGGCAAGGAGCAACTTGGCGTGGAGTATGTTTCAATAGCTGAGAACACAAAAGAAGAAATCATAAAAAAGCTTGAACAAAGCATTGAAAAAGATTTGGCACTTGGCTACACCACATATGGCGTTCATCGTGATGACATAAAGGTGACAGTCAACGGCATGGATGTGAGAACATACGGCTCACAAGGTCAACAGCGTACTTGTGCATTGTCACTTAAACTTGCCGAACTTAACATCATTGAAGACATTACTCACACTCGTCCAGTGCTTTTACTTGACGATGTTTTGAGCGAGCTTGACGAATCAAGGAAAAAGCGTCTTTTAGATTTTGTAAAAGGCACTCAAACTTTTATCACTTGCACCGAGTTTGATTATCCAGAAATAAACTGCAAGAAGATAATAATTGAAAACGGAGATGTGAAATAGACTGCCGAAAAACTTCGTGATACTTTGTTGAGTAAATAAAATAAGGCTGACCAAAAACAAGAAAAAATTTGTTTTTAGTCAGTCTTATTATTTTGTGTGTAATTTTTCAAATTCTTCTTTTGTCACATAGTGATAATACTCATAACTTTTGTATTTATCTAACATATCTTGCATGGCTTTTTGTGAACGGTCGCGAAGGTCGTCATTTCTTTCACGAATGCCTAGTGTTAAATCAGGGTAAATTGGGTCGCAAATATACACGCTTATTTTTGGACGCTTTTTGACAATGCGTCTTAAACCTTTTGTTTTTCTAAAAACGATGATGTAAGGAATAACTGGAACATTGTTTTTTGACGCGAAGTGGAATGCACCACTTTTGAAAGGTCGAAGTTTGTTGTAGTATGGCCACATACTGCCCTCAGGGAAGACATGAACAAACCTATTTTTTTTAAGGTATGTTGTTATTTGCCTATAAAAATTTATGTGTGCCTTTGGTGTGTCGGGAAGTGGCATGACGCCGAATGCTGACATGAGTTTTCCAACATATGGCACATCAAAATTTTCTTTTCTTGACACTATGTGTGAACGGCGAAAGCGCTTGACGAAAGCCGTGGCAATCATAAAGTCAACATAGTGAACATGATTTGAAACTGTTATTGCTCCGCCTTTTACATTTTTTAGTTTTTTCTTGCCATAAACTTTAATTCCTAGCCCAATTTTTCCATACAAAAAAAATATTGGACGGGCTATGAAATGATAAAAAACAAATTGGAATACGCGATAAAACCAGTTTTTTTGATATTTATAATTTTCATCAACAACAAGCTTGTTGTGTTTTTTTGTTACATTTTCAACAACAATGCCGTCTGGAGAAGATGGCATTATGACTAACTTTTCTTTTGTAAAAATATTTTTTTGCATTGTAGTTTTAGTATACCAAATTTTGCGTCGTTGTCAAACGCTAGATTATATAAATGTTTGACTTATTAGGGCATATATATTAAAATATACATATTCAAAGGAGTAATTATGGGTTTGTTTAATTTTATTAAAAGACAACTACTTGAAGTCATTGAGTGGAAAGATAGCTCAAAAGACACCATTGTGTATCGCTTTCCATTGACTGACCGTGAGGAAATCATGACCTCATCAACTTTGGTTGTTCGTGAGAGCCAAGTTGCAATATTTGTACATAAAGGTCAAGTTGCCGATGTCTTTACACCAGGCACCTATAAACTTTCAACAGAGAACATACCATTTTTGACAAAAATTTTGTCACTTCCTACAGGATTTGAGTCACCAATAAAGGCAGAAGTTTATTTTGTCAACACAAAGCAATTTGTTGGTCAAAAGTGGGGCACGCAAAATCCAATTATGATGCGTGATAGTGAGTTTGGAACAATAAGACTTCGTGGCTTTGGAGTGTATTCTTTCAAAGTAAGTGATGCAAAGCTTTTCATGCAAGAAGTCTTTGGAACAAATGAAGTTTACAAAGTTGAAGATGTTGCATTGCAAATAAAGCCAATGCTAATTCAAGCAATTACCGACGCAATCGCTGAAAGCAAAATTTCTGCCATTGACCTTGCTGCCAATTACAGAGAGTTTTCAAGCGAAATTCTTAAAATGAGTGAGCCAGAATTTTCAAAATATGGACTAAAACTATGCAGTGTTGTCATTGAAAATCTTTCACTTCCAGAAGATGTTGAAAAAGCGCTTGATGAAAGGACAAAGCTTGGAGTACTTGAAGATAAAATGGGTACATACACTCAGTATCAAGCCGCTCAGGCGATTCGTGATGCTGCACAAAACGAAAGTGGCGGAAATCTTGCAGGACTTGGAGTTGGGCTTGGTGCAGGCACGACAATAGGCGGAGTTTTTGCAAACAACATAACAACAGAAAATAAGCCAAAAGTCAAAACTGTCGTTTGTGAAAAGTGCGGGGCAAAGATGCGTGAAGGCGCAAAGTTTTGCCCAGAGTGTGGTGCAGCGCAAGGCGCTGTTTGTCCAAAGTGTGGCAAACCAGTTTCAAAGAATGCAAAGTTTTGCCCAGAGTGTGGCGAAAATTTGAAAAAAGAAATAGTTTGTAAAAAGTGCGGAGCAAAAATAAAGAAAACTGCAAAATTTTGCCCTGAGTGCGGAACAAAAGTGGAATAGGTCATTATGCAGTTTGAAACAGTAATTAAATCAACGCAAGACAAATGTGCTTCTTGTGGGGGACATCTATATTTTTCGCCGGAAGACCAAGCGCTTAAATGCGAGTCTTGTGGCGGACTTGAAAAAATCGAGTTCAATCACGACAATCAAAAGCATAGGTATGAGATAAACACCGAAAAAGGTGAAGATTATAAAAAATACGCCCAAGAAAACAAAGTTTTCAAGTGCGCATCGTGCGGAGCAAATGTAGTTTTGAATAAACTAGATGTTGCGACTAAGTGCCCTTATTGTGACAGTAGCACTATGGTTTCAGAAGATGTGGACATTGGACTTAGACCAGACTCAATCATTCCTTTTAAGTTCGGCACAAAAAAGGCGACAGAACTTTATAAAGCTGGATTAAAAAAGAAATGGTTTTTGCCAAATGTTTTCAAAAAAAGTCCACCTATGGACGAAGTTAAAGGTGTGTATGTTCCATGTTTTAGCTTTGACGCACACTCGCACACAGATTATTATGGTAGACTTGCAGTAAATCACACAAAGACCACGAGAGATGGTCACACAAAGACATACACGACATACTACAACATTGCAGGACAAAGAGATTTTGACCATCATGACATCTTGGTCGAAACAAGTGCATACATCGATCAAATTGTATTTAACGGCATAAAGCCATACAATCTTAAAGAACTCGTGGTGTATGACGATGCCTTCATCAGAGGTTACAGTTTGGAGCACTATGACCAAGCGCTTGAAAACTGCAAAAAAGTTGCAAACGCAGTGATGGAGAAAACTATCGAAAGTCAAATTTTGTCGTCTTATTCATATTCTTATGTTCAAAGTTATGACCAAAACGTCAAGTTTAGTGATGAAAAATATTCATATTACATAGTGCCAACATACAGTGTAAAATATAAGTACAAAGGCAAAAATTATTTGACATATATGAACGGGCAAACGGGCAAGGTTGGTGGTGGACTTCCAAGGTCGGCAGTAAAAATCACATTTTTTGTGCTGTTTATACTACTAGTTGTTGTTGGTATAATTGCACTGATTTATATTTTCGGGGAATAGGAGAATTTATGATACACCCAAAGACATTATCTGGATTTATGGAGCTTTTACCTAATCAACAGATACAATTCAATCATTTTATTGATATAATACGAAAAACATACGAAAGGTATGGTTTTTTGCCAATCGACACTCCTGTTTTGGAATCAAGCGAAGTGCTTCTTGCGAAGGCGGGTGGGGAAACTGAAAAGCAGATATACAGATTTTCAAAAGGTGACAACGACATTGCAATGCGTTTTGACTTGACTGTACCACTTGCGAAGTATGTTGCCAAAAACTTGAATGAATTAAATTTCCCTTTCCAAAGATACCAAATAGGCAAAGTGTATCGTGGAGAGCGTCCACAAAAGGGCAGGTTTAGAGAATTTTATCAGTGCGACATTGATGTCATTGGTAGGGGCACGCTTGACATAAAGTATGACGCCCTTGTTCCAAGTGTTGTTGCAAGCATATTCAAAGAGATGAACATAGGCGACTTTTGTATCAAAGTCAGCAACAGAAAATTGCTTTCTGGATATTTGCAGTCACTAGGTCTTGAAGATATTGCACAAGATGTGCAAAGACTTGTGGACAAGTACAAAAAAATAGGAAAAGATGTGTTTGTGCTATCACTAAAAGATTTGCATATAGACGACATAAACATTGATAAAATATGTGCATTTTTGACACTTGACGGCACAAAAAGTGAAAAAATTGCAAAGCTTAAACAATTAGGAATAACAAACCAAACTTTTTGCGACGGCGTGAGTGAACTTGAAACGGTGATTAACACAATGGCAGGTTTTGGCGTTGACGACAATTGCTATGATGTTGACTTAACCATTGTTCGTGGACTTGATTATTACACAAGCACAGTTTACGAAACAGTACTAATTGGCCATGAAGATTTGGGCAGTGTGTGTGGCGGTGGAAGATATGATAATCTTGCTTCATATTACACGCATGAAACTCTCCCAGGCGTTGGTATGTCGATTGGGCTAACAAGACTTTACTCACAGCTCGTTGAAGCGGGCATTATTGACGGGGGCAAGGGCGCAGTATCAAAGGCGATAATTTTGCCAATGGGCGACACGCTTTCACACTGCCTTGAACTTGCAAAAGTGCTAAGAGAAAATAACCTAAATTGTGAAGTGTATCTTCAAGATGTCAAGTTTAAGCACAAAATTTCTTATGCAGGTAAATCGGGCATTAAATATGCAATACTAGTTGGCGAAGATGAAGTAAAGAGTGGCGAATATGCTGTTAAAGACCTTGAAAGTGGGACACAGACAAGTCTTTCACAAAGTCAACTTATTCAACTTTTACAAAAGTGATTGACAAAACTTTGCGTATATATTATATTTATATACGCGTGTCATGGTGGATATAGCGTAGTTGGCTAACGCGCCAGATTGTGGCTCTGGAGACCATGGGTTCAAGTCCCATTATTCACCCCATATATTGTCCGTCCTAGGTAGGGCGGATTTTTTATATTGACCACAATAAACTTATATGATAGAATAAAATATAAGGAGTTTATATGACATATCCGAATGCGGATAATTTAAGAAATGCTCACGAGAAACTATTAAATTCATTTAAACCTGAATACAAAGAGTTGTTTCAAAAATTAGGCGAATTAAAATCTCGTTGCCAATATGGTATTGGAAAAACTGACATTACAAGCCAAGAACTTGAATTTTATAAGTCCAAAGAGACAAAAGAAATTGACCTTAGGTGCCTACATTTTGGCGTGGGACTGACGGTTGAACTCAAAGACAATAAAATATATAGAGTTGTTGACAAATTCAATTTAATAAATGAAATTGAAAATGCGCCTATGTCATCGAGCACCGCTATAAAAAGCAAATTGCCAGTTTCCGTTATTAACAACAAAAAAATAAAAGAAGTATGCCATGTGTTAAGGGAAAGGAAAGACGGCAACAATGAAGAAGAAGTTTTGTTGAAGCTTATTCCTTATGTCAAAGAAGATGTCGCCATAAAGCGCATATGTTTGCCATATGCTGTTAGTATTGATTTGTTAGAAGGCTCAAAGTGCAGAGTAAATGACCTTTACGGGGCAATAGACTTATATAACAATGAATATATGAAGCATTTAGAGGCAAATAAAGATTTAATTGATAGAGAGCAATAACAATGTAAATAAAAAATCACTTTTAGCCAAGTGATTTTTTATTTACTATTGAAATTTGATTTTGCATATGTTA
Source organism: uncultured Clostridia bacterium (assembly GCA_944384425.1). Classification (GTDB taxonomy): domain Bacteria; phylum Bacillota; class Clostridia; order Christensenellales; family UBA1242; genus UBA5893. Next base: position 22,277 of record CALWTI010000008.1, on the reverse strand, counting down.
TTCTAGAATAAATTTGGAGATATTATGGATAAGAAAGAAATGTATAACACAATGTCAATATACAAGCAAAAACTTCATGAATTAGATGAAAAAATAACAAACAATGAGTATAATATAGACCACGCAAAAGGCAAACTTACTGAATTGTTCAAAGAACAAGCAAGTCTTAAAAAACCTAGTTACTTAAAATATTTGCTTGTCACATTGGGGTTGGCAGTTTTGTCGTTCATAAATATACCTGTGTTTGTTGCATCGTTAGTACTTATGATTGGGAACTCTGTGTACTACTTAATGAAACAAAAAAATTATTATGACGACTACAAAGCAATAAATAATAAAATAAACGATTCATGTACTGAAATTACATTTTTAGCAACGGAAAAGCGTGGTCTTGAAAGCGAAAGAAAATTTGTTATAAACAATATTAAACTTTTCGAAGATTATGTATTTGGCAACAAGGTGCCAACAAGTGACCAAGAAGAAAAAATGCAAGTTAGTAAGTCTTTGGCAAAAGCATATCAGCAAATTGACGAAGAAAAGACGATGTAAGTTAAAAATCACCATTATATGGTGGTTTTTTTGTTTCAACTTTTTTCAAAAAATGCTTTAATATATAATTATAGTATGTTATAATACTAATAGTATATTAAGGCTTTTTTTGTGTAATAATTTAAGCCTAATATTATTTACAGGAGAGGATATGGAACAAGAAGAATTAGACCTAACAAAAAGCGAAAAGTATGACCAGTCTGACATACAAGTTCTTGAAGGGCTTGAGCCAGTTCGTAAGCGTCCTGGTATGTACATTGGTTCCACTGACGAGCGTGGTCTTCATCACCTTATAACCGAAGTTGTTGACAACAGTATTGATGAAGCGCTTGCTGGATATTGTACGCAGATTGATGTCACGCTAAACAATGACGGTTCTTGCACTGTCGCGGATAATGGTCGTGGTATTCCAACAGGAATAATTGAAAAGGAAGGAAAGAGTGCGGTTGAGGTTGTGCTTACAAAACTTCACGCAGGTGGAAAGTTCGGTGGCAGTGGCTACAAAATCTCAGGAGGACTTCATGGCGTTGGTGTGAGCTGTGTAAACGCACTATCAAAATGGCTAAAAGTTGATGTCTATCAAAATGGCTATCACTACTATATGCAGTTTACCCGTGGCGTTGCAGACGCACCACTCAAAAAACTTGAAAAGTCAGATAGGCGTGGAACAATTGTGACATTTTTGCCAGATGACACAATTTTTGAAACAGTTGAGTTTGATTATGAAACAATCAAAAACCGTTTCCGTGAAATTGCCTTTTTGAACAAAGGAATTGTCATCACACTGACTGATAAGCGTGAAGGCAAAGAAAAGAGTGACACATTTGAATTTAAGGGCGGAATAATTGAGTTTGTTGAATTTTTGAACAAGAACAAAACACCACTTTTTCCACACCCAATATACTTCAACAAGTTCACCCCAACAAGTGAAGTTGAAGTCGCCTTTCAATATAACGACGGCTACAATGAGATAATTCACGCATATGCAAACAACATAAACACCGAAGAGGGCGGAACACATCTTGACGGTTTCAAAAAAGCGCTCACAAAAGTCATCAATGACTATGCACAAAAAAATAAAATATTAAAAGAAAGCGAAAAGCTTAGCGGTGAAGATTGCCGTGAAGGTATAACCGCTGTAATCTCTGTCAAACTTATGAACCCACAGTTTGAAGGTCAAACAAAGACCAAACTTGGCAACAGTGAGATGCGTACAATTGTTGAAAAGGCAGTGACCGAGGGCTTCGGCGATTACTTGGAAGAAAATCCAAGCGAGGCAAGAGAACTTGTTTTAAAAAGCGTTACGGCACAAAGGGCGCGTGAAGCTGCAAGACTTGCAAGAGAGTCAACAAGAAGAAAAGGTGTGCTTGAAAGCACAACACTTCCAGGAAAACTTGCAGACTGCACAGAAAAAGACCCAACACACTGTGAAATATATCTTGTCGAGGGAGATTCGGCAGGTGGCAGTGCAAAACAGGGCAGAGATAGGCGTTTTCAAGCCATACTTCCTCTTCGTGGTAAAATTCTTAATGTTGAAAAGGCAAGACTTAACCATATTCTTGAAAACAATGAAATTAAGAGCATGATAACCGCTTTTGGCGCAGGAATACATGATGATTTTGATGAGAGTAAACTTCGTTATGACAAAATCATTTGTATGACTGATGCCGATGTCGATGGTGCGCACATAAGAATACTTCTTTTAACATTTTTCTTTAGATTTATGCGACCACTCATTGAAAAAGGTCATGTATATGCGGCTCAGCCACCACTATACAAACTCAATCGTGGCAAAGAAGAACTTTACTTTTATAGTGATGAAGAACTCGAAGCAAATCTAAGCCAGTACGGCAGAAAGGGCATAACAATTCAGCGTTATAAAGGTCTAGGTGAAATGAATCCAGAACAACTTTGGGAAACGACAATGAATCCAGAGAATAGGGTACTCATTCAAATAACGATGAAGGACGCAGTTGAAGCTGATGCAATGTTCAATAAACTTATGGGCGAAGATGTTGACCTTAGGCGTGAATTTATTGAACAAAATGCGAAACTCGTTGAAGATTTGGATGTATAAAGGTGAATTATGGAAGAAAAAAAACAATTACATGAGTTATTTAAAAATACAAAAGTTCGTCAAGTTGAAGCAACTGATGAATTAAAAAAATCTTTCATCTCGTATGCAATGGCTGTCAATGTCTCTCGTGCCATACCAGATGTGAGAGATGGTTTAAAGCCAGTTCATAGGCGTATTTTGTACTCCATGGGCGAACTTGGCAATTTCAGTGACAAGCCATACAAAAAGTGTGCAAGAATTGTCGGTGAAGTTATGGGTAAATATCACCCACACGGTGACAGTTCTGTCTATGATGCACTTGTTAGACTTGCCCAGGACTTTTCAATAAGATATCCACTTATTGACGGTCACGGAAACTTCGGTTCTGTTGACGGTGATAGCCCAGCAGCTATGCGTTACACAGAAGCAAGACTTAGCAAAATTGCCGAGTATATGCTTGAAGATATTGATAAAGAAACTGTTGACTTTTATCCAAACTTTGATGACACACTTATGCAACCACGTGTGCTCCCTGCAAAATTTCCAAATCTCTTGGTAAATGGCGCAGACGGTATTGCTGTTGGTATGGCAACAAACATTCCACCACACAACCTAACAGAAGTCATAAACGGCGTTCAAGCACTTATTAAAAACCCTGATATCACAATTGACGAACTTATGGACTACATTCCAGCGCCAGACTTCCCAACGGGCGGAATAATCATGGGCAGAAATGCAGTTCGACTTGCCTACACGACAGGTCGTGGTGGCATAGTTGTGCGTGGTAAGGCAGAGATTGAAGAAACACCAAGCGGAAGATATAGAATTGTTATAACTGAACTCCCATACGGTGTCAATAAAGCACGCTTTATCATGCAAATGGCAGATATGGTCAAGAACAAAAAACTTGAAGGCATATCAGACATAAAAGAAGAGTCAGACCGTGACGGACTTAGGGTTGTTGTTGATATCAAAAAAGACTCCAATGCCCAAGTCGTTTTAAATACTCTTTACAAAAAGACAATGCTTCAACAAAGCGAAGGCATAATCATGCTTGCACTTGTTGACGGCGAACCAAAAGTTTTGAACTTAAAGCAAATACTTTACTATTATCTTGAACATCAAAAAGATGTGCTCATAAGAAAGACAAAGTTTGACCTCAAAAAAGCTGAAGAGCGTATGCACATCGTCAGGGGCTTAAAGATTGCTCTTGCAAACATCGACGAAGTCATTAAGATAATAAAAGAAGCAGACGATAAAGAAGACGCTAAGACAAAACTTACAACAAACTTTGAACTTGACGACATTCAAGCAAATGCAATACTTGATATGAAACTAAGCAAGCTCACAAGTTTGGAAGTTGAAAAACTCAACGAAGAATATGCAGAACTTGAAAACTTGATAAATGAATTAAACTCAATTCTTCAAAGTGAGCAAAAAGTGCTTTCAATCATATACGACAATTTGGAAGCAATAAAAAATCAGTTTGGCGACGCAAGAAAGACAGAACTCAGCCATGATTCAAGTGACATAAACATAGCAGACCTTATCAAAAAAGAAGATGTTGTTGTGTCAATGACAAACCTTGGCTACATCAAGCGTATGAGCATGAGCGAATACAAAGCTCAAAAGCGTGGTGGCGTCGGTGTCAGCGCACACAAGACAAAAGAAGAAGATTTTGTAAAAGACATATTCATAGTCAACACTCATGACGACCTTATGTTCTTCACAAACTTCGGAAAAGTCTACACAATAAAGGCGTATGAAATACCAGAGGCACAGCGTCAGGCAAAGGGTAGGGCAATGATAAACCTTCTCCCACTTGCAACCGACGAAAAGGTAAGCACAATTATCCCACTTTCAGAAGACACAACGGGCAACTTGATAATCGCAACCAAAAACGGCCTTATCAAAAAGACAAAACTTATAGAGTTTGCAAACATTAGGAAAAATGGTAAAATTGCAATAACCTTGGACGAGGGTGATGAAGTTGTCGATGTCAAGACATCATCTGGTGACGATGAAGTTCTTGTTGCATCATCGTCAGGCAAGTGTTGTCGTTTCAGTGAACAAAAAGTTCGTGCAATGGGCAGACTTGCAAGAGGCGTCAAGTCAATTAGCCTTGACAGTGGTGAACATGTTGTTTCAATGACAGTCATCAAAAAAGGCGAAAGCGACGCTCAAATAATCACAATTTCAGAATATGGCTACGGCAAACGCAACAAAGCATCAGATTTCAGACTCACATCTCGTGGCACTAAAGGCGTGCGCGCTGGCACATTCAATGAAAAGACAGGTAAACTTGTATGCTTAAAACAAGTTCACATTGACGATGACCTTATGATTATTGCCGACAACGGCGTCATCATCAGAACGCCGGTTAAAGACATCAGCTTGCTTTCTCGTGGCACTCAGGGCGTCAAAATAATGAAACTTAAAAATGACGCAAAAGTTGTTTGTTTGACAACAAGCGAACACGAAGAACAAGAAGACGACGCTACTATTGATGAAGTCATTGAGCAAAATATCAAAAATAACGACGAAAATTCTGAAAAAAACAGTGAAAATGAGTAATAAATTCACAAAATTTTAATAATTTTTTGTATTTAGTTTAAAATAAAAGTGAGAAAGGAGAAAAACTATGAAAAAAAATTATGATATGATACTCATAGCACTCGCAGGACTTGGAGCACTTGCTAGCCTTGTTGTGCTCATAATTTGCGTTAACGCACTCATTTCGTATGGTGCAACAAGTTTGCGAATCTGGGGTATTGTTGGAACAGTTATTGCGTTTGTAGTTTGTATGGCGCTTCTTGGTATGCTTGTGTACTATTACCGCCAGCATCAAATGACCGCAAAAGACGGAGAAAAAAGCGTTTTAGATGAATAAAGCGATGTATCCACTTCTCATCTTCACTTGTGCCTTTTGCATGGTGCTAAGCATAATGATGATTGTGCTGTCTGCACTTGGCATATTGGTATCAAGTGATGAGATGGTGACAAGCATAGTGCTTTTTTCAATTTTGTTTTTTGTGTCTATGGTTGCGCTTGGTTTAATAATTGCAATCAAGCACTCAACGACAAACACAACTAAATACAAAAATGATAACAAATAAAAAATCTCGCCTAGTTTAACCTAGGTGAGATTTTTTTGCCTTTTATTGTCCAATAATTGCTATGGCGTCAAGGCAAAGTCACCACTTTTCAAAAAACAATTTACATTTTTTTTTGTATGTGATATTATCTTGATGTCGTAGCGGCTGCTACAAAATCTTTTAGTTTAATATTGCTGGCGAAAGCACGCCTTTCGCCACAAAGGAGATATATGTTACAATTAGTGGATATCTGTTACTCTACAAAAGATAAACAGATTTTAAATAATGTCAATTTGACTTTCAAAGACGAAATAACAGTCATAACTGGTGCAAACGGTGCAGGGAAGTCAACACTTGCAAAAATTATTATGGGAATATTAAAGCCAACCAGTGGCAAAATTTTATATAACGGTCAGGACATAACAGACTTTTCAATAACAGAGCGTGCCAAAATGGGCATTGCCTTTGCTTTTCAACAACCAGTCAAATTCAAAGGACTGAGGGTTATGGACATGTTAAGGCTTGCATCAAAAGACAAAAAAGTGGCACTAAATAGTTATCTTGCACAGGTCGGACTTTGTGCAAAAGATTATCTTATGCGTGAACTTTCGGGAGAACTTAGCGGGGGAGAACTCAAACGCATTGAAATAGCAAGCGTGCTTGCACGAAATTGCAATGTCACCATTTTTGACGAACCAGAGGCAGGAATTGACCTTTGGAGTTTTTCAAACCTTGTTGACACATTCAAACATTTTGAGGACCAAACAAAAGGCGCTTTAATTTTGATATCACATCAAGAAAAGATGATTGAACTTGCCGACACCATTATAGTTATGGCAGGCGGAAATGTTGAAAAGGTAGGAAGCCGAACCGAGATTTTGCCAACGCTTTCAATAAAGTCATGTAATGGCTGTGGAGGTAAGAGATGAATAACGAAGAACTTTTAAACATAGTCACAGATAGCGCAAAGTTTGACGGAGCGTATAACATAAGAATAAACGGTAAACTTTTCGATAGAAAAGTGAATGATAATGTCAATATTGTTTCAAAGCCAAACAATAGCGGAATAGATATATATATCAAAGACAACACAACATCACAAACAATAGGTATACCAGTCATATTGACCAGTGGTGACATAACTGAAAAAGTGCTAAACGATTTTCACATTGGCAAAGATTGTGATGTCACAATCATTGCAGGGTGTGGAATAGATAACTGTTCAAGTTGCACAAGCCAGCATGACGGCATACACACTTTTTATGTCGGAGAGAATAGCAAAGTCAAGTACATTGAACGCCATTATGGGCATGGCGAGGGCAGTGGGCAAAGAGTTATGAACCCCGAAACAGTATTGCATCTTCAAAAAAATAGCAAAATGGAGATGATAACCACTCAGATTGAAGGTGTTGACAGCACTGTTAGAAAGACAACTGCCGACCTTATGGACGGCGCAAACCTAGTCGTTACCGAAAAGGTGCTCACCAGCAATAGCCAAACGGCAACAAGTATTTTTGATGTGGACCTAAACGGCAAAAATTCAAAGGCAAAACTCACGTCTCGTGTCGTTGCAAAAGACAATTCACATCAAGATTTCTATTCAAATGTCAAGGGCAACAACGATTGCTATGCTCATGTCGAGTGTGATGCAATCATTGTAGGTAATGCAAAAGTTGGTTCAACTCCAAAAATTGTTGCAAATCACCCAGATGCGTCACTTGTTCACGAGGCGACAATAGGCAAAATTGCAGGGGAGCAACTTTTGAAACTTCTCTCACTTGGGCTTGACGAGAAAGAGGCAGAAGGCGTGATAATAGACGGCTTCCTAAAATAAAAACGCAAAATTGTGGGCGAATACTTTGTTTCTGTCGGGCAACTCTCACACATTCACGTACAAAGTACGCTCGTGCGTGAGAGTACCCGCCGAGTCTCGTCTTCGCCTCACAATTTTGTGTTTTATAAGATAAGTTACTTTTTTATTTATAGTTTATAATAATGGTGTGAAGAAACCTTAACTGCAGAGTACACTCAGGTTTGCTTCGCACCGTTCTTTTTTGCCTTTTTCTCCTACTTTTGTCTATTTTACTTGTCTTTTAATATATAATTCACTTATGTTGTCTATTTTTAAAGTTTTGTGTTTAACAATCAAAATTTTTTCGAATAAAAAAATCGCCGAAAGGCGATTTCAACGTGTAGACAAATAAATCAGACTGCCGAAAAACAAGTGAGGCGAGGCTCGCAAAATGCCCAAAAGCAGGAGTTTAGATGTCTAAATGACTGTTTTTGGGCGTTTTGCAGTAAACAAAGCAAGAAAAATTTTGCAAAATTTTTCGGTCACGCAGTTTTTCGACAGTCTGAAATCGCCGAGAAGCGATTTGTTTGGTGATCCCAAGCAGAATCGAACTGCTCACTCCGCCGTGAAAGGGCGGTGTCTTAACCGATTGACCATGGGACCATCTGTGGTGGCGATGAGTAGGCTCGAACCACTGACCTTGCGGGTATGAACCGCACGCTCTAGCCAACTGAGCTACATCGCCAAATATTTCCTTGCCACGATATGTGACTTTGCTATTATACGGCAATAGTCGTATTTTGTCAACAAAAAAATTATTATTATTTTTTTTTATTATAAACTTTAAACAAAGTGTGAACTGTGTTTGTTTTTATTTGTGTTTTTTTTAAATTGTACTATACTTAAAATATGGTTACATTACTAATATTAGACGGTTTTGGTCTTAGTGACAAAACATATGGAAACGCAATCAAGCTTGCAGGCACTCCAAACTTGGACAAGCTTAACATCTATCCACATGCAACACTTTGCGCAAGTGGTGAGTGTGTGGGGCTTGAAAAAGGACAAATGGGCAATAGTGAAGTGGGACACTTGAACCTTGGCGCTGGAAGAATTGTCTATCAGGACTTGCCTAGAATAAACAACTCCATAAAAAGTGGTGAGTTTTTTGAAAACACTGCATTTAAAAAAGTCATAAATCATGTGCTTTCACATAATTCAACACTACATTTAATGGGGCTTTTGTCTGACGGCGGTGTACACTCTCACATAAATCACCTTTATGCTCTTGTGGATATGGCGCATAGTGCTGGGGTGGAAGATATTTGTATTCACTGCTTTATGGACGGCCGTGACACGCTTAGAGATAGCGGAATTATGTTTGTTAAAGAGCTTGAACAAAAAATTTCGGGCAAAGCAAAAATCTGCACGCTGTGTGGCAGAGTGTATGCAATGGACCGTGAAAAAAGATGGGATAGGGTGGAAAAAGCATATGATATGCTCGCTCTTGGCCATGCAGAAAATTACTATCAAAACGCACAAAGCGCACTTAAACAAAGTTATAGCGACGGGGTGTTCGATGAGTTTGTTGAGCCAACCATAATAGGTAGACCAAAAACAATAGATAGTTTTGACGGCGTGATTTACTTCAACTTTCGCACCGATAGGGCAAGGGAACTTACGCAGGCTTTCACTGACACATCTTTTGATAAGTTTGAAACAAAGCACATTCACGACCTTATGTTTTGCACAATGACGGAATATGACGCCACATTCAAAAATGTTATTGTCGCCTTCCCGCCTGAGAAAATTGAAGACAACTTGTCCGAAGTAATCTCAAAAGCAGGGCTTAAACAGTTTCACACAAGCGAAACAACGAAGTATGCCCATGTCACATTTTTCTTTAATGGTGGAATTGAAAAGGCATATGAAGGTGAAGATAGAAAGTTGATTGAAAGCGAAAATGTCCAGGACTTTTCAAAAACACCAAAGATGAAAGCTTTTGAAATAACCGATGAAGTGCTTTCGGCAATTGCGTCAAAAAAATACGACTTTATTCTTGTCAATCTCTCAAATGCCGATATGCTTGGTCACACTGGCAACATTGAGGCAACCAAAATCGCCATAACAGCACTTGACAAATGCGCCTATGCAATAGCTCTTGCTTCGCTCATGGCAGGGGGAGATTTAATCATAACGGCAGACCATGGCAACGCCGAAACAATGCTTGACGAAAAGGGCAATGTAATTACAAGCCACACAACAAACCCAGTACCCATTTGGCTTGTGAGCGAAAAATATAAAGATGTTAAGCTCAGTGACGGCAAACTTTGCAATGTTGCACCAACAGTGCTTAAACTTTTAAATATAGAAATACCACCAACGATGGAAAAGCCGTTGTTTTAATAGGTTTGACAAGCATATATCTTGCGTTAAATTTTGATATATTCGCAAAAAACCACAACTTATGCTATACATTTTCTCAAAAAGCATAAAATTGTGTAAAAAATTTGTTGTATTTGTTTGACTTAAAATTTTGATACTGCTATTCTTATATTGAAATTGAGTTAAGTCAATTTCAACGCACTTTTACATATAAATATGGGGTCATCTAATAAAGAATAAGACGAACGCAAAATTGTGGGCGTCTGCGTCGTTTACTGTCGGGCAACCCTCACACAGTCACGTACAAAGTACGCTCGTGCGTGAGGGTACCCGTCGAGCCTAGCATACGCCTCACAATTTTGTGTTTGTCAAACAAATATTTGTTGTAATTCTTACTAGATGGGCTTTCGAGTTTTGAAACAAGAAATGCTCTGCATTTCTTCATTAGAAGTCACTGCAAAAGTGCCAACGTTCACGGTATATATGTCCTGCATGGAATTGTCGCCAAATTTCATACATGACATCAATATATACAAAAAAAATTTTTTCATAATAGGAGAGAGAATATGAAAAGAAAATTTAAATTATTTGCAACAGTAGCATCACTTTGCCTTTCTGTTGCACTTATGGCTTTCGGTGTATATGCTGCAACAAAAGTTACATACACAGTTAGTGGTAGTGTATCATTCTCAGCTAATGTTAATTGTACTTGGGAAGTAACAGCAACTTATGGTGACGGAACAACTCCTGTAGATACTACTGGAGCAACAGCCAGTCATACATTCCAAGCAACAGATACTACTACGAGTGCTGAATGGAAACCAACAAATCCAATGCAATTTGGTTCAGAAACAGATCATAATAAAATTATAATTACAGTAAAATGTACCAACCTAGGAGCCCAAGCAATCACAATTGGTCTTGGAGAAGGAATTCAATTGCCATCTCATGATAATTTAACAGTAACTTATAATGATGGTGAGCCTATGGAAAGTGATGAATTAACAACTGGATACACAGCACAAGCCGAAGCTAAAGATGATCTTGGCGAAACCGATGTTTATACTTTCACAATGACATTGGAATTGAAAGATTTGACCAAAGGTTTGCCTGTAGTATCTTTCACTTTGCCATTCACAGCAAGTGGAACATCAGTTTAAGCTTAATAAATTATAATAAAAAACAAGGACTGGCGAGCCTTGTTTTTTTATGCAATTTTTTTGAAATAATATTTTGTGAAATTTGTAATTATCCTAACATTTTTGTGCTTTTTATTATTAAATAATATTCAATATTAAATATCTTTAAATAATGACAAAATAAATAATTAAAATATAATTTTTGCCTTTATTTATCAGTAAAAGAAATTGATAAATAATTAAAAATAACAGGACCAAATGAAATAATAAATAACAAAAATAATTTAAATAAAAAAATACAAAATAAATTTCAAACAATCATTTTTTAGACATAAAAAAACAAGGCTCGCCAGTCCTTGTTTTTAATTAATAATTAAACATTTTTTGCTGATGCTGTGAAAGCAAGTGAAAGATTTTGTGTTGTTAATTGTTGAGTGAAATCTGAAAGTGTTCCAGTGATAACAAGTGTATATGTTTCACCCGCAGCCAAGTCTCCACCAACAACGTCTGAGATTGCATCTCTTGAAGTTGGTTCTGTACCAGCAAGGTCATAATCTTCTGTAACTGATACAGTCCAACGTGTATCTAGTGTAGCCATATCTGTATCTGCATCATCAACTGAAATTGATATAGCTGCCTTACCTTCATTTTTACATGTTATTGTATAAATAACAATATTGTTTTTTACACCTGTAGTATCAGTTCCCAATGATACTGGGCCGAGTGCAACATCTTTAGATGCTGTTGCATCAGTTGCATTTGCGACTAATTTTCTTTCCTCTTCTGTTTTTGTTGTTGCTGATGTTGTTTTATCACCATATGTTACTGTGACATTCCAAGTACAAGCAACTTGTGCTTCAAATGATACTGTACCACTAACTGAATATGTAACAGTACTTGCAGCATATACACCGAAAGCCATAAGTGCAACAGAAAGGCAAAGTGATGCTACTGTTGCAAATAATTTAAATTTTCTTTTCATATTCTCTCTCCTATTATGAAAATTTTTTTGTATATATTGATGTCATGTATGAAATTTGGCGACAATTCCACGCAGGACATATATACCGTGAACGTTGGCACTTTTGCAGTGACTTCTAATAAAGAAATGCAGTGCATTCCTTGTTTCAAAACTTGCAAGCTCATCTAGTAAGAATTACAACACATATTTGTTCGACGAACGCAAAATTGTGAGGCGTATATATTATCATTCAACAAACGGAAATTAGGAGTGCAGATGCGAGGCTCGCAAAGTCGGGCAAAGCAGGAGTTTAGTTCCCTAAATGACTGTTTTGCACGGCTTTGCAGAAACAAAGCAGATGCCTCATAATTTTCGTTTGTTAGTTCGTCTTATTCTTTATTAGATGACCAATTCTTTAACAAAAACAGACAAATTGTTACAATTTTATAGAAAAGTGGAAAACTTTTTGCATTTTTTATATAGAAAAGTGGCATAAATACTTATTAATTTTTATAGAAAAGTGGCGTTCTTGCTTGACTTATATTATTTTTATTTATAAAATTTACTAAAAAGAGGTATGTTTATGCTATATAGAAAAATCGGAAATGTTATTAAAAAACATTTTGACAGTAATTCAAATAAAATTCTTATTATTGATGGCGCTCGTCAAGTTGGCAAGTCATTTATCATAAGATATGTTGGCAAAATGATGTTTAAAAATTATGTTGAAATAAACCTGCTTGAAGATTATCTTGGAGATAAACTTTTTGAAAATGTAAAGACAATTGAAGATTTTTATTTGCAGGTCAGTATTGTCGCAAAGTCTAATCTAGGCACAAAAAATGATACATTGATATTTCTTGACGAAATTCAGGCATATCCAAACCTTTTGACACTATTAAAATTCTTAAAAGCTGACAATAAATTTACTTATATTGCAAGTGGTTCACTCTTGGGGGTGACACTTGCGAATACCACATCAATACCTATTGGAAGCATAGAAATTATTCATATGTATCCGTTAGATTTTGAAGAGTTTTTGCTTGCCAATGGCGTAAATAAAATGGCGATTGATATATTTAAAAAGCACTTTAAGGAAAGGCGAAGCCTTGATGAAAATATTCACAACAAGTTACTTGATTATTTCAAAAAATATTTGATTGTTGGTGGTTTGCCGGATGCTGTAAATACCTATATCAATGAGTTTAATGTGGTAAAAATTCGAAAAATTCAAGAAGACATTCACAGCTATTATTCTCTTGACGCCTCAAAATACGACAGTCAAAACAAATTAAAAATTAGGCGTGTTTATGATCTTATTCCGTCAAATTTGGAGAATAAAAAGAAGAGAGTAGTTATTCAAGATATAGAAAATAAAAAAGGTAAAAAAGCAAGCGAGTATCAAGATGAATTTGATTATTTGATAAGTTCGGGAATAGCTCTTGAAGTTCACGCAATTTCAAATCCTAAATTTCCTCTAATAGAATCAAGCAAAAAAAATTTATTGAAGTTATATTTAAACGATGTTGGACTTTTGACGAGTATATTATACAAAAACAATATCAATGCAATTTTAAATAATGACAAAAGCATAAATCTTGGCAGTGTATATGAGAGTGTTGTCGCAAGTGAATTAAAAGCACATGGTCACAATTTGTATTATTATGACAATAAAGCCAAGGGCGAAGTTGACTTTTTGATAGATGACTATCAAAATTTATGTATAACTCCACTAGAGATCAAATCTGGCAAAGATTATAGCGTACACAGTGCTTTAAATAATTTACTTAGAAACAAAGATTATAATGTAAAAAAAGGCTATGTACTCTCAAATGAAAATAAAGTTTTTGAGAAAAATAACATAATTTATTTACCAATTTATTTCATCATGTTTTTTTAAAAAACATTTAATAGGTTTAGTAATTGGTTTTATATTCTTTAAACGGAGATAATAATGGATAATGTGATTTTTATAAAAATTGGTGAGAAGGTTTTGCAAGCAAAGCTTGTTGACAATACATCAACAAAAGCGCTTATGGATATTTTAAAGAAAGGCGACATTGTCATTGAAATGAATGACTATTCTAATTTTGAAAAAGTTGGTTCACTTGGAAAAACATTGCCAAGAAATGACACATACTTCGCCACAAGTGCAGGGGACTTGATTTTGTATCAAGGCAAATATTTTGTAATTTATTACGACAAAAATGCCTACACGTTCACAAGGCTTGGTAAAATTGAAAATATTAGTCAAAGTCAATTAAAAAGTTTGCTTGGTGACGGTGATGTCACTGTCACACTGTCTATTAAATAAAAAAATTGGTTTAACATTGTTAAACCAATTTTTGTACCAAATTTAATGCTTCGCGTATGACATTGTGCATATCGAAATATTTATATTGTCCAAGCCGTCCACCAAAAATAACTTTGTCTTGTGTTTCGGCGAGGGCTTTATATTTACTATATAGCATTGAGTTCTTTTCATCATTTACAGGGTAGTATGGTTCATCACCTTTCTCCCATTTTTTTGAGTACTCACGACTAACAACAGTTTTTGGTTGTTTACCAAATTCAAAATGCTTGTGTTCAATGACTCGTGTGTATGGCACATCTTTGTCAGTATAATTGATAACGGCGTTACCTTGGTAGTTATCGGTGTCATAAACTTGCGTTTCAAATCTCACGCTTCTATATTCAAGAGCGCCATAAACATAGTCAAAATACTCATCTATTGCGCCAGTGTAGATTATTTTTTTCGCTTGGCTTAAATACTGTTCTTTGTTTTTGAGAAAATCTTCATTGAGTCTAACTTCAACGCCTTTAAGCATTTTTTCAACCATTTTTGTGTATCCACCAATAGGAATACCTTGATATCTATCATTGAAATAGTTATTGTCAAAAGTGAACCTTACTGGCAATCTTTTTATGATAAAGGCAGGCAGTTCGTCACAACTTTTGCCCCATTGTTTTTCGGTGTATCCCTTGACAAGTTTTTCAAAAATTGTTTTTCCAACAAGGTTAATTGCCTGTTGTTCAAGGTTCTTTGGGTCTTGTGTATAATATGCACTGCGTTCACTTTCGATTTTTTTCTTTGCATCATCAGGGGTGAAGACATCGCTCCAAAGTTTAGTAAATGTATTCATGTTAAATGGCATATTATATATTTCATTTTTATACCTTGCGACAGGGGAGTTTATGTAGTTGTTAAATTCTGCGAATTGATTGACATAGTCCCAAATTTCTTTGTCTTGTGTGTGGAATATGTGCGCACCATATTTGTGAACGTTTATTGATTCAATTTCTTCGGTGTAGCAATTCCCTGCGATGTGAGGGCGTCTGTCAATCACAACACACTTTTTACCTTTTTTTGTAAGTTCTCTTGCACAAACTGCGCCAAAAAGTCCAGCGCCAACAATTAAATAGTCCATAGTTTTTTCCTTTTATGGTTTAAGTATATAAAATAAGACCATGTTTCGTCAAACTATTGAAAAAAATTATGTGCGTCTATTAAATATTTTTGTTTGTAAAAATTTGTCGAAACACTCATAAATTTCATAATTTGTCAAAATTGCACATAAAGTTGTATTGTATAACACAAAATTCATTTTTAAATAAATATGTTGTATGATATACTTTCATTGTTAATTTAATGAGAAAAGATATGAAAACAATGGAAGAAAAATATAGTTATCATATAAGTTTGCATCTAGATTTCAAAAAAGATGTGGATGTGAACGAAATAGAAAAGCATTTTGGTATTGAGGCGCACAAAAAGACATCTTTTGTAGACTCAAAAGGTCCACACAAAGCAGCAAAGATTTGGTATAGGTCAAAGGAGTCAATGAGCATAAATACCGACATGGCAATTGAAAGTTTTACAAGACATATTTTTGAATATTTTGGCGACTTGAAAAAAGTGCTTGCAGAAAATAGCGGCAAGGCAACTTTCAGCTTGATTTTCACAAAGACGAACGAAAGGCCAATTATAGCCCTAACGCCAGCAACAATAGAGATGTTTGCAAAATTAGGCGTTTCTTTTGATGTAGATTTTATGGATACTTTCAATTAAAATAAAACACACTTAGGAGGAAATAATGACAACGCAAGATATATTACAAAGTCAAAGAGAGTATTTTTTGACGGGAGAAACAAGAGATTTGCATTTTAGAAAAAAGCAACTCAAGAAACTAAAAACCGCGATAATTCAAAACGAACAAAACATTTATGACGCACTAAAAAAGGACCTAGGCAAGGCAGAGATTGAAAGTTATATGTCTGAATTTGCACTTGTTATCAATGAAATTGACTTTATGCTCAGCCATCTTAATAAATTTGCGAAAAAGCAAAAAGTACACACTGAAATAGCGAACTTTTCGTCAAAGTCATATGTTTTACCATGTCCAAAAGGCAATGTGCTCATAATGAGCCCTTGGAACTATCCTTTTATGCTCACCATTGAGCCACTTGTTGACGCACTTGCGGCAGGGAACACAGCCATTGTCAAGCCATCGTCATATTCGCCAGCCACAAGTCAGCTTATTCATGACATTTTGTCTGACACTTTTGACACAAAATATGTTGCAAGCATACTTGGTGGTCGTGAAGCCAATCAAGACCTTTTGACGCTTAAATTTGACCACATATTTTTCACTGGGAGCAAGGCGGTTGGTCATGTCGTTTTGCAAAGTGCAGAAAAGTACATGACGACAGTCACGCTTGAACTCGGCGGAAAAAGCCCATGCATAGTTGACAAGAGTGCAAAAATAGACCTTTCAGCAAGAAGAATAGTGTTTGGAAAATTTATGAATGTTGGTCAAACTTGCGTTGCCCCTGACTATATTTTGGTGCATGAAAGCGTCAAAGAGCAACTACTAAAAGCTCTTGTGAGCGAGATAAAGCGTCAATACGGCGAACACCCACTTGAAGACGAAAATTATGGCAAAATCATATCAGAAAAACATTTTAACAAAGTGATAAGTTTTCTTGACGGGCAAAATATATATTATGGTGGCAAGTCTGACGCAAACAGTTTAAAAGTTGAGCCAACAATAGTTGTTGACCCAAGCAAAGATTCACTTTTGATGACAGAAGAGATTTTTGGACCAATACTTCCAGTTGTTACATACAAGACAAACGCCGAAGCGCTTGAAATAATAAGAAGAAATGACACGCCACTTGCTATGTATGTGTTTAGTCAAGACAAGCACACGATAAGCTTTTTTGAAGACAATGTTATGTTTGGTGGTGGTTGCATAAATGACACCATTATGCACTTAACAACACCACTTTTAGCATTTGGCGGAGTTGGACAAAGTGGAATGGGGGCATACCATGGCAAGCGTGGGTTTGACACTTTCTCACACCACAAAAGTATTGTTAATAAGTCAACAAAAATAGATGTGTCACTAAGATATAGACCACACACAAAGTTTAAGAAAAAAATGATTAAAAAGTTCTTTTAATTTTTAAGAGTTTTAGCGAACTGTGAAATTTTTTGTCTTATTAAAAGAAATGATTTTTCGTCAAACACATATTCCTTTCTTGGTTTGACGAAATTTTTTGAGCCACGCTCTTCAAATGAGTAGCGTGGGATAAGTTGAAGGTGATAGTGGTTCATAGGGCCGTCGCTCATTGTGCAAAGATAAACTCTTTCACAGCCATAAACTTCTTTTAGTATTATCATAAACTGCTTGGCAAATTTAATCATCTTGCAGTTTAGAGCATCAGGAGCTTCACTCATATCGTGATAGTGCGTTTGTGTCGATATCATCATATGGCCGACAGCCCTTGGGTTTGCAACAAACAAACATTCAATATCTTTGTCTTCATAAAGTTTGAGTTTACTGTCGTCACCAAATATTGCACCGTTATATTTTCTGTTTAGACAAGTTGGACAAACGCCCATATCGGTGAGCTCTTTCGCTGAAAGTTTTAATAAATCTTTTTCTTCCATAAATTCTCCTTATTTATTAAAATTTTTCATTATTTTTGCCTTATTTATCTAGTTTTTATAATAATACTTTATTCTTAATAAAATTTCAATAAAAATTTTTTTAAAACAAATTGTGTAATTGACATAAATAAATTTTTTGTGATAAGTTGAAGTTGATATTTATTAAAAGGTGACGAAGTGATAAATTTTGAAACAAGTGAGAAAATCAAAGTTTGTGTTTATGGCGAAGAGCTAAAAGATGTGCCAGTTGTTTATCTTCCAATGGTTTTTGATGACGGCGAAAAAGTTTGGAATGAGTGCAAAAAAATAAATTGCAAGCCTTTTATTTTGGTCGCAATATCAAACTTTAATTGGAATGACTATCTAACACCTTGGCGTATTCCACCAATATATAAAAATGACGAAGAGAGCAAGGGCATGGCAGACGATTTTTTGAATATTTTGAGTAGTGAAATTTTGCCTTTGGTCAATAGTTTTATTAAAAATAGTGGTAGCTATAACATAATTGCGGGATATTCGCTTGCGGGACTTTTTGCCGTTTATTCCATTTTCAAGACCACTTTGTTTGATAAAGTTGCTTCAGCTTCGGGTTCGCTTTGGTTTCCAAACTTTTGTGATTTTGTTTTTAATAACAAAATGAAGAAAATACCAAAAAGCATATATTTTTCTTTGGGTGACAAAGAGGCGAGCACAAAAAATATATATCTTAGATGTGTTGACGAAAATACTCAAAAAATTTATAATTATTTTAAATCTAAAAACATATTGACAACTTTTGAGATGAACATCGGCAATCATTTTGCAAACACAATAAACAGAACTGCCAAGGGAATAAAGTGGGTTTTAAAAATATAAGGGAGGTTATATGAATAAAGATCACATTGGTAAAATTGTAAAGGTGAATAATAAGATAGTAAAAAAATGGTTAGCGTCATGCTAACCATAAATATTATTGGTGGGCAATAAGAGGCTCGAACTCCTGACTTCCACTACGTGAAAGTGGCACTCTACCAACTGAGTTAATTGCCCATAAACATTATATATTATATATAATTTTATATAACAATGCAAGTTTTTTTGTGCCAATGTTAAAAATGAAAGTATCAGAAAACACTTTTTTAGGAGAAAGATGGAAAATAAAAAAATAGAACAAAATAGCCATAAACACCACATACTGAGTCTATCTCCAATATATTTTGAGCTAATTAAAAGTGGAGAGAAAACTTTGGAAGGGCGACTAAACGACGAGAAGCGTAAAGACTTCAATGTTTTTGACACAATAACTTTTTATAAACTTCCAGACAAAGCTCAAACATTGACGGCGATTATTTTGGATAAATTTATTTTTAAGAATTTTGACGAAATGGCAGATAGTGTTGACAAAAGTGATTTGGGCTTTAAAAATTCAACTAAGCAAGAGATGATAGACACATACAGAACGATATATAGTCGTGAAGATGAAAATAAATATGGCGTTGTTATTTTCAAAATAAAACTTTTGTAAAAATAAGCAAAAAACACACAATTAAATGTGTGTTTATTACTTTTATGCTTTATTTATTTTTTTTGCGTTTTTTTATAATTAAAATAATTATTGTGATAATTACAATTATTAAGAAGATAGCGCCGAAAATAATAACATAAAGCATTGTTTGATTTTGTGGCTGTGTTTGTGGTTCGTTTTGTGAAGTTTGCTCAACAATGGCAGTTATATCTGTGTAGTATTTATCAAATGTAATATTTTCATTTGGCTCATATGTGTCACCGGCATAATACCAGCCAAGAACTTTGTATTTGTTTGAGTCAATAAGCGAGGCAAGCGATATTGTGTCGCCATCAGCATATGACATTTTTGATGTGACTATTTCGCCATTTATGTTGATTTTTAAATTGAATGAAAGCTGATTTAGCACTGCAACAATGTTTGTATTTTGGGTTATTGTTATTGTGTCGCCAGGGTTGTATGTTGCATTTGCATATTGCCAACAAACAAACTCATACAGATTTGAAACTTCGGCAGTAGGTAGTGTGTATGTGTCACCATACGCAAAAAGCGTGTCAATCATTGTGGTTTTATCTGCAACGGTGATGCCTATTTGATAGGTTGCCTTTTTTAATTTTATTTCTTTTTGGTTGTCAGAAAGATATAGGTCATATTTAGAAGAGATTTTTGGTGAAATCTTTATGTGATTTTTAAAATCTTCTGACATAACTGTGTTGTTAGTTATAATTGTTTGGTCAAAGCCTTTATCAGAATAAATTGTTGCATTTATGTTGGTCAAATTGCCGTTTAATTTCAATGTGTTTGAACCATTCAAATACATTTCGCCTTCAATTTTGTTGTCTGTAACATTTAAAGTGATTGTTCCGTTGTTTAGGTAAAGCACATCGCCTTTATTTGATTTGTTTGAAAAGATATCTGAGTTATTTAATGTTATTGTGCTGTACTGATTTGTATAAACGGTTGCACCTTCAACTGATGCTGAATTTTGGGTTAGGGTACAGTTTGAAAAAGTCGTTTTTGAAGAACTTTGACCATAGACAACTCCGCCATACTTTGCGCTATTTGATGTGAACTTGCAATTTTTAAACTGCACTGTGCCGTATGCAAAGCACACTCCACCAAAACCACTAGCACTGTTTTGGATAAATTCACAGTTTGTGAATGTGCAAGTGCCTGAGTTGTTGATAAAAGCGCCGGCGCTTGATGCTTTGTTTGAAATAAAGCGTGAATTTGTGACAACTGTTTTGCATTTTAATTCAAGTGCTCCACCATTGCCACTTACTGAGTTATTTTCAAAAGTGCACGAGTTAATTACAAGTGAAGCAGAAGTTGATGTCGTTATTGCCCCACCATTGTCATTTGCCTTATTGTTCAAAAATTCTGTGTTTTCAAATGTCGCGGTGCCACTTGCAACATATATCACGCCACCGGCAGAAGTATTTGAATTGAAGTTTTTAAATATTACATTTTTTGTTGTGAAGTTGCCGTTTGAAACAATTGCTCTATCACCAAGATTTGCATAATTTCCTTCAAAAACTATTTTGTTTGTGCTATTTCCTTCAATAACAAAATTTACTGCTGAGTTCACTGTGAAGATGTTTAAGGAAGTTGTCTTGTAAAAAGTTATATCTTTTTTAACGCTAGAATCTATTTTTAAAGTTATATTTTTGTCTACAACAATGCTGTTTTCTTTTATATCATTTAAAAGATATATTGTGTCACCAGCGCTAGCATTATTTATTGCGTCTTTGAGCGTGTTGTAGTATTTGTCTTCTATGCGACAAACTGTTGTGCTTTGATTTGTATATGTGTCACTAAGTGCCGTTGCATTTAGTCTTCTGTCATAAGCTCTTATTTTGTAATTAGGTGTGTAGCCGTCAGGGTATGTTTTTGTGTCAGTGTAATAGTTTGAGTTTGTGAAGGCGATTACTTTGTAGTCGTCGGTATCATTTCCTTCAAGTATTTCGTAGCCAAGATGTCCAATTTTGTCTTTTTGGTATGGCATAAGTATGCCGTAGCCGTTACTCGTCTTCTCAACTGAGACTATATTTATCTTCATTGAATCGTCGTAGATATCGAGTTTGTCGCCATATTCGAGTAGGTAGGTATATGTCATATTGTCAACATACCATAGCTTTAATGGATTGTTGACTATTGTCCCGTCATCATGCAGTTTTTGCATTGCGGTTTTGAATGCGTCACTAGCAGTGCTTTCAACAAACATTGTTCCGCCAAGTGCATAGCCATATCTTTCAAAGTAGTATGATAGGTCAATACCTGTAACAATACTGCTAAAATAGACTTGCTTTTCAACTTTGTTCATACCACTAGCGGTGGCTGTTCGGTACATATTTTCAAGTTTGCCCCAGTATCCAGGGAAGATACTTTCAATATTCCACCAAATTGCTGCATTGCCAGAATTTTTTTGCCAAACATTTGCAGGGTCGACATCGTCAGGAGCCATGAGGTTTGTGATTGTTGAATGGTTTTCTCTGGAACCAGTTTTCTCATTTGCTGACTTGTTGAAGTTGGACACCATGTTGTTTGTTGTTTCTGACACAACACGCTCGCTAATGTCCATCATGTGTCCAATTTCGTGTGTCATGCCCCAGCCAAAGTTTTCGCCCGTTATGGCAGCGTCTTGCCAGTTGTTTGTTTGAATGCCTATGTGTTCTGTGTATGCGTATGCAGCGGCATATGGTTGCATTATTCTAACATTGACATTAAGATACTCAGCTCTTTCGTCATAACTAGGTGAATTTTTGTCAAAGTTTACGCCTTCAAAAACATACAAACTTTTAAGATATGTATCCCAGTTTTCGCAAACTTTTGCAACGCTGTAA